>JAMOVU010000145.1 GCA_027067555.1 Candidatus Aminicenantota bacterium | reverse complement strand
ATAATAGCATACCTACCCTCTTTTCCAAGAATTCTCGCGAGCGTACCTGCAGATCTTGCAATTTGACCACCCCTTCCGGGATAAAGTTCAATATTATGAACAAGGGTTCCAACAGGAATTTTCTCAAGAGGAAGAGAATTTCCAACTCTTATTTCAGCCTCACCATTAGTGGAAATTATCCTGTCTCCCACCTTTAAACTGTTAGGAGCAATAATATATCTTCTTTCACCATCCGCATATTTTATAAGAGCAATTCTTGATGATCTGTTGGGATCATATTCAATACTCTCCACCACTCCTTCAACATCAAACTTGTCTCTTTTAAAATCAATTATTCTATACCTTCTCTTGTGTCCTCCACCTCTGTGCCTTACAGTAATCCTTCCCATATTGTTCCTGCCGCCTTTCTTCCTAAGGCTAACAGTTAAAGACTTATAGGGAGACTCCGATGTAATCTCTTCAAATGTAAAACCTGTCATAAACCTTCTTGAAGGTGTTACCGGTTTGTAATTTTTTATTCCCATTTTTACACCGCCTCAAAGAATTCAATCATTTTTTCGCCTTCTTTCAGCTTTACATAAGCTTTTTTTATCTTTGGAGTTCTTGATTCAAATCTACCATATCTTCTGGGCTTTCCTTTTTTTACAACCACTCTTACCTTCTCAACCTTAACCTTAAAAATTTCCTCAACAGCTCTTTTAATCTGATGTTTATTAGCCTTCAGGTCAACTATAAACCCAACTGTTCTCTCATTCTCTTTTAAATCTGTAAGTTTTTCCGTAACCAAAGGTGCCTTGATAATTCCGTATTTATCGTACTTCATTTAATTCTCTCCAAAAAAGATTTTAATCCTTCCTCACTGAACATTATATTTTTATACCTAACAATATCATAGATGTTGACTTCCTCATTGGAAACGCATTTTACTTTAGGAATATTTCTCGAAGCCAAATAAAGATTCTCAAAATTCGCATTTTTTTCCTTAGAATCCACAACCAAAACAGAATTAATCTCAAATTTTTTAATGATATCATTAAAAATCTTTGTTTTAGGGGATTCAATAGAAAGATCGTCAATTACCAACATTTCATTATCTCTATACTTAGCAGCAATCGCTGATTTGAGAGCATTCTTCTTCATTTTCTTAGGGACCCTAACATAATAGTCTCTCGGTCGGGGTCCAAAAGTTGTTCCACCGTGCCTCCAGAGAGGAGACCTGATGCTTCCGGCTCTTGCAGTACCTCTTCCCTTTTGACGCCAGGGCTTTCTCCCACCTCCTCTGACCTCTCCTCTTGTCTTCGTAGCTGCGGTTCCTCTTCTCCTGCTTGCAAGAAAAGCCTTTACGACTTCCCAGATAAGGTGCTTTTTGGTAGGATAGCTGAAAATTTCTTCAGGTAATTCTATCTCTTTTACCTTTTCATTATTTTTGTTTTTTACCTCAATCTTATACATCTCAACCTCTCCTAAATTCACTATTTTTTACTATCACAAGACCACCGTTTGGCCCTGGAACAGCTCCTCTTACAAGAATAAGATTATCTTCTTTAATAATTTTCTCTATTTTAAGATTCTTTACCGTAACCCTTTCATTTCCTGTATGTCCGGGTAATTTTTTTCCTTTCATAACTCTTCCCGGATATGTAGCCGCACCGGTAGAGCCGGGCGTTCTATGAATCTTAGAACCATGGGACATTCTACCACCACCAAAACCATGTCTTTTCATAACTCCCTGAAATCCTTTTCCTTTGCTTACGCCAACCACATTAACCTTTTTAACATTTTCAAAAACCTCAACAGTAAGCTCTTTTCCCTCTTCAATCTCTTTTTCATCTCTAACTCTCACTTCCCTCAAAATCTTAACTGCCTGTTTTACACCTCTTTTTTCAAGATGACCCTTAAGGGGTTTATTAAGACCTTTAACTTTTTTGTTCTCAATAAGACCCAATTGAACAGCTTCGTATCCATCCTTATCAACGGTCTTCTTCTGAACAATTACACAGGGACCGGCCTTAATAACTGTAACCGGAACCATATCCCCGTTCTCATTAATTATTTGAGTCATACCTACTTTTCTTCCAATTAATCCTTCTATCATTTTAACCTCACAATGCTTTAACTTCTACTTCAATACCTGCCGGCAAATCAAGCTTTTGAAGCTCTTGAATTGTTTCATCATTATATTGAGTAATAAGAATCAATCTTTTATGTGTCCTTATTTCAAAATGCTCCCTTGATCTCTTATCAACATGGGGAGATCTGAGGACACAGAATCTCTGAATCTTTGTCGGCAGGGGAATGGGCCCTGAAACCTTGGCTCCAGTGTTTTTTGCTCTATCAACTATATCTATAGCTGACTTATCCAACAAAACATAATCAAATGCTTTTAACTTTATTCTTATTTTTTCCATTTTAACACCTCTTATTCAATAATCTCGGTAACGGAACCTGCTCCGATTGTTCTTCCGCCCTCTCTGATAGCAAACCTCAATCCTTTCTCCATTGCTATCGGTTTTATCAACTCTATTGTCATCTCTGTGTTATCTCCCGGCAACACCATCTTTACTCCCTCTGGCAATATTATCTCTCCCGTAACATCTGTTGTCCTGAAGTAAAACTGTGGCCTGTATCCACTGTAAA
>JAMOVU010000144.1 GCA_027067555.1 Candidatus Aminicenantota bacterium | reverse complement strand
CCCACTTATCAAATTCTTCAGCCGCTAATTTTTCCTCTTTTTGTATCATAAGACACCTACCTTATTAACAGATGGGTATATTATAGTTTTATTTCCGCTATTTCTCAATATCTTGATATTAAAAGCATCGAGCACTGAGCTCCTATCTCTGAGTTGAGTTGTGGGTTGTCCTAAAAGAGGTGGACAACTCAAATCCGTTAGACAATGCTACTATCCTGTCCTTGAAAAAAAACTTTTATGGGAGTATTATTTTAATATGAGAAAGATTGTATTTATCATCTCATTATTATTGATAACTCTGTTTTTTGTTGCTTCTTGTAAACAGAGCGATGATGAGAGCAGTGATAATAATAGTGATAACAATGAGGAGGTAACCGAATCCGGTTATCCCAAACTTGCGATGTGGTGGCCTGATATATGGGAGCAACCTGTCAGTGATTTGAAAAGATACGATTATATAGGGTTCGGTGAATGGGATGTTGAGGAGATTGATAAGATAAGAGAGATTAAACAAGCTAATCCCTCACAAAAACAATTCATGAATTATACTATAACTGAAACAGACTGGGATTGGTGGAGCGAGGATTGTAAAATCGCAAATATGGATAAGGTTCCCGCAGAGTGGTTTTTAACTCAGGTAGGTTCATCTCTTAGAGCGGACATTAATACTACACGGACGAGAATCCCCGTTGAATCTCTCTTTGATAAAAAAAACAAACCATTGTTTGAAAAGGGGGATACTCTTGCTTGCGAATACGAATCAATGAAAATATTGGGTATAGATTATAATAATAAAGAACTTATAGTTCAAAGGGGGTTCGTAAGGCCCGCTTCCTCTCATGAAAAAGGGACAAGAATTGCGGCACACATAACTTTTTGGCCTCGAACATGGGTTATGAATATGTCAACCATGTGTCCTAAGCTTAGCGTCGGAGATGGAAACGGGGAGCAAAATTGGGTGGAATTTGCAATAAATAATTATAAGGTGGAGTATGAGGATGATTGGGATGGTTATATTGTTGACAGGGTTGAGCATGAAGAGAGCTGGCTTATAGAGGAGTCAGCAAGAACCATAGATCCCGATTGCTCGAATACACTGTTGGATGATTATTCGGATTTTAATAACAGATGGTATGAAGGGTGTAAAAGTCTGCTGGAATATTTAAGAAAGAAATACAAAGGAAAATACATCATCGCAAATTCATTCGGTTATTTTTACAAATATTTGAACGGAACTATTTTTGAGGGTTGCCCTACGAATTGGGAAGCTGATGTCCCCGAAAGTTATGAGGATTGGGGCTATTATGTTCTCGGTGAGCATGGTTATATAAATATCTCAAAAAAGGGATATTTACCCAATTTCTCACTTGTTGAAACCTATGAGATTGAGGAATACATGGAGGAAGAGGATAACCCGTTTAATAATCCCGATTGGAAGCCGAACTATCAAAGGATGAGATATGGTTTGACAACAGCTCTTCTCGGAAACGGATATTTTTCTTATGAGATTAATACAAACGGTCACGGGGGATTGGGTTTGATGTGGTTTGATGAATATGATAATGCGGGGAAAAAGAGAGGTTATCTCGGAGCCCCTTTA
>JAMOVU010000143.1 GCA_027067555.1 Candidatus Aminicenantota bacterium | reverse complement strand
TTTGCTGTGCCCCACTACCTTCAAAAATCCGTCAAAAGCTATTATCTGCCCTGTTGCTTTAAAAAGATAATCTTTGGCTTTGATCCAGATTTCAGTCTCATTTATCTTTGCAGGGGCCATCTGAGATTGTAAAAATCTTTCCCAGATTAGTTTGTAAAGCTTATACTCATCATTGCTTAAAAATGGTTTTACCTCTTCGGGGGTAAGCTTTATATCCGTAGGCCTTATTGCTTCGTGGGCATCCTGAGCCTTATTCTTTTTTTTGTAAACTCTCGGTTTGGGAGAAAGATAATCCTTTCCGAATTTATTTTCAATAAAAGCCCTCAGCTCATTCATTGCAATGGGGGAGACTCTAAGAGAATCGGTTCTCATATATGTTATAAGTCCCATTGGGCCCCTTTCTCCAATCGGAACACCTTCATAGAGCTTTTGAGCAATCATCATTGTTTTTTTAACTGAAAATTTGTAAGTTTGAAAGGCTGCCTGCTGTAAAGATGAGGTAATAAAAGGAGGAAGAGGGTTTCGAGTTTTCTTTTTAAGTTTGATCTCATCTACTATAAAGGGAGAACCCTTTACCTCTTTTTCAATCTTTTTTGCGGATTTTTCATCGGGAATTTCAATTTTTTTATTTCCCTTTTTCTCCAATTTTGCGGAAAATTTTTGCTCCTGCTCTTTTTTGGAAAGCTCCGCCTTTATTGTCCAGTACTCTTTTTGAACAAAAGCCTTTATCTCCCTTTCACGATCACAAATCATTTTAAGGGCGATTGATTGAACCCTTCCCGCGGAAAGACCACCGCTCACTTTTTTCCATAAAAGAGGAGAAATCTTATAACCAACAAGTCTGTCCAGAACCCTTCTTGCTATCTGAGAATCCACTTTTTTAAGGTCTATATTTGTGGGATTTTTAAATGCCTCTTCAACTCCTCTTTTGGTAATTTCATTCATTAAAACTCTTTTGATATTTGAGTTTATATTTTTTAGCTCTTCATAAAGATGATATGAAATAGCTTCTCCCTCTCTGTCAGGGTCTGTTGCAAGGAAAATTTCATCGGCCTTTTTTGCGGCTTTTTTTATCTCATCTATGACCGATTTTTTATTTTTTATTATTTGATACTGGGGCTCAAAATTATTCTCAATATCTATCCCCATTTTTGATTTAGGAAGGTCTTTCACATGCCCCTTTGAAGCTTTGACTGTGAAATCCTTGCCCAAATATTTATTAATGGTTTTTGATTTTGAAGGAGATTCTACTATGACTAATTTTTTACCCATTATTTACAGCTCTTTTTTTCAAGTTCTTTTAGCTTCTTATAGACAGCCATCTCTTCTTTTGTTACAATCATTCCGCTATTTTTTTGTGTTCTGTAAAGGCTTTTAATCCTGTTCATATCTATTTTAAATCCTAATTTTCTGAAAGCTCTCTCAACGCAGGGCTTTTTTTCCATAATTGTTTCATAGCTTATCACTATGCTTTCGGGTATATTTTCATAAGCAGCTATTATTGCATTATTGTTCTCAAACCAGCTTAATTTGAATTGGGAGATTCCCCTTCTGAGCATACTTGCCTTTGAGTCAGCAGGATTTCTGAAAATAAAAACAGCC
>JAMOVU010000142.1 GCA_027067555.1 Candidatus Aminicenantota bacterium | reverse complement strand
CCACTACCCAACCAAGTCTTAAGTAAAGGATAACACCTATTATCGTAAGAATAGTAGGTACAAAGACCCCATCAAAAGTACCAAACCTTTTATGATTTTCTCCCATCAAAAAGTTTATACAAAATTCAAAAAATATTCAAGATAATACTTGCGATATGTCAACTCAAAAAATTGACACAATATTTACCCTTTATTATAATTTTAACCATCATTAACATTTCCGTGGAGGTGATCTATGAAGAATGTGGTAATAGGAGTTGACCTGGGAGGAACAAAGGTTCAAGCGGGAAGAGTTGTAAATAATAGGATAGAAGAAAAATATCAAACATCCGTTTCAGCAGATGCACAAGATGAAGAAATAATAATAAAAGAAATGTTTAAAACAATAGAAAAAGTTATAACAAAGGATGTTATTGCCATAGGAATAGGAGTCCCAAGCCTGGTAAATACAGAAAAAGGCATTGTTTACAGGGTGGAAAATATCCCTTCCTGGAAAGAAGTCCACTTAAAGAAAAAAACGGAAGAGCATTTTGGAATTCCAGTTTTCATTAATAATGATGCCAATTGTTTTGCTCTGGGAGAATACCATTATGGAAAGGGGAAAGGGTTTAAAAACATGGTTGGATTAACAATAGGGACAGGACTCGGCTCCGGTATAATTATAAACGGAAAACTCTATGAAGGAGCAAACTGCGGGGCAGGAGAAATAGGATCTGTTCCTTACAAAGATTCTAATATTGAAGATTATTCAAGCGGTCAGTTTTTTAAAATAAAATATGGAAAAGATGGAAAAGAGCTTTACGAAGAAGCCCTGAAAGGGGATAAAAAAGCTCTAAAAGCATTTGAAGAATTTGGAGAAAATCTTGGGGTGGCTATAAAAGTAATACTTTCCTTATATGACCCGGAAGCCATAATTTTAGGAGGTTCAATCTCCTCTGCTTTTAATCTTTTTAAAGTTAGTATGTTCAAAGAGCTTGATGGTTTTCCCTTCCCTTTTGTTATAAAAAAATTAAAATTGGATGTATCAGAAAATAAAGAAAATCCTATATTGGGGGCAGCTGCTCTTTATTACAATAATCTAATTTAATTAATTCATAATGTGAATAGCTTCATTAAAAGCATTCATAAAAGCCTCACCTATTGATTCGGACACAGTAGGGTGGGGAAAAACAAGCTCCTTTAAATCTTCATATTTTGCCTTTTCTTTTACCATATATGCTAATCCATGAATCATCTCTCCGGCTGAAGGAGACATTAAAGAAGCTCCGATTAGCCTATTTTCATGAAAGATAACTTTCATAAATCCAGTGGATTCTCCCTCTATTAAGGATTTTCCATTGGCAGCAAGGGGGAATTTTCCAATTTTTAAATCACTAAACTTATTTTTTGCCTCTTCTTCGGAAAATCCAACGTTTGCAATCTCAGGAGTTGTGTAAATCACAGCAGGAATTAAAGTGTCATCAATTTTTTTCATCTTTTCTCTGAACATATTCTCAACTGCAATTAAACCTTCATGAAGTGCCTTATGAGCAAGGAGTTTTCCTCCGATAACATCCCCCACTGCATAAATATTTTCACCTGCCCTTAAGAAATCATTTACCTTAATAAAACCTCTTGTCTCCGTCCGAATATCCGTATTTTCAAGCTTTAATGCGCAGGTATTTGCCACCCTACCTGTAGCAATTAAAATATATTCACTTTCTATTTCTATTTGTTCATTTCCTTTTTCAACTGTAATTTTTAACAAATTATCTGCTTCAATGATATTTTTAACCGCGGTACTCGTATAAATAGTTATTCCCTTCTTTTTTAAAATCCTTTTTAGATTAGAGGTGATCTCCCTGTCAATCCCCGGAAGAATCTCATCCATTATTTCAATAATTTTAACATCCACTCCAAAACTTCCCAAAACAGAAGCTATCTCTATCCCTATAACCCCTCCTCCTACAATTGTAATTGAGGAAGGAAGTTTTTCAAATTCAAAAACTTTATCAGAAAAAATCATTTTATCGCTATTAAATGCTTCAAATGATTTTGGAACAGCCGGTTTTGAGCCAACTGCTATTAAAATATTTTCACCTGTAAACTTTTTATCTCCAATTGAAACAGTATGATTATCTTTTAAAAAAGCCTCCCCTTTTTCCACTATAACTTTATTCTTTTTCAATAGGAATTCAACCCCTTTGACCAATTTATTAACAATACTATTTTTATAACTAATGATACTTTCCCAATCATAGGAAACATTTTCCACTTTAACACCAAACTTATCCGAATTTTTCGCTTGATCATATATATGAGCTGATTGTAAAAGAGCCTTAGTTGGAATACAGCCAACATTAAGACAGACTCCACCTATTCTATTCTTTTCAATAAGCAGTACTTTTTTTTCTTTTTGAGCTGCCCTTATAGCAGCTCCATATCCACCAAGTCCTCCACCAATTACAATCAAATCATAATCATACATATTAGAACTCCTTTAGAATTTCTTTAAGAGAATCAATAAAAATTTTATTTTGTTCCATTGTACCAATTGTTATTCTTACTGCATCAGGAATACCAAAGGGGCCCAAAGGTCTTAAAATTATACCTTTTTTTTCAAGCTTTTTCACCAATTCAATGGGATCCACCGTGGGAATAAACATTAAAAAATTGGTTTGTGACGGGAAAACTTTAAAGCCTATTTTAGTTAATTCTTCAAAAAGGAATTCTTTTCCTTTTTTATTGGTTTTAAAAGATAACTCAAGAAAGTCTTTATCCTCAATAGCTGCTTCCGCTGCAACCGAAGCCAATCTTGATACATTAAAAGGCAAACGAACCTTCATTAAGGCTTCTAAAAGTTCTCTTTGGGCTACTCCCACACCCACTCTTAACCCGGCAAGTCCATAGGCTTTTGAAAGAGTTCTTAAAAGAAAAAGATTTGGAAACTCCTTTACCCATTCAAGCCCACTTTTATAATCCTCCGCATCTGCATACTCCACATAAGCTTCATCCAAAATTATAAGAATATTATCAGGAACTTTTTTAAGAAAAGAATAAAGCTCCTCCGCAGGTATATAACTCCCTGTGGGATTATTGGGATTTGCAATAAATAAGATACTAATATTTTTGCCACTATTCAATTCCTTTTCAAAACCTTTTAAATCATATTCATAATTATCGGTTGTATCAACCCATAAGATATACTCTTCCCCTGCAAATTCCTGCACAACCTTCTCATACATTAAAAATGAATTTTTTGAAACAATGGCATATTTACCCTCATCAAGCACAAGGCTGGCAGCCATTTTAATAAGTTCAACAGAGCCACTTCCTAAAATTATCCATTCATCGGGTACATTGTAATATTTTGAAAGCTTGTTTTTTAAAGAATAATAGGTATCATCAGGATAAAAATAAGATTTTTCCGTTTCTCCTTTTATAGCATCTATTGCCCTGGGAGATGTGCCAAGAGGATTTTCATTTGAAGCAAGTTTAATAATTCTCTCCACCCCCAATTCCCTTTGTAGTACCTCTTCCGGTTTTCCGGGAATATAAGGTTTAATTTTTTCAATCCTTTTGTTTAATTTTAAAAACATTATTCCTCCTCAGATGAATTATTTACTTATTATATACGTAATAATATTGTATTAAATTAAAGGTATGAGTGCAAGCAAAAAATCAAACCCACTTTAAAATTAATTTACATACCCGAGGCTTTTTAATTTGTTAATCTCTTTTCTGTTAAGTTTTATTTTCTTTTTCTCTATAACATATTTTCTACAATTTTTCTTAAATTTAAAAAAATAATTCTCAAGTTGTTTGCCCAATTTCTTTTTCCCACTGTAGATATTAAATCTCTCTCTTCTATCTTTGCCCATATCAAAAAGCATTCTTTTTTTTCCATTTTCCAAAATAAAATGCCATCTTCCATAAATAACAGCATCGTGCTCCATCTCTTTCCTAACCTTTTTCCACAAATGGAGTAAGATATGTCTTTCGTTCAAATTATTTTTCTTACCTTTAATTAAAGGTAAAAGGCTTTTACCCTCTTCTTTTTTACTTTCTGAATATCCTAATATATCTCTTATAGTAGGTAGAATATCTATTGTTGATACAGGAGTGTAAATATTCTTTCTCTTTTTTACCTCAGGGTAATGAACAATTAAAGGTACATGCACTTCCTCATAATAAAGAGAATGGCCATGATCCATCCATCCGTGATCCCATAACCCCTCCCCATGGTCTGAAGTTATAATAAGAAGAGTGTTTTTATCCCAGCCAAATTCCTTATATAATTTTTCTATGTATTTATCAGCAAAATATATTTCACTATCATATCTGCTCTTAATATCATCCTCAAACTTTTCTTTTTTTTGATACAAGGGCGCCCTTCCATGATAGGGAGCATGAGGATCCATAAAGTGAATATACAGAAAATATTTACCACTATTTTTTATCTTACTCTTCCACTTTAAAAGATTTTCATAAATCTTTTCGGCTCCTATGTAGCTTTTTGTTTCGAATTTATCAAAACCTTGATCAAACCCTTCTAAAACACTTATATTAAGATTATCAGCTATCCCAAAAGTTTTGTAAGAAAAACTTTTCATAACCTCCGGCATAGTCTTTATCTTAGACGGGATTCTATTAACGGTTACATTGGGATCAATACTCTTTGCCTTTCTTATTGCCAAAAGACCCATTAAAACACCGTGTTGAAAAGGATAGAGAGATGTAAAGATGGAAGCGGTAGCAGGTGCAGTCCACGAAGAAGCCGCAAAAGCATGATGAAAAACAATTGATTTCTTACTTAATTCAGTAATAAAAGGAGCTGTCATTTTTTTATAGCCATAAGGAGGGAGATGATCTGCACGAAGAGCATCTATAACAATTACCACTACATTATAATTCCTCTTTTCTCTTTTTTTGCAGCTTATATTAAAAAAGAGTCCCATAACTAAAGCTATTAATAAAAACTTATAAATTATTTTCTTCATAATGAAAAGAATTATAGAATAATAGAAGTGTCCAGTCAATCCACAAAAAAAGCTCTTTTTCCAAAAGAAAAAAACTGGGAAGCAGGGATTCGAACCCCAACTCTCGGATCCAGAGTCCGATGTCCTGCCAGTTAGACGACTTCCCAGTATAAAAGTAGTGATAATATAATTTATCTTTTCAAATTTGTCAATATCCCAACACATCTCATAGAGCAGAGCAGCTGAACAGCCGTCCGAGCTGAGCAGCAAAATTGTTTCTGTCTTGTCTTAAAATAGGCTGGAACAACTTTTAGTGTTGGGTTTTGGATGTTTTTTCCTCCACTACAAGTCTTACACCAGCCCATTTTTGCCTGCATTTGCTCAGTGTTTTACCACCCTTTACTGAAAGGAACCATTCCCCTACGATATCTCCCTCTTCTGTTAATTCCGGCAAATTACCACCTATATCATAAAGACCCGATTTTGTCGGAAGAAAACTTGCAACAGGTTTTATCATCTTTTTCATCAAACCCTTTTTATTCAAGTATTTAAGCCATTCCAATCTTTCATTTGGGGTTGGTTCATATCCTATCCAGTATTTCAAAGTATTCTCCTCTAACGCTTTTTCACTTTTCACTAATTTTTCAAACTCGCTTTTTTTAATAAGCCTTAAATGCTTTCCTGTTTTCTCATTTATAAAAGATAAATACTCCTTCATGATTTTTCTTGATATCCCGTGTACAGGCATGTTTGGAGTACACTTAATTACTTTTTCAGGGTGTTTTACTTTCAAAAATTCATTTAATTGAGCAACTGTAAGCTCTGTCCTTGCCACATTAATATCTCCAACTTTAACGAACTCAGGAATTAAAACACCGTTTATTCTTTTTCCGATAACTCCATTTTTATCTCTTTTTAAAAGTTTAATATTTTCCAAAAGCTCTACTCTCGAGCCCTTTTTCATAAGCTTAAATATCTCTTTATACTTACCATCAATGTGCTTATGAATCCACTCTACTTCTTCGGCAACTTTTCTCTTCTGATGGGAAAGCTTTCCAAAAACATGGGGTTCTCCCGGCATAACAACAAACTTAACCTCTTTGCCAAGCTGTTCCATTGTCCTGTAAAACTCCCAACCTTGTTCTGTAGGAACATTTGTATCCTTATCCCCAAAGAAAATCAACACAGGGGTGTTTACCTTTTTTAATTTAAAAAGAGGAGATTTTTTAATATAAAGATTAAGGTCTTCATAATACGGTTTCCCAAAATAGAGATTGTCAAACTGAACTCCAAACTTACAATTACCCCAATCAGAAATCCAGTTAACATCACCGGCTCCAGGAATTGCAAACTTGAAATCCCTTTCAAGAATCGTAGCTATTGTAAGAATAGCACCATTACTCCATCCCATAACTCCCAGATTTTTCTCATCCACATTATAATTTTTAAGCAC
>JAMOVU010000141.1 GCA_027067555.1 Candidatus Aminicenantota bacterium | reverse complement strand
AATTCCGTTGAAGTTTTTCACAAACTCGGATATGAAAATCCCAATGTCGGAATTATGGCTGCTGTTGAATCAGTAAAAGATTCAATGCCAGCAACAATTGATGCAAAAGAATTAACAGAAATGAATAAAAGAGGTGAAATTAAAGGATGTAATGTTTACGGACCATTGGCTCTTGACATTGCAGTATCAAGACAAGCAGCGGAACATAAGGGAATAACAAATCCGGTTGCCGGAAATGTTCAAATAATGATTATGCCTAATATTGAATCAGGCAATATTTTCGGTAAATCATTCACCTATTATTTAAAAATACCTGTATCTCATGTGATTATGGGAGCAAAGATACCAATTCTTATTCCTTCAAGAAATGAAAAGGAAACAGACAAATTGTATTCAATAGCTCTCGGAGTAATCATTGCATAAAATATTAGTAATATTAATTTTAATCTTATCAAATACCTTACTTTTCTCAAATTCAGTTATAAATAAAATAAAAGAATCACTTAAAAATAATTCTCCGTTTCAGGTTGAATTTATCCAACAGGTTTATACTGAAAACGAGAAGGAAATTGAAGAAAGCGGAATTATATTATTTAAAAACATTAATTTAATTAAATGGGAATACCTGAAACCGGAAAAGAAAATCTTTTTAATAAAAAACAAGGAATATGTTTATTATAACAAAGAAGAAAATCAGGTAAAAAAAGGTAATATAGATAAAAAAGAAGAAACAAGCATATGGAGAATATTTTTCACCGTAAAAGGATTCTCTTGCAAATTAACAGATAAAAATAAAATCATGATAAAAGACAAAAAACAAGGAATAAAATTTATTGTTCAATTTAATAGGGATTTCCTGCCGATCAAAGTAATCCAAGATGATAATTCAGGTATTGTCTATCACTACATCTTCAAAAACTACAAAAAAAGAATAAAATTAACAGAAAAAGACTTAATTATTGATTTACCCGAGAATGTTGAAATTGTTGAATATTAAAAACTTTTTATTGTTAAATTCGTATTATGAAAATGGATGAGGATAAACTCCTTATTAAAGAGATTTTAAAAGGAAAAACCTCATCCTTTGAGGCTCTTATGAGAAAATATAGCAAGAAAATATTCGGTTTTGTATTTCGCATGGTAAAAAATGAAGAAAAGTCCAAAGAAATAACACAGGATTTTTTTCTTAAACTTTACACCTCATTAGACAAATTCAATTTCGAATATAAATTTTCCACATGGGCTTATAAAATATGCTATAACCTTGTAATTGATAACATAAGAAAAGATAAAGTGAAAATAGAATCAATTCATAGTGAAACAGAAGATTTTAAATCATTTAAGTTTGATAATTATGTTCATGAAGACGGATTCGATTTTGTCAGCAACAATGAAACAAGAGAATACCTATGGAAAATAGTCGATGAATTACCGACCAATTTTAGAGAAGTAATACTTATGAGATACTTAAAAGAGATGAGTTATGATGAAATAGCAGAGATAACAGAACTCCCACTCGGAACCGTAAAAAACAGATTGTTCAAAGCAAGAGAGTTATTAAAAGAGAGGATAAAAAATGAAGGATTGCTTAAGTGATGAAATAATTTTAAGATATATAGATGAGGATCTA
>JAMOVU010000140.1 GCA_027067555.1 Candidatus Aminicenantota bacterium | reverse complement strand
TAAGTTATCTTCTATTCATGGTTTTGCCCGTAAATTTGAGACAGATTTTATTACAATTTATTATCACAGAGATAGTGTTGATTTTATACCAAAGGGATTTGATAAAGGTTCTGCAGTAAAACTAATATTACAACAGCTTAAAATTAAAAAAGAAGATTTATATGTTTTTGGTAATAGTCATAATGACATACCAATGCTTAAGTTAACCAAAAATAGTTTTTTAATTAAAAATAAATTTGATGAAATCAACCCATTGAAAATATTTACTAGTTATGAAGACCTAGCAACATTTTTACAAAACTTTAATTAGAAATAATAGCAACTATTTTCCTAACAATAGTTTGAAAACGGTTAGAATAATAGCAAGTAACGATACTGCAAAGGCTAACTTGCTCAATTTAATAATTGAATTGTCATAAAATTTTCCTCCCATGGTTTGTAGCATATGTTCCCATAGTTTTATTAAGTTATGCTCACTTAATTTGGTACTAAAATTTCCGTTTTTAATATCCTCAATCTTTTTTTCATATAAGCAATATTGATAAACAGCATTGATGATATCTATAATTAATCTTTCTTTAATATCCCTATTCGAATATACAGTCATACAAGGTATGCTAATGCGAGCTATCAATTTTCTTCTAAATGGTCTAAAAAGAAAAGGTTCAACAATTTCGAACGCTAAAGAACTTATCTGTTCAAAAAATGAACAGGGTTTTACGTTTTTAACTAAGATGAGAGGATACATATAGTAAAACTCTACCTCACCATCAGGATTAATTTTTTCATTATCCTGGAGTAGGCTGTTAATTGAATCCTTTATCATTTGATTCATTATTTTTTCAGAAAGTTTCACAGCTGCATCTCTGACTTTTCTTAAATAGCTAAAATCAGAATTTATTAACGTGGTATCTGCAAAGTGAATAATAACTCTATGGTGATAATAATGGAGCTTGGCTTGAGGTAATCTGATTCCATTTACTTTTCTTTCTGGTATTAACCATGTTTTAAAAGGCGAATCTTCTAAAGAGCCTGATAACCATCCATAATCTTTTAATTTATCTTCTATGGCATTTTTAATCTTTTTTAACTCATTTTCCTTAAATACTATTTCATCATTTTTAAATTTTAACAGTCCTAAGACATAGCATTCATACTTCATTTAACTTTTCCCATATGTATGCGGCACAACGTCTTGGCCCTTCCTTGTAAAAACCTGCTATGGACTTCATCTCCATAAATATTGCAGGCTTGTTTTTATCCTTTTCAGAATTTTTGCCCTTGGCATCAAAGAAAAACAGGAGCAGGGAAAGGTTTAAGATCTTCCAAAACGGCGGGAGCGGGTAATAAATAGGACATTTGCGCCTGTGTCTATTATTTCTAAGATGAAATGCTGCTATTTTTATTCTAGCCTTATACCCCAGAGATGCCAAGCGCCTTAAATGCTGCGTTTGCGAGGTTTAAAAGACCCTTTGGGAATATACCAAAGAGCAATAATGCTGCAGCAAGAATACCCGAAGTCACCTTCAAATAGGCTGGAAGTATTGGCCAAGGCTTTTCATCACTTTGCTCTACTAAGCTGATTTTAATGACCTTTAGATAATAGTAGATGCCAATAAGGGTATTTATGACTCCTGCAATTA
>JAMOVU010000139.1 GCA_027067555.1 Candidatus Aminicenantota bacterium | reverse complement strand
TGAATTATTTACCTATATTCCTCTTGACTTTTCAGACAACATCTTTAGGCTTCAGAATGGCTTTAATCAAAGATTTTGAACCGCCTTTAGAGATTTGATTTCCTCTCCATTGTAAATATGCAAAAGCTTTATTAAAAATTTCTTAATTTCACCTTGGTTTTTAAATTCAATATTTGCACACTGCTGTGGAGAAAGTGTTTTTGTTAATTTTTCAAAAACAAAAAAAGATGAAGGGATTAAGATCGAGTCCCCTGTTTTACAATTATTACAAAAAACTTTTGAGCCATCAGAAGATATATAAAACTCCTCAAACTCTCCTCTGTATTTTCCACAAACAGAGCAAACTTCAAATTCAGGAAGCATTCCTTCCATTCTCAAAAACCAGATTAAAAAGTATGAAAAGACTTTCTCTCCTTCCATTCCATCTTTTAATCCCTCAATAATAGCCTTGAGTAATCGGTAAAGATTTCCCTGAGCAATATTATGGGGAGTGAGCTTTATTAAGATATCAGCTATAGTCAGAAGATAATTAAAAGAATCCAAATTATTAAAAAGAGAAAAATTATTTGAAATAATATTTACCCTTTCAATAATAGGTAATTCGGAATTCTCCTTTTCATACAAAATTATTTCAACCTCATTTAATGGCTCCAGATTACCCCCGAATCTGTTTTTGCTTTTTTTAGCTCCCTTTGCCACCCCTGCAATAATCCCACGGTTTTCCGTAAAAAAATAAACAATTTTATCAATTCCTCCGGCATCATAATAGTAAAGTGTAAATCCCCTTTCCGTAGTCCTCATTAAAATCTACACATGATAAAATGCTTTGGCAAGCTGCAAAAAGACAAAAAAGCCAAAGGTATCCGTAAACATTGAAACAAACATATTTGATGATAGAGCCGGATCAAGACCGACAAATCTGAATGTCATCGGGATTACAGTTCCCATTAAAAGTCCGTTTAAAATATTAAAAAAGATTCCCACTCCAAAAATAATCACAATCCCGGCATCAAGCCCAACTTTTAATCCTATCGTGGCCTGTAAAAATTTGTATGCAATTTTAATGAAAACAGCACCTCCAAGACCAACAACTATTCCCAATGCTATTCCAAGCAAAAAGTGTTTAAGAAGAAGCCTCCTTCCCATACGCCAGTCAAAATCCCCCATTGAAAGCTCTCTTACAACAACAGCATTGGTCTGATTGCCGGCAACTCCCCCGAGGGCTGCTACAAGGGGCATTAAAGCCGCAAGTATAACAGCATTTTTGATAACACCTTCAAAATATGTAATAACTATGGCTGAAAAAAATGTAGTCAAAAGAGCAAGCATAAGCCAGGGTATTCTCTTTTTCAAAGAATCGAATACAGGATCCTGAATTCTTTCACCTTCGACAACACCCGCCATTCTGTAAATATCTTCGGTTGCCTCTTCCCTTATAATATCAATAACATCATCAACTGTAATAACACCGACAAGCTTTTTATTCTTATCAACAACCGGAATTGCCACGAGATTGTATCTTTCTACCTTTCTCGCCACCTCTTCCTGATCTGTATCCGTACTTACATATATAATATCTTTTAACATTATATCTTTTAACTTTGTATTTGGAGGATAAAGCAAAAGCTTTTTTAGTGAAACTACACCAACAAGTCTGTAATCTTTATCAACCACATAAAGATAAAACGGTACTTCAACATCTGTTGCAAGCTGTATGGCGGCAACTGCGTCACTTATCTTTGTATTCTCCTCAAGTGCATAAAAATCCGTTGACATAATTCTTCCTGCAGTATCCTCTTCATACTGCAGAAGTTCCTTAACATCTTCGGATTCCTCTTTGTTCATACACTGGATAACCTTTTCTTTTAAATCCTCGGGAAATTCAGACAAAAGTTCGGCAGCATCATCCGAGGAGAATTCATTTAAAATTTCCGAAATTTCTTTCGGGCTTAAATCAGAAAGAAGCTCAACAGCATCCTCAGGATCTATTTCACTTAAAACCTCAGCCAACATGGGGATATCTTTCTCTTTTAAAAGCTCAAATATAATTTTTTTATTTTCAAAAACAAGCCTATCCAATACTCTTGCTATATCTTCAGTCCTTAATTTTGAAAGAAATTTCCAGAGTCTGCTCTTAACCCCCGCATTTATATACCTTCTTACGGAGGATACCAAAATTTCAAAAGGTTCTTTTTTAGAAGTCATCCATTTTTTTATCACAGATTAATATAAAAGTAAAGAATTCTTCTCCCCTTTTCTTACAAAAGCTCTACATTAAAACCATTAATTTCAAAATCATAATTTATTGTATTTACCTTAATTATCGGAGGTATTTCTTCAAGAGGTTTTATTTCACCTTTCTCCAGGTATGCAAAACCATCTATCCCTTCGGGCGCCTGAAACCATAATCTTAGATATAGGTAATCATCATCTTCGTATTCAAAAATAGCATCAAACTTTCTATTTAAAAGCTCTCCTAATCTTTTGTTAAATAGCTCATTTTGAATTTCATAAATTTTTTCCTTTCTTTCAATGGCAATTTTCTCACTATTTTTATTAGAAAGGGAACAGGAATCCGAAAGCGGTTCATCGGAGTAGGAAAAAACTCCAAGATGATCTATTTCAGCGGATTTAACAAAATCTTCAAGCTCTTTAAACTCCTTTTCTCCCTCTCCCGGAAATCCTGTAATCAAAGAGGTTCTTATAAAAGCATTCGGATGTTTTTTTCTTATCTTTTCTATTATTTTCAAAAACTCTTTTCCACTTCCGCCTCTTTTCATAAGCCTTAAAATTTTTTCCGAAGAGTGCTGAAAAGGTATGTCAAAATAGGGAAGAATCCTACCCTCCCCTATCCTTTCAATTATCTCATCGGATAAATGCATGGGATTAAGATAAAGGACTCTTATCCATTCAAAAACATACTCTTTTTCAATAATATCAAGAAGATTTACAAGCTCTGAACTTCCTCTGTCAATTCCATAGTATGAGCTATCCTGAGAAACTATGTTAACCTCCTTTATGCCAACACTTTCAAGCATCTCAAGCTCACTTCTAATTGAATCAAGCTCTCTTGATCTGAATTGTCCCCTGATTTTGGGAATAATACAAAAACTGCACTTATGAGAGCATCCTTCCGATATTTTAAGATAATCCCAATACTGACCGGTTAAAATTGCCTTTCCGGTAAAATCAAACTCCCCCTTTGTATTTTTGGAAATCAAATTCTCTTTTTTTTCTATTAATTCAGGCAATTTGTCAAACTCATTTACTCCTATGAAAAGAAAAACTTCCGGATACTTTTTCTTTAACTCTTCATAATAAAGCTGTGTATAGCATCCCGCAACTATTACTTTCCCACTCTTTTCCGGATTTTCAAGAGCTTTTTTTATGGCCTCATCACTCTCCTCCCTTGAAGCTTTAAGAAAGCCGCAGGTAAAAATTATAGTGTAATCCCTTTTTTCATTTTCTTCTCTGAAATCATAGTCAGCTTCAAAGAGTTTTGCTGCAATTATTTCACTATCATAAACAGCTTTCGGACATCCGTGAATATCAATTGAAAAAGATGGCATATTAAGGATAAAGATTATAAAGTGTTCTCGGATAAGGGATTGCTTCCCTTATGTGATGAATTCCCGTTATCCATGAAAGAGTCCTCTCAAGACCCAGACCAAAACCCGAATGGGGAACTGAGCCATATTTTCTCAAGTCAAGATACCACTTGTAATCCTCTTCGGAATATCCGTGCTCTTTAAGTTTTTTTACCAAAAGCTCATAATCATGGATTCTTTCACTTCCGCCTATTACCTCTCCGTATCCTTCGGGAGCAAGCAAATCAAAGCTGAGAGTATATTCAGGGTTTTCGGGATCGGGTTGCATATAAAATGCCTTTATTTTCGCAGGAAAATGCGTAACAAAAACAGGCTTATCAAATTTTGAAGAAATAATGGTTTCATCCGTTCCGCCGAAATCCTCTCCTTCAGGAGTTTGAGAACCCTCTTCCTTTAAAATCTTAAATGCATCCGTGTATTTTATTCTTGGAAATGGAGCCTTTATGTTTTCAAGTTTTGAGAGATCCCTTTCCAGAATTTCAAGATACTCTTTTCCCTCCTTTATGGTTTCCTGTATTATGTATTCAACAAAGTTTTCAGCTACTTTCATCATATCCTCAAACTCATAATAAGCAGCTTCAGGCTCTACCATCCAGAATTCAATAAGATGTCTTCTTGTTTTTGATTTTTCGGCTCTGAAAGTTGGACCAAAGCAGTAAACTTTGCCGAATGCCATTGCATTCGCTTCATTGTAAAGCTGTCCGCTCTGGCTCAGATATGCCTTTTGATCAAAATACTCTGTCTCAAAAAGAGTGGTGGTTCCTTCACAGGAGGAGGGAGTAAGTATGGGAGTATCCACAAGGGTAAATCCCTCTTTTTTAAAAAATTCCCTTATTTTCCATATAAGAATATCCCTTAACTTCAATATTGCAAATTGTTTTCTCGACCTTATCCACAAATGCCTTAAAGGCATAAGAAAGCCTATGCTATGCTCCTTTTTTTGAATAGGATACTCATCACTTATCTGAACTATATCAAAATCCTCTATATCTATTTCAACTCCACCGGGAGCTCTTTTCTCCTCCTTAACCTTTCCCCACAAAATAACCGAGCTTTCAAGGGACAATTCATCAAATTTTTTAAACTGCGGAGAATCCTTTGTGGGAGAAAACATAACAGTCTGAACTATTCCTGTTCCGTCTCTGAGCAAAATAAATCTCACTTTTCCTGAAGATCTGAGATTATAAACCCAACCTCTGATCTCAACCGTTTTTCCTACATAATCTTTTAAATTATTAATATATACCCATTCTCTCATGATTGAATGATTATAAATTACAGGTTTTAATGTGTC
Organism: Candidatus Aminicenantota bacterium; assembly: GCA_027067555.1. Lineage (GTDB taxonomy): Bacteria > Acidobacteriota > Aminicenantia > JAMOAD01 > JAMOAD01 > JALXDT01. The sequence continues at coordinate 23,769 of JAMOVU010000139.1, read as the reverse complement.
AAGCTTTCCTTGCTATCCGACAACAATCTAACCTCAAACAAAAAGAAAGCTTTAAAATATAAAGCTGTGCCAAATTTAAGGATAGCTTCTTCCATTTTATTGTGAAAAATAAATAGAGAGTTTCCTAAAACACTTATGATTTTTCTCCGTATTATACTTATAAACTTTATAAAGAGGTGTAGTATGAAAAAATTTTTAAAATCACCAATTCTTGTTCTCATTCTTTTACTCATTTTTTCAACAAACTTCTCATTTGCAAAAAAGGAAAAACCGGTCCAAGTTAATCCTGAAATTTTCAAAGGACTTCATACCCGAAGTATTGGCCCAGCTACAATGAGTGGCAGAGTGTCTGTAATTGCAGGAGTTGACTCCAATCCCAATATTCTCTATGTTGGAGCTGCAACAGGTGGAGTATGGAAAAGTACAGACAGAGGAATTAGCTGGAAACCAATTTTTGACAAAGAAAATGCCTCATCAATCGGAGCTATTGCAGTTTATCAAAAGAATCCCAATATCATATGGGTCGGCACAGGAGAAGGAAATGTCAGAAATAGCGCAGGTGTCGGAAGAGGTGTTTTTAAATCCCTTGATGGGGGAAAAACATGGAAATTTTTAGGACTTGAAAAAACCGAAAGAATCTCAAAAATTGTACTTGATCCCAACAATCCTGATATTGCTTATGTTGCAGCACTTGGGAAACTATGGGGAGAAAACCCGGAAAGAGGTGTTTATAAAACAACCGATGGTGGAAAAACCTGGAAAAAGATTCTCTTTGTTGATAACAAAACGGGAGCAGCTGATATCGCAATGGCTCCTGATAATCCGAATAAACTTATAGCTGCAATGTGGCAATTCAGAAGATGGCCCTGGTTTTTTAAATCGGGAGGTCCCGGAAGCGGACTTTATATCTCAGTTGATGCGGGAAATACATGGAAAAAACTCACACCTGAAGACGGATTACCTAAAGGTGAACTTGGAAGAATCGGGATAGCTTTTGCAAAAACAGACTCCAATATTGTATATGCTTTGATAGAATCAAAAAGAAGCGGATTTTATAAATCAGTTGATGGTGGATACAAGTGGAAATTGGTAAACAATAAACCGGGCGTTGATGACAGACCCTTCTATTATTCAAAAGTATTTGTAAACCCCGTAAATGAAAATATTGTTTACACCCCTCAATCTCAACTTAAAGCAAGTGAAGACGGTGGAAAAACATTCAAGCCCATAGCAAACTTTAGACAGGCCCACTCTGACTTTCATGCCTTATGGATTGCACCTGACGGAAAGACACTGGTAACCGGGAATGACGGTGGAGTTGCTATTAGCAATGACAGAGGAAAGCACTGGAGATTTGTGGGAAATCTTCCTCTCGGGCAGTTTTACCATATCAGCTATGATCTTGACATCCCATATCATGTTTACGGAGGATTACAGGATAATGGCTCATGGAGAGGCCCCGCCTATGTTCTTCACAACAGAGGTATATTCAACTGTGATTGGAAGATGGTAGGATTCGGAGATGGCTTTGACACTGAACCGGATCCGGAAGACAGTAGTTGCGGCTATGCTATGAGTCAGGGAGGAAATATTTTTTATTATAATACAAAGACAGCCGAGCATAGAACAATCATTCCATTTGAAAAGGATGTTAAGGATAGATACAATTGGAACTCTGGTTTCGCAATTGACCCACTGAATCCAAACATAATCTACTTCGGTAGTCAATTTTTACATAGAAGCAAAGACAAAGGAAGGACATGGGAAGTAATAAGCCCTGATCTTACCACAAATGATCCAACCAAATTAAAACAAAAGGAGAGCGGAGGTTTAACAAGAGATGTAACTGAAGCTGAAAATTATGAAACAATAATAACCATTTCTCCCAGCCCCGTAAAAGAAGGGATTATCTGGGTCGGAACCGACGATGGTAATCTTCAACTAACTACAGATGGCGGAAAGACATGGACAAATACTGTTAAATATCTCGTTAAAAAGAAAATGGTACCAAAAGGCATCTGGATTCCCCATGTGGAAGCATCTCATTTTGACCCTGCTACTGCCTATGTTGTTTTTGATGGTCATAGAATGTCAGACTGGAATACATATGTTTTCGTAACCCATGATTATGGTAAAACATGGAAAAGTATTGCCACCAAAGAAATTGATGGATTCGCCCATGTGATAAGAGAGGATACTGTAAACAAAAATCTTCTCTTTTTAGGTACGGAATTTGGCCTTTATTTTTCCTACAATGGAGGAAAGAGCTGGATTAAATGGGAAGAGTTACCAACAGTACCTGTAAGAGATCTTGGTATCCATCCAAGAGAGGGCGATTTGATAATCGGCACACATGGAAGGGCAATTTACATAGTAGATGATATTTCTCCTTTGAGAGAATTTAATGATAATCTTTTAAATTCTGACTTTCACTTCTTTAAAATCAATGATGCATATGAGTTTATAAGAGGCTGGATGCCCTCCTCTGTAAGTCCCGGAGATGCAACCTATGTGGGAGAAAACAAGAGAACAGGAGCCTACATAACTTTTTACATTAATCCAAAACTCGTTAAAAAAGAAGACTCTAAAGAGAAAAAGAGTAAAATCATTACTAAAAAAGATAAAATCAAAAAAGATAAATTAAATGCTACAAAAAAACTAAAGATAGAAATATACAATTCTGACAAGAAACTTATTAAAACTCTTAATGCACCTATGAAAAAAGGAATAAATAGAGTGATATGGGATTTAACAGGAAAAGGTTTTAAAACACCTTTCTCAAGGGGAAGAAGAGTGGGAGGTATACCGGTTCTTCCGGGTAAATACACAGTAAAGATAAAATTCAATGGTAAAGAGTACAAACAGGATGTCATAGTTAAGCTTGACCCGAGGAAAAAATTTGATTTGAATGTAATCAAAGAAAACAGAAAAACAGTTGTTGGTATTGCAAAGTGGGCGGAAGCTCTTACTAATGCTTACAATCAAATTATTGAAACAAGGAAATTGATAAAGACTATAAAAGCTTATTCAAAGAATATGAAAAAGGAAAAAGCAAAAGAGTTAAACAAAAGAGCCGATGCACTTGATAGGAAATTGGAAAATATGCTCAAAACAATAATGCCACTGCAAAGAGGTAAAGTTCAGGGAATTTTTGATAATTCGGATAAACTTATTTACAGAATTTATGCTGTCTTTAATGAAGTTCTTCCTTATGAGCCTTTAACTCAGGCATTTTATGCAAAGTATAAGAGAGTTAAGCCAGAAGTTGAGAAATTCATTAAAAATTACAATGAGCTTTATGAAAAGGATGTGAAAGAGTTTGAAAAATTTGTAAAATCCTCGGGTTTTACTCTTTTCAAGCCTTACAAAAAAGTTTCCCTCTAATAAATAAAAAAGCCCCGGATGGTTAAAACCATCCGGGGCAATCTATAATTTAAAATATAAACTACTTTTTCTTTGTTTTCTTTTGTTCTGCAACAAAAACTTTAAAATCCTGTAAATCTTTTAAAACAAGCTTTTTTAATCCTTCTAAATTAGTTTTTTTAAAAATTGACAAAGCCTCGTGAGAGGAAATGTTTTTAAATTCCATTAAAAATATCCCCACTACCTTTTTACCTTTTTCAATTGGGAAAACGAGCTCTCCTGTTTTTTTGCTCTTATTATAATATACACCAAGCAATTCCTTTCCTGTTTTTTCTATCTTTCGCCACTCATTATCATGCTCATAACTAATCTTTAATAAAAATGGCCTCCATAAAGATTCTGCTTCATTCCCACCAATTATTGAAAATTTCAGGTATTTATCTTCACTTTTATACAATCTTTCAACTCTTAAGGTATAAATATTATCAATATTTATTCTCCCCCCAATCGGCTCAGAAGCTTCCCATTCAGGAATATCCGGAAATAATTTATAAAAATCCTTTAAATCAACGGAATAAACAAAAAATGGCAATAATAAAAAAATAAAAGAAAACCTCAAAACTCTATTTCTCATATCTTATAAAGCCCCTTTTTCTCAAGCTCTTTTACTATCTCCTGTAATATCTCAAAAACATGCTTTCTCAAAAAATCCTCATTATCAGGGATACGTTGTTCTAAAACAAGTTTGGCAAATTCATCAAAATCAATCTTTGTATATGTTTTTTTGTAAGTATCCAAGATTTCAAATATGTGCTCTAAAATCTCATCCGCAAAAGAACCTACAAGCCACACTCCCGGATGTATTCTCTCATACTCATTAATATTAAATTCAATGGATTTTACTGCTCGCGGAATAAAGTCAAAAGTTTCATCCGCTGGAAAACCGCAGTGGGGACACTCTGCTCCTTCTCTGTAAGGAATAAACTTATATCCACACTTTTTACAAACATATTGATATCCTATATGAAGTGTCATATCTCTCCTTTTATATTATTTAGAATATTATATTAAAAAATTCTATGGGGAGCAACATAGCTTTAAAGGTAATTTTATAAATGCTATAATTAATTTTAATAAGAGTCGGAGGGAAAAATGGCAGAGTGCAGACTTAGAATAGTTGAAGAAGAAGATCTTAAGCTTATAAAAGATTGGATTAATAATCCGAATGTTCATGATTTTATAAGGCCAAGAACTCCCGTAACCTACGAAGAGGTAAAAAAATCTTATCTTTCTACTCCATCGGAAATGAAAAACATACACTTTATTATAGAAACAGAGGATAAAAAACCTGTAGGTATTGTTTCCTTAAAAAATCTTCACTTTGTCAATAAAAGAGCGGAACTCAGCATTTTCATAGGGGAGGATGAGTTCAGAGGAAAAGGTTATGGCAAATGCGGCACTCTGAAAGCCCTTGATTTTGCTTTTAATAAACTTAATATCTTTAAGGTATTTTTAGAAGTCTATGAATTTAACAAAAATGCAGTGGAACTTTACAAAAAAATTGGATTTCAAATAGAGGGTCGCCTAAGATTCCACTCCTTTAAAAATGGAGAATACAGACACCTCTTAATAATGGGAATTTTAAGGGATGAATTTCTTTCTCAAAAATGAGAAAAAACTAACTAACACTTGATTTTTTCTCATAAAAGAATTATATTTAGGTGTAAATTTTGAGGAGGAAAAAATGAGTAAAAAGATTGTTATAGGATTGGATCCTTCGGATTACACAAAGACAGCTCTTGATATTGCTATAAGAAGAGCGAAAGAGTTGGGAAGTGTTTTGGTAGGTGTAACTGTTGTAAACACAGAAGATATAAAAGATTCTGTGGGTGGAGCTCCTGTCGGAGCTATTCACTATGCAGAAAAAGCAGTAGAAAAGAATTTAACACTTGCCCAAAAAAGAGCACAGGATTTAATTGCAAATTTTGAAAAAATTTGTGATAAAAACAATGTAAAATATGAATCTTTTATAAAGGATGGAGATCCAGCAGAAGAAATTATTGAAGAAGCAAGAACAGCTGATCTTATAATAATAGGGATAAAAACCCATTTCAGACTCGAGCATCCCGATGTAGAAGGAGAAACCTTAGAAAAATTATTAAAAGAATCTGTTGCACCGGTCATGGCAGTAACCGAAAAGCCCACTTTGCCTACAAAACTTTTAATAGCATATGATGGAAGCACACAGTCAGCAAAGGCAATGAGGGAGTATATTCACATAAGCCACATGTTACCTTTTGCAAAAAAAGCATATCTTTTAAATGTAACTGATAATATAGAAGAAGGAATGGAGCTTCTTAAAAAAGCAGAATCTTATCTTGAGCTTTATGGCCTTGATGTAGAGAAAATCATAAAAAGTGGAGATCCCGCTGATGTAATATTTGAAACAGCCAAAGAATTGGGGAATGTTCTTATAATTATGGGAGCTTATGGACACAGCAAATTAAAAGATATTTTCTTTGGCTCCACAGCAGAAAAAATAATTAAAGACGGAAGTTTTCCGATTTTTGTATATCATTAAAAACACTATATATTCAATCTGAATGAAAAAACTCTTGGTAATAGCCAATCCCAATGCAGGTAAAATTAAAAAGGAAAAATTTAAAGATTTAATTTTCAAGGAATTTTCAGAAAAATACAAAACTGATTTACACTTCACAAGATACAAAGGAGATGCCAAAGATACGACGAAAAAGTTAATTAACCATTATGATGTTTTCGTTATTTTCGGAGGAGATGGCTCAATTAATGAGATAGGTCGATCCCTTCTTTACTCAGGGAAACCGCTTGGGATTATTCCGGGAGGATCAGGAAATGGACTTGCAAAGGGCTTAAAAATACCAACAAATATCCAAAAAGCAATTGATATAATAAAAAACGAAAGAATTATTGAAATTGATTCCGGGAAACTTAATGATGATTATTTTTTCAACATCGGAGGGATAGGGCTTGATGCATGGATCTCAAAGGATTTTAATGATAAACCCCTTGGGAGAGGAATTCCTCCTTATGTGTTATACGCAATAATAAATTATATTACAATGCCTCCCTTTCTTGCAGAGGTCGAAATAGATGACCAGAAGAAAAAGATAATCCCCGAAGCGATACTTCTCACTTTTTCCAATTTCAAAGAATGGGGTGGAAGCGCTTATATAGCGCCACATGCAGATCCTTCAGATACTTACCTTGATCTATGCATAGTTGAGAACTTTCCATTACCCCTTGCTTTAGTAAATCTCAACAAATTATTTAATAAAAAAATAGACAAATTCAAGTATTATCAAACATATAAGTTTAAAAAATTAAAGGTGAAAACCCCATCCCCTCAAATTTATCACTATGATGGTGAAAAAGGAAAATGGGCTTCAACCTTTCAGGTTGAAGCCCTGCCTTTATCTTTGAAAGTTATTGTTCCTGAAAATTATTGAGTCTTAGTTTTCTTTTCAGTAATAATACTCACGACCTCGATACCTGAATTCTTGAGGACTTTAATAACATCAACCACTTTTCCATAATCAGTTTCTTCATCAGCCTTAAAAAATACCTTGTTCTGATTTTTCTGCTCAATATATTCCATAATCTTATCCTCAAGTTTATCGAGATCTATTGGTGTTGCATTATAATAAACAGTACCGTCTTTTTTAACGGAGACTGTAACTATTCCCTTTCCGGGCTCATTCTTGACATATTTTGCTTCAGGGAGTTTAACATCCACTCCCTTTTTCAACATAGGTGTAATGACCATAAAAATAATTAAAAGAACAAGAAGGATATCTGTTAATGGGATAACATTAGGTTCAGAATTGAATTCTGATCCTCCGCCAACTTTGGCTCCCATAATTATTCTCCTTTCTTATAATTTTTTACGAAATAGTCAATGAGCTCGGAAGATGCATTTGCCATCTCATCGCCAAAAATACCGATTTTGGCAATATAAAAATTAAAAAACCAAACTGCAGGCAATGCAACACCGATACCGGTTCCTGTTGTAACAAGAGCTTCTGCAATACCTGCTGCGACTGCTCCGATTCCACCGGATCCTGTAACAGCCATTCCCTGGAATGCGTTAATAATTCCGAAAACTGTTCCAAACAGTCCGATAAAAGGAGCTGTTGCGCCGACTGTTGCCAAAACAGTCATACCTCTTTTAAGTTTCTGGGTTCCCTGAGCAGTTGCTCTCTCTATAGCTCTCTTGGCTGCCTCAATTTTCTCATCATAGGAAGCTCCCATATCATCCTGTGATGTTAATTCCTGAAGACCAGCATATAAAACCTGTGCAATATGAGAATCTTTGAATTTTTTGTTTTTTGCAAGCTCAATAGCTTCCTGAAGTTTTCCCTGTGACAAATATTTTTCAATCATCTTTAAGAATGCTCTTGACTGTTTCTGAACCTTCTTATAATAGAAGTATCTTTCAATACCTACTGCCAAAGACCAAACTGAGAGGAAAATGAGAGTAAGGAAAACTGTCTTAGCGAGAAGACCCATACTGTGCCACATTTCAACCAAAGTAAATTGACCCATTATATTACCTCCTACATAATATTTTTTATTTTATTTAAATTTAAATGTAACGGTTAAAGTAAACTTAACCGGTTTAGGGACACCATCAATAATCATAGGCTCAAAAAGCCACTTTTTAACAGCTTCTATAGCTGCCTGATTTAAAAGAGGATGTCCTCTCAAAACCTTAACTTTTCTAACTCTTCCTCTTATATCTGTTTCACACTCAAGAATAACAATACCTGTTACTCTTGTTGTTCTTGCCATTTGAGGATAAGTTGGAATGACTTTTCTTATAATTTTGGGAGGTTTAATCATTCTTACTGCAGGAGCACTATTCTCATCTGCATTATTTCCTGTTAAAACTCCTCCTAAAACTCCTCCAAGTACTCCTCCTGCAACTCCTCCTTCAATTCCTCCTTCGACTCCTCCCTCTATTCCGATATCAGAAATATCTTCTTCCTGGATTTCCTCCGGAACTTCGATAGGTACCACAAATCCTGTGTTCTTAATCTCTTTCTTTTTAACCTCTTCTTTTTTCTTCTCTTTTTTCTTCTTTACTTTTTTCTTTGCTGGTGGTGGTGGAGGTGGCGGTGGTGGTGGTGGAGGTGCTAAAAATGCATTGGTTATAGTTATTTGAGGAAAACTCTGGGCGTGCATCAAGGGTGCCACGACCATAATTCCAAAAGCTATAACATGAAAAATTAAAGCTCCTATAAAAATCACTAAAAGCTTACTTCCTCTTTTGTCTTTTTTACTTGTTGAATCAATCATCCATTCAGTAAACATTATGTCCTCCACAGATAAATGTTTATAATTATAATCTATATTTATCACAAATTCAAGAGCTAACCATAAAAAATATTTTTTATCAAATAATTACTCATTCGTCTAAACTCAATAATAACAAGGGGTTTCACTTAACCTCCTCCGGATAAAGATTATAGTAAAAAAAGAATCTTGCTTTAACATCTTTATATGGATAATAATCGGGAATCGGAGGGAATGGTACAGACCCCAAAATCGCATTTTGAGATGAAAGGTTAAAAGATAAAACTCTTGATTTTAAAATTATTTTAAATTCACCTAAGCTTCCATCTTTCTTAAAAACAAGGTAAAAAGCATTATAACCCTGAAGACCGTATTTGGCAGCAGTAGGAATTATCCAGTTCCTTTTAACTCTTCTTATCACCTCTTTAATCCATGGATCAAGATTAATACCGTGAGTGTCAAAAGAGGCTGATGCCCCGTAATTTTTCCATCCGGATCCTCCTCCAATACCCTCTCCCGGTTTAAAACTGAACCTGTTTTTACCTCCGTAGGGAATAACAAAATTACTCTTTTTCTTGGGCTTTTGAGTTGATATTCCTTTATAAATGTACTTTCCACCCTTTCCAGGCTCTCCCGGTGGCAAATTATCCTTTCCTTTAACAGGTCCCTTAGGCTCTTCTTTTGATACAATAATCTTATTGGTTCTTTTTACAGGGGGTCTAACCTTAATTACTTTCTTTTTCTTTTGAGGAGGCGGAGCAGGTTTATTTTTTTTCTGCAAAAAAGGATTGTTTTGCTTTTTTTGTTTTTTCACAAGGGAGAAATTATTTTTTTTCTTTATTACTTGCTTCTTACTTTCAAGTTTTGGCTTTTTAGTTTTGGCCTTAGTTTCAGTTTTTTTCTTTAATCTCTTCTCTATTGGCTTCGCTTTTTTTATAATCTTCTTTGGTTCTTTCTTAACTTTTGGATAAACTATTTTCTTTTTTAAAGGCTCGGGAATTACAACATTTGTAATCTCTTCCTGAGGGATTTTTCGGGTATCAGGTAAAAAAATTAAAAGGGAAAAAATAATAAGGTGTATTATTACTGAAATTATAATATGTACATTAGTTCTCTCTTTTTTATTATAATCAAACATCTAACTCTCTCACAATATATGTATGCACATAAGTAAAAACATCCTTCGGTAATTCCTCTCTAACATAGGGGTGAACTCTATTAGACAAAAATGCTATAACAATATTTTTATCATAATCAATCGCAAGAGAGGTCCCGGTAAACCCATTGTGATACCCCGATTTTTTTGAAAATGGAGGAGACGAGATTACAGAGGTTTCTGTTTCCGGTAAAATTAACCCCAAGGATCTTTTTATCGAGCTAAAAGGTGTAAAATCTTTAAAAAAAAGTTCTGCTACTTCAGGATCTAAAAGAAAAGAATAATCCTTTAAAAACTGCTGTCCCAAAATAGCGGTTTCTTTTGCAGTTGAAAAAAGCCCTGCATTTCCTGCTGTCCCTCCTGAATAATAGGAGTTACCATCATGCACCTCCCCCCAAATCACCCCTTTTCTTTCCGGAATATCAACTCCAAAAAGCTTTTGAGCAGAAATTCTTTCATAATTATTACCATTTTCTGTAGCAGAGATTCTTTTCTTCAAATCTTTAGGTGGAGAAAAAAAGGTATTTTTCAAACCAAGTTTCTTCTTTATCAGTTTATTAAACAAATTCTCATAAGAATCTTCCCCTACCCTTTCAATAATACCTTTTAAAATAATATAATTTAAACAGCTGTAAATGACTCTCTTTCCAGGTTTATCTTCCATTTCCGCTTTTAAAGCATTTTTTAAGATATTTTCAAAACCAATGCTTTCATAGTAAAGGGGTTTCCATGAAATAATACCTGATGAGTGGGTCAAAAGCTGCAATATTGTTATATCTTTTTTCTCATCGGGTGAACTATTAAAAAAAGTTTTTATTGGGGCATTGAAATCAATTAATTTATTCTGATAGAAAATAGCAATCAATAAAGATGTAACTATAAGTTTGGTTATAGAAGCAAGATCATAAATAGTGTTTTCAGTTGCTCTTATCTTCTCAGGAATAAGCGTCGCATACCCATCCGAAAGACTTTTTACCTTTTCACCATCTTTAAAAACAGATAGGGAATACCCAGTAAATCTATCTTCATTAATTTTTTGCTTTAAATAATTTTTCAGATCTTTCATTTATCAACCTTGAAATCTTCTCTGCTATTTGAAGAGCAAAAGCCCCCTCTTCAAGAGATATTTCCTGTTTCTCCTCTCCCTTAATTGCACTAATAAAATTCTCAAGCTCAAGTTTTAAAGGCTCTTCTTTTTTCACATCTATCGCAGTTCTTTTAATATTATTTTTATAAACCCTCGTAACATAGACTTCCTGAATCGTATAATCAAGATTAAAGTAAGAACTCTTCTGAAATATCCTTACTTTTCTTACTTTTTCAGCTGAAACTCTACTTGCCGTTAAGTTTGCAACAGACCCCCCTTCAAATTCAATAATAACATTTGCTATATCAATCTTGTCCGTAACAACAGGAATTCCAACAGCCCTTATATCTTTACACTTTTCTCTTACAAGGCTAAATACTATATCTATATCATGAATCATCAAATCCTTAATAACATCAACATCAAGGGCTCTATTTGAAAATCTTCCCAATCTTTCAGAAATAAAGTAAAAAGGAAATTCCACCTTATTTCTAAAAGATTTAAGAGCAGGATTAAATCTTTCAATATGCCCCACTGTTATTATCTTATCTGTTCCCTTTTTTAACTCTATTAATTTCTTCGCTTGAGAAAGGGTTGCTGTTACAGGTTTTTCTATCAAAACATGCTTTCCCTTTTCAATAAGGGTTTTAGCAATATCAAAATGGGTAACAGTGGGAGTTGAAATTACAAAAGCTTCGGCTTTGTTCAGAACATCATCATAATTAATATAATAAGGGACACCAAATTCTTCTCCCACAGATTTTGCTCTTTCGGCATTTATATCAATAACACCTATAAGTTCAACATCATCCAACTCTTTTAATATTCGTGTGTGATGATATCCTAAGTATCCCACACCAATTACAGCAATCTTTATCATAATGCCACCAATATTAGTTTTTGCCTTTTAGCATACTCCATAGATTCTTCTAAGTCAAGCACAATTGTCTTTCCACCTTCTATGACAAGACCTTTCCCCCCACTTTCATAAATGTTTTTCAAGGTATTCTTCCCTACCACCGGCATATCAAAGCTCATACTTTGATGGGGATTTGAAACTTTAATAATAAAAAAATCTTTTATAAGAGATCCTGACCTTTTTATCATTTCATCTGTGCCTTCTACAGCCTCAACGCCAATAACAACACCATCCTTAAAGGAAATTGCCTGCCCTATGTCAAGCTCTGCTATCCTTTTTGCGATGGAAAAACCCTTGTTAAGAAAATCCATTGTCTTTTTCCCAACTCTACCAACTAAAATTCCCTTTGATGGTATATAATCCTTTAATAACCAATCATAATCTAAAAGAGAAATACCATTTTTTTTAAGAAAATCACTTATAAGAGAATAAATAGAGAGAGTGTTTTTATTCTTCAATTCTTTTAAAAGAGAAAAAGCTTTAAAATCAGCTGAAAAATCTTTAAAAATATTTATATGCTCAACCTTGCCTGCCATAATAAGTTTATTAACACCTTTTTCCTTAAAAAAGTTAAGGATTTTCCCGACCTCTCCTATTTTAAAAATTTCTCCACCAGATGAGAGAGAAACCAAATCTGGAGAACCAAATCCTTTTAAAGCAACAGTATAAACACCTATTTTTTTCTTCAAAAGTTCTCTTAAAATGATCTCAGGGAGTTTTCCCTTTCCGGCAATAAGCCCTATTTTTTCATCCATTTATCAACAGTCTTTTTAATAAAACCTCTCTTTGAACTTTTAATAAAATTTATTAAGTGATTTAGTTCCTCATTATCTGATGGTAATTCATTCTTTATTTTTTCAAGAGCCTGCGAAGTGTTAAGACCACTTCTAAACAATATCTTAAATGCTTCTTTTATTATAGAAACTGTTTCCTTTGAAATTCCATTCCTTCTCATTCCTATGGAATTAACATCAACAATAACAGCAGGTCTTGCTCCTATAACTCTTGCAAAAGGGGGAACATCCTGAGTAATAGCCGCATATCCTCCAACAAAACTGAAACTTCCAACCCTTGCAAATTGATGAACCCCTACAAAAGCACTTATAATAGCATAATCTTCAACAATAACATGTCCACCCATAGTAGCACCATTGGTAAAAATAGTGTTATTCCCTACCTGAACATCGTGACCAAGATGAGTATATGCCATCAAATAATTGTTGTCTCCAATCTTAGTGATTCCGCCTCCCTTGGTGGTACCCATATTTATGCTTGTATATTCTCTGATAATATTATTATCACCAATTATAACCTTATTAATTTCATCTTTATAACCAAGATCCTGAGGCGGAGTGCCAATAGTTACAAAGGAATATATTTTATTATCCGCTCCAATAGTAGTATCACCCTCTATATGTACATTCGGATAGATAATTGTGCCTTTTTTTATCTTTACATGTTTTCCTATAAAGGAAAAAGCACCAATCTTTACTTTATCATCTATTTCCGCACCTTTTTCTATATAAGCACGCGGGCTTATTTCTGCCATTATTTTAAGCTATTCCTAACTCTTCTTTTGTTTTTATTGCAGACAGAATCGTAGCTGAGGCAACAATTTCCCCATTTACCTTTGCCGTTCCCTCAATCTTGGAAACCCCTCTTCTAAAAAAAATCAACTCTACTTCAAGCTCCAGAATATCTCCAGGAATTACAGGTTTTTTAAACCTTGCCTTCTCAACACCTCCCAAAAACATAACAGAATTCTCTTTTGTAAACTTTCCTTCAAGTTTATCGAGGAGTAAAAGTCCCCCGGCCTGTGCAAGTGATTCTATAATCAGTACTCCCGGCATTACGGGGTTTTCAGGAAAATGCCCCAAAAAAAAGGGTTCATTAAAGGTCACATTTTTTACTGCTTTAAGCTTGTTTCCTTCAAGACTAACTATCCTATCTACCAATAAAAACGGATACCTATGAGGAAGAAAATCTAAAATCCTCTTTGTATCTAACATTTTATTTTTTCTTTGTTCCGGACAATTTCATTTTGTTGTATCTCTGAATTACCAAATCAGTAATATCAAGAGATTTATCCATATCAATAACACCGGCTCTTGTAAGGTCAAAAATAATTGCTATCCCCTTTTCTTTTCTTATCTGCTTTATAATAGGTTCAAGCTCTTTTGTTATTTGTCCCAAAAGTTTGTTGCTCTGATACTGGATATCCATCTGGGCAGCTTTAATCTCCTGCTGAATGGTTGCTTTTTTAGAATCAATTTTCTTCTGAAGATCCAATCTTGCAGCATCACTCATAGTAAATCCCTGTGTTTGAAGTTTCTGCTCCAAATTACTCAACTCTCTTCTCATTCTGTTTATTTTATTCTGCTTTGCTTTCTGCAAATTCTGTAATTTTTTCAAAATCTTTTTACCTGCAATTGAATTCTGCAATACTTTTTGCGGATTGATTACAGCAATTTTCGTGCTTGTTTGAGCCATAACAAAAGCTGACATTAAAACTAAAGCTGTCAAAACAGTAAAAACTTTTTTCTTCATCTATTTCCTCCAAATATTTTTTTTAAAATGTTGTTCCAACTCCGAATCTCATCTGAAAATGATTTTCGCCTTCATAAAGTGTCTTCGGATTATATGCAAAAATAAGCCTAAAAGGAACACTTAAGGCTGGAATAAATATCCTGATCTCAGCTCCCAATGATGAATACATATCATTAAAACTAATAGGAATTCCCGGAGCCCAGGTATTACCTCTATCATAAAAGAATATTAAATTCAAAGGTGTCTGTTTACCCAGAGGTATCTTATATTCAAAGTTAAACTGAAGCATCCTATCTCCACCCACTATGTAACCATTGGCATCTCTCGGAGCAATCTGGTAAACTTCAAATCCTCTGATTGACATTTCTCCACCCATATAAAACCTTTCATAAAAAGGTATTTCCTTTTCATCAAGAGACTTAATAAAGCTTCCCTCAAAGTGAAGACCTATTGTGTGTCTTCTTGTAATGCCTCTGAAATACTTGGTGAGCATTAATCTTGGTTTGTAAAGGCTATAATCCCCTCCCAAAAATTTCCCTGAAAACTTAAGACTAAGCCCAATCATAAATCCTGAGGTCGGATCAAGAGGAGAATCCACAGTTGAATAATACAAATTAGGAATCAAGCTTGAAAAAGCTCTTTCCCCTTCCTGATAATAGTAATAATAGTAAGGATTATAATAATTCATTTGAAAAAGATCACTGACATCCTTAACATTTATTTTCTCAAAAGAATAAGTCAAGCTAAAACTCAAATATCTGTAAAGTCTCATGGAAGCCGAAAAGCTTACTCCTTTGGTCGCTCTGTCAAATAAATAAGGATATACCATGGATCTGTTGAAAATATTAAAACCAAGAGACATTGGCAAATCAAAAACATAAGGCTCTGTAAAGCTAAAGCTATAGTTTTTGGTACGGGAACCGTACATTAACATCATACTCATCTTTTCTCCGGCTCCCATAAAGTTTATTGTTGAATAGGAGAACATTACGAAAGTTCCTTCATAACCACTATAACCACCGCTAAGCTGGAACATATTCCTACCAAGTTCAGCCACTTTTACAACAAGATCAATCTGAGAGGGATCCTTAGGGTCAGGCCTTACATCCGGCATTTCTTTAATATCAACAAGGCCTAACTGCTTCATTCTTCTTAAGCTTTGCTCAAAAAAGCCTGTCCTGAAAACATCACCTTCTCTTAAGAAAAATTCCCTCCTTAAGACAAAATCCTTTGTATAAGTATTTCCTTTAAAAGTCAAAAATCTTAAATATGCCTTTTTATTTTCCTGAATATTAATTTTTATAGTAACTTTTTTGTGTACGGGATCCAGTATCTCGCTGGGAGCCACCTGACAATAAAAATACCCCCTGTTTCCATAAAATTTTTGAATGTCCTGAATACTATCATTTCTCTTTTTTAAACTATACCAATCACCTTTTTTTAATTTAAAGAGTGCCTTAATCAAAAGCTCAGGTAACACTTTATTTCCACTTACCTTTATACTACCAATCCTGTATCTCTTACCTTCTGTAATAGGAATTGTTATGTTAACCATTTTTCTCTTTTTGAAAAAAGCATCTCTTTTGACAACATACTCTATTTTAGGCTCTCCTATCTTTGCTTCAAGATATCCTTTGTTATAATAGGCTTCCTTAATTCTGTCCAAATCCTCTTTTAATTTTTCCATGGAAAAATTGTCTTTCTTAAAAAGTGTGAAAATAAATGAATTTTCCCTTTGATTTTTCATATACCACTTTAGAATAAAAGAAGGTATAGAGTTGTTGCCAACGAATTTTATTTTGTTAATTTTAATGCTAAGACCCTTTTTAACAAATATCTCTATATCAATATCACCATCTTTTCTTTTCTTTGCTGTCACTTTAACTTCAGAGCCTTCGTAATTTTTTTCTTTTAAATACTCTCTAATCGCTCTTTCAACACTTTTAACTTTATACGGATCATAATAAGAATAGGGAAGAATCCGGATACTCTTTTCATCAAGCTTTTTATTTATATCCTTTTCCTTTATTCCTTTTGTTTTATATTTTATAGTTTTAACTATAGGTCTCTCCTTAACAATCACAATAAGGTTAATTCCCTGGACAGATTCCTCTTTCTTAACCTCAATATAATCAAAAAAGCCGGTTTCCCAGAGTTTTTTTATTCCTCTGTCAACTCTTTCAACACTAAACTGCTCTCCTTTTGAAATACCAAAATAATAAAGAACAGTATCTGCCGAAACTCTATTGTTTCCTTTGACTTTTAATGAAACGACCTCTTGAGAAAGCAAAGGATAAACTAAAAGCATAAAAAAAAGAACAACCAAGACTTTATTTAACCTGCGCATCTTTTCTCCCTTTTAACAAAGTTATATTATATATCACAAAAGTCAGAAAAAAACAATTTAAAAAATCCTTTCCAACATCAGGATGATTTTTTCTCAAAAATTTCAATTGCCTTTTTTACTTTCTCAATATACCGTTCTTTTGTAAAATTCTCTTCGGCAAAATTAAGAGCATTTTTTGAAATTATCTTTCCCTCTTCAGAAAGAGCTCTTTCAATCCCCCTTGCTATTGCTTTCGGCTCGGGGGAGACAAGAATTGAGATTTTTTCATCGAGAATCTGAGTATGGCTTAATATATTTGTAGCTACAATGGGTTTTCCTGATTTAAGATAACTGTAAATCTTAAGGGGAGTATTCGTCCCTTTTTTCCTTAAAGATAAAAGGGTATCACATGCTTCAACAAAATTTATCACATCCTTTTTATGAACCTGAGGAATAAATTTCACTTTTTCTTCATCAGGATTATACTTTTTCTTATAATAATCTATCTGCTCCTTCATTCCACCTACAATAAGAATCCCAATACTATCACCAATAAATTCAACTGACTCCAGAAGCAAGTCTATTCCCTGATAATGTTCCAGCGTACCAGCATAAAGAGCTATCTTCTTATTCGGGAAAAGGGATTTTATCTCTTCCACTCTCTTCAAATCAACTTCATACTCCTCATCCAAAAAATTCTCAATAAGATGGGAATTTGCTTTGGGAAACTGAGACAAAACATAGTCCTGAAGAGCCGGGCATATTGTTATTATTGAATCAGAATTTTTTAGAACAAAATTCTCCATCAATTTTACAAAGCCAATAATCAATTTTGATTTCGTAAAATTAAAATTTGTCATTTGCTGGGGTAAAGAGGAATGCATATCATAAAGATGCTTTTTCCCAAAAAACTTTTTAAGAAAAGCTCCTATGTATCCTCCCTCTTCATGGGTATGAATAAAATCATACTTACCGAAAAGCCCTCTGAAAAAAGCTCTGGGGAACAGAAAAAAGTCAAGAACAAATTTTGCAAAAGAGGGCCCTATTTTTACCCTTTTAATAAAAGGAGGTTTAAATGAGCGAAAAATCCTTAAATTTTCAATTTCAACATCCTCTCCGAAAGGATAGGTGATCAAATCAACAGTATGTCCCATCTCGGTAAGAGCTTTTATCCTGTAAAATTCACTGAACGGAGTTCCTCTTGATTCAAAAAAAGGTTCCGGCGCTATCATTAATATCTTCATATCTCACCTGTTTTCGGATTTTAACATTTGTAAAAAAAATCTTCAATATTTTTATAGCCTTCGAGCCCACAGCTTTAAGCTAAGTTTTGCTCAGGACTCATGGCTTTTTCATAGCTTCGAGCCTGTTTTTGACTCTATTCTCAGAGCTATTTTTCACTTTTAATTTCTTCATTTTTCATTTTTAATTCCTCTGTCACCCTTAAACATATCTTACTCGTTATATATAATATAAAAAATGATTAAAGAAAGAGGATTAATTGAACTTTTAAAGGAGAAGAGAATTGAAGCACTTAAAATTCTTTATAAGGAGAATTATAAAATGATATTTTCAATTGCATATAAATATACAAACAATAAGGAAGATGCGGAGGAAATTTTACAGGAAACTTTTGTAAGAGCTTTTAAAAGCATAGAAAAATTCACCTCTGAAAATGAAAGCTCCTTAAAAAAATGGATTCTTAAAATCTGCACAAATATTTCAATAGATTATTTGAGAAAAAGAAAATTAAAGAGAATTTTTGGCATTTCAGAAGTTAAAATCAGAGAGAATCATGAGACCCCAAGCGTAAATTTTGAAAAAAAGGAGATAAAGGACAAAATGGATTATGCGATTTCTTTTTTATCTCCAAAACAGAGGATAGCTTTTAATTTAAAGTATATGGAAGGGTTTTCCCTCAGAGAGATTTCAGTGATAATGGGATGCTCGGAAAACACAGTAAAAAAGCATCTACAAAGGGGTACTGAAAAAATAAAAAAATATTTAAAAAAGGAGAAACTATTATGAAGGATGATTTTTTAAAAATCATAGAAGAATACAAAGAGATGAAAAATTCCGATATTCCGGAAATAGAGGTAAACAAAGTCTTTGAAAAAATAGAGAAAAGAATTACAGAATCACCTCAAAATCATATTGGTTTTAAGAAAAAACTTGCTTTGGGAGGATTTGCAGCACTCTTAATAGTAGCTATTTTTCTCTTTTTCTCACTTTTTGTTTTTAAAACAGAAAAAAAACAGGAGTTAACACTAAGTGAACTTAAAACAGAAATAGTTATTCCAGATAAAAACATAAAAATAATGTGGTTTCAAAAGAGAGGATTCAAATTAAAAAATTATAAAACAGAAGGAGGTAAAAATGAGTAAAAAAATCATAATTATTTTAATTTTATTGGTTCTCATTCTACCAATCACGCTTTTCTCATCAAATGGTAAAACCTCAAATTCAAGCGGTAGAATAACAAAAACATATAAACTCAAGTATATCTCTCCAAGAGATGTTTCCCAAATTCTAAGGCCTTATGCACACAGATTCTTTTACACCAACTCTTCACCTTACATAACTGTAGTTATTTCAAAAAATAATTTAAAACAGTTTGAAGAAGAACTAAGAAAATTGGACAAACCGAAAAAGAACATACTTTTCAAAGTTTATACGATAATTGCTTCAAAGCAGAAAACCGGAGAAAGGATAAAGGACCCAGAACTTTCACCAGTAGTAAAAGAGATAAAATCACTTTTTTCCTTTAAATCTTACAAATTGGACGGCATATCATCAATCATTGTAAAAGAGAGAAGTAATTATTCAAAAATAAAACTAACATCTTCCTATAACCTTCACTTGATTATCGAGAGAGCAAAAATAGAGGAAGGAGAAAAGGGGAAGATAATAAACTTTGGCTTTTACTTGAAAGGCAAGAAAAGAGAAAGATACGGCAATGAGGATCCTTATGAAACCTTAATCTCATCCGAAACATCGGTAAAAAACAATACTTTCTTTGTAGCAGGAGTTTCATCTCTGGGAAAAAATGGAAATTCAATAATCCTGGTTTTTAAAGTCAGAATATTGTAAAATAGTGGAGATTTTATAAAGGGAGGTAAGACTGGTGATGAGGAAAATCATTCTATATTTAATCCTAATACTCTTCGCTTTAAACTCTTTTGCAATAATCACAACAAACAATGAGGCGCAATCATTCTTTTTGAAAATAAAAAAGGATGCTCCGAAAGTTTTTATTGATTGCTTTTCCTGTGATATGGATTATATAAGGAAAAACATTACATTCGTAAATTATGTGATAGAGCCCAAAAAAGCGGATGTTTATATTTTAATCACTCTATTGAGAACGGGAAGCGGTGGAAGAAAATACACGATTGAATTTAAAGGACAGAATAGATTTAAAGGGATTAATGATAAACTTTTCGTAATTACAAATCAAAGCGATACAGAGGACAAAAGAAGAGAAAAAATAGTCAAGGGTCTTAAAGCCGGACTTTTTCAATACGCAAGAAGGACAAGAATAGCAGAATATCTTGATATTATGTTTACAGGAATAAAGGAAACAAAACAGATAAAGGATAAGTGGAATAATTGGGTTTTCGACATTGGCTTCGGCCTTTCAAAGGGAGGGGAGAAATCCTATAGTTATGAAGCTTTAAATTATTCTGCCGGTGCGAAAAGAGTAACAGAAGCAAGCAGAATTGAGTTAAGATTTTTCAATCGGAAAAGCACATCTATTTTCAAAATGGGAGAAAGCGAGCTTAAAAGCGAAAGAAAGCATTGGCTTTTCAGAGGTACATATGTAGGTGCAATAAACGAGCATTTTTCCTTCGGAGGCAAAATTAGAACTGACTCTTCATCCTATTACAACAGAAAAATCAGATACCAATTTTCCCCCGCCATAGAATACAATATATTCCCCTACTCTGAAGCAACCTCAAAAATATTCAGAATTAATTATGGGATGGGAATTGAAAAAGTGGAGTATTATGAAACCACAATATATAATAAAGACAAAGAGACATTGTGGTTTCACTCACTTGTGAGTGAGTTCGGAATTATACAGAGATGGGGAGATGCAAACATTGGAGTGGATTTTCAGCAATATCTTCATGATACAAAAAAGTACAGTCTTGAGTTTTCGGGAAATCTATCATGGAGGATCTCAAAGGGAGTCTCTTTCTTTGCTTATTCTTCTTACTCTGTGATTCATAATCAGCTATACCTCCCGAAAGGAGACCTAACTCAGGAGGAGATTTTATTAAGAACTTCAGCTCTTGAAACAAATTATGATTATTATATTTCCCTCGGGATACGCATAACATTCGGTTCAATTTACAACAATGTGGTAAACCCGAGATTCGGTTATTAAACTTTCTCTCCAAAATACCCAATATAAGATTAACAAACCCATACAATTCTCGTATAATTAATATTAAGCCTTAAAGGAGGTATTATGTTCCATAAAAAACAGTTAAGATTTTTCATTTTAACTTTAGCAATTATCTTTATTTTCAGCTCATTTGCTTTTTCAAAAACTTCAAAAATAGTTAAAAACACACCGCCCGAGCTCAGACTCAAGTGGTATGACAATTATGTTTCAATGAGAGAAAGCTCTATTTTCAAAAATATGAAGTGGCAGTTTTTGGGCCCCACCAATATCAGCGGAAGGATGACAGATGTGGCTGTTGTCACACCAAAAGGCAAGTACTATACAATATATGTTGCAACAGCATCGGGAGGAGTCTGGAAATCCGAAGATGAAGGAGTAAGCTGGAAGCCTGTATTTGAGCATGGAATCTCGACCTCAATAGGAAATATTGAAATAGCTCCTTCCAACCCAAATATAATATGGATTGGAACAGGAGAAGCAAATATTTTCAGAAGTTCTCAGGCAGGTGGAGGAGTTTACAAATCTGTTGACGGAGGAAAGACATGGAAGTACATGGGCCTTACAGATACAAACACAATTTCAAGGATAATAATTCATCCGAAAAATCCTGACATAGTTTATATAGCTGCAAGCGGACACGAATGGACAAGAAATAAGGAAAGAGGAGTTTATAAAACAACTGATGGTGGCAAAACATGGAAAAAGATTCTCTATGTAAATGATATGACGGGAGCCATTGACCTTCTTATGGATCCTAAAAATCCTGATATTCTTTACGCTGCATTCTGGCAGAGAATAAGGAAAAAGTGGAATGATCCGAGGAATGAGGATAATTATAAGTACAGCGGCATATACAAAACAACAGATGGTGGCAAAACCTGGAAGCCGATAAATAACGGACTTCCTCCGGCAAAGTACAGAGGAAGAATTGGTATTGACCTTTGCAAAGCAAAACCAAATGTACTTTATGCATTCATAGATAATTACAAGCTTCATAGAAAGTGGAGAAAAGAGGAGATAGATGAATATGGCAAACCCGGAAAAGGAATGATCAGGGGAGCCACAATCTACAGAAGTGATGACTATGGAGAGCACTGGAGAGAGGTAAGCCCTAACAATAAATATATGAGAAGGCTTGCCAATACATACGGATGGGTATTCGGACAAATCAGAGTTGATCCCATAAATGAAAATAAAATTTATGTTATGGGACTTGCTTTGAATGTTTCAGAGGACGGAGGAAAAACTTTCAGACCTTTAAGAGGCATGCACGGAGATCATCACGGGCTCTGGATTGACCCGGAAAATCCCAATTATTTAGTTAATGTAAATGATGGAGGGCTTGCAATCTCCTATGATGGTGGAAAACACTGGAGAACCTTTGCTGATAAAATTCCCGTGGCACAATTTTTCAATGTTTCCTATGATATGGATAAACCCTTTCATGTTTATGGCTCAATTCAGGACCACGGAAGCTTCAGGGCAACTGTTGACCTGAGCCATGGAAGAAATCATATCCCGGCTGTAAAATGGGAAAATGCTCCAGGAGGAGAAGGCTCAACCCATGCAATAGACTTTGAGGATAGCAACATCGTTTACTCTTCAACATTCTACGGACACATAACAAGAACAGATATAAAAAGTGGAAAAGTTGCAAAAATTTACCCAAAAATCAAACCCGGAGAAAAACCGCTCAGAGGACAGTGGCTTGCTCCCATAATAGTATCCCCCCACAACCCCAAGATTGTCTATCTCGGGCTAAACTTTCTTTTCAGATCAATGTATATGGGAAACAATTGGGAGAAAATAAGCCCCGATCTCTCTTACAATAATCCCAATAAAATCGGAGATATTCAGTATCAAACCATTTTCACCATTTCAGAATCTCCGTTTAAATTCGGAGTGATCTATGCAGGGACTGATGACGGAAGATTGTGGCTTACAAAAGATAGTGGAATACACTGGAAAGAGATAACAAAGGGCCTTGCATACAAAAAGTGGATTTCAAGGGTTGTGGCTTCAAAGTATGATCCGGCAACCGTTTATGTAACTCAGAATGGCAAAAGGGATGATGATTTTAAACCCTATGTTTACAAATCAACAAATTATGGCAGGACATGGGTAAACATAACATCAAACTTACCAATAGGGCCGGTTAATGTAATAAGAGAGGACCCTGTTAAAAAAGGAGTGCTCTATGTTGGAACAGATTACGGAGTATTTGTCTCCTTAAATGATGGAAAATCATGGCAGGCTATTTCAGGAAATCTTCCTACAACCTATGTACATGATTTAATCATCCATCCGAGAGATAATATAATGGTAATTGCAACTCACGGAAGGGGAATGTGGGCTCTTGATGTAAGATACATTCAAAAACTTGACCTTACAAAGGATGTTCAGATATTTGATATTGAAAGCGCAAAACTTCCGAGAAGATACTATGGAGAATACTATTTTGGCGGAAGACCGGCGGATATCTGTTTTTATCTTAAAGATGCAGCGGATTTGAATATAAATATAAAAAATGATAAAGGGAAAATACTGAAAAATATAAAGTTCAAAGGCGAAAAAGGACTAAACTTTCTCACACTCGGAGCAAAACTTTTAAGAGAAGTAAAAGTCA
>JAMOVU010000138.1 GCA_027067555.1 Candidatus Aminicenantota bacterium | reverse complement strand
CACTCTTTTTTTTATTTAAAAATTCACCTTCCCATATTTCCCCTGAGGTAATTCTATTCCAGAGAATTTTGTAAAAACTTTCATCATGCCTTCCGCTTTTCAATATTCTTGGATTTTCACCAATAGCTTCTTCAAAAGAATAACCGGTTAAATTACAGAAAAAGGGATTAACATATTCAATAGTACCGTTTTTGTCTGTGATTACAACTGAAATAGGAGCCTGTTCAACTGCCATTTTTAATTTTAGGAGCTCCTTTTCTCTTCTTTTTCTTTCAGAAATATCCCTTAATATTGCAATTAAAGCCTCTCTCTCTTTATATATAAATTTTCCTCCTTTAACTTTTATATCAAAAGTTGAACCATCTTTTCTTATATCTACTGATTCTGCCTCAAAAAAACCCTTTTCTGAAACATCATTTAAAAATTTTTTAAATAAATATTGATAATCGGGATGAACTATATCTTTTCCGGAAAGTTTTTTAAACTCTTTTCTTGAATATCCATAAAGTTCACAGGCAGCTTTATTTACATCTAATATATTACCCTTTAAATCAAAAATTAAAACAGCGTCAGGTATATTGTTATATATTGAATAATATTGATACTTTATTTCAAAAAACTTTATAAAAAGGATTAGAAAAAAAGAAATTAGAATGGAAAATAATAGAATACTTGTTTTTTCTGTGTGAAAACTTAGATAAATTGAAAATAAAATAACTAAAAACAAAAAAATGATTAAATATTTATAATATTTTATCATTTTTTTATATAAAAGTATAGATTAAAAACAGGTATTTGTAAAGGGGTATTTTTACTTTACTTCAAATTTAAAAACTTTTTTTACTGATTTATCTCTTAAATGATCTTTTATTATAGCTATAAAAGTATAACTTCCTCTCGGAAAATCTGTGATTCTATTGGTTATATAAAAAGGTATTGTGGGGTAGGGGTATGTTCTTTTCATTGTTACCCAATTTACCTTTTCAAAAAGTGTTTTTCCTGTTTTATTATCAATTATTTTAGCATCTTCACTTACCCAGATAAAATAACCATTTTTTGTTTTAGTTATTTTATAGCCGGAAGGTTCCATATAAATATAAAGTGGCTCACCTTTGAAAAGCGTATTACCCGTATTTTTTTCAATGTATTGACCAAACCCGAACTCTTTTTCAATTAATGTAAAATTTTTGATTTCAAAAGGTTGGGAATTTTTTATCATCATTATGGCATCATACATACTTACAAGGGCGGCTTTAAAGTTATTTTCATCAACGAATTTTGCAGCATTTTGAATTTTGTTTTTGATTAATTGATTAGATGAATAGAGAGGTAAAAGCAAAAAGACAATGATAATGAATAATAAAAAACTTTTTTTCATATACTGCCTCCTTTTTTATTTGTACTAAAAGTTTACATAATATATATTATGCGAAGTTTTTTATTTTTTTTACATTATTCTTCTATCTTTATTTTTAATCCTTTTAAAATAGCTAAAGCAAGGTTTATTATTAATGCTCCAATTAAACCGCCAATAAACCCCATTATTGCGAAAATTAATGGAAAAATGATTATTCCTGCAAAACCCAAACCGGCGAGTATTGAGCTACTGCCCTCAAAGCTATGTGCAAAGGTTGCACCAATACTTGCTACAATCATAATAATGAATCCATAAAATAATCCAATAAAACCGTACAATATTGCTCCCAATGCTCCGAAACTTAATGGATCAATACTTTTGAGTCTTACTTCCTTCTCCATGTTTTCCTCCTATTTGTTTTTTATACTAAAATAATCATTAATTATCATTGTTAATTTTTTGAAATTTATAGGTTTTAAGACTATTTTTTTTACATTCTTTGTTCTTAAAAGATACTCCAATCCTTCATCAATGAAACCTGTTAGTATATAAAAGAATGAATTGATTTCAATATTTTCTTCACTTATTTTTTTAATAAGCTCATCACCCCGCAAATTTGGCATAATAATATCAAGTAACACCAAATCATATTCATTCTTTTTTATAAGCTCGAAAGCTTCCAATCCATCTTTGGCAGTATCACTTTTTATTGAAAAGCTTTCATAAAGAAGTTCCTTTATGTTTTCTCTAATTTCATTTTCATCATCTACGACCAAAACTTTAAGTTTACTTATGTCTTGCTGATTAATAACAGATTCCTTTTGCATCTTTTTATTTTTTCCTTTGGTTGACTTACTTTTCCCTTTGCTTTTACTTAATGGTATTAAAATATCAAATTTTGTCCCCTCCCCTACTTTTGAATTTACAAATATCTTACCACCCAAATTTTTGACGTAATTATAAGCAACTGTTAAACCTAAACCGGTTCCTTTACCTCTTGGCTTTGTTGTAAAATAGGGCTCAAATATTCTATCAAGAATGCTGTTATCAATACCTTTTCCATTATCTTTAATTGTAATAACTACATATCTTTTATTATTATAGATTTTATTGTATAAAATGATGCTTATCTTTCCATTCTTAATCCCTTTTTCTTCTATTGAATCTTTTGCATTAACTATAAAGTTCATTAAAACAGATGACATAAAAGAGGATTCTGCAAAAATTAAATCATTTTCAGAATTATTAATGAAAGTAAGTTCTACGCCTTTTGCAATGTTTTTCGTTATATCAACCAATTCGAGGATTACATCACCAAGACTTATAATATCTTTCTCAAATAATTCATCCTTTTTAGAAAATGTTAACAATTGCTTTATAAGAATACTCGCTTTGTCAATAGTTTGAAGTGCTCTGGAAAGTTTTTTCTTAGAAAATTCCAAATTATTACTCTTTATTGCAAGCTCAATATTTCCTGTTATAATGGATAATATATTATTAAAATCATGGGCAATCCCTCCTGCCATCTGCCCGATTAGTTCCAGTTTTTGGCTTTGAAACATGCTTTCTTCTGCAATAATTTCATTTGTAACATCCCTGAAGATTATAAAAAAGGCATCATTTTCAAAATATTTTAATTTATCCCATGTTATTTCAAGATATTTTGTATTTTTTTGCTGATCAAAGACATATCTAAATTTTTTCTCTTTGGTTTTATTACTAATTAAATTTTTGTGTATTGCTTCCAAAAAATCATATATTTTTTTGCTATTTACCTTTAAACTCATAGTTTCTCTATTTTCTTCCACTTTATCATAATCCACTCCAAAAAAATTAAGAAAGTATTTATTTAAATCAAATATTCTGATTCTCTCTTCTTTGTTAAAAACAACCAAGCCAAAGCCAACTTCAGATAAACTTTCTTTTATCCTGATATTTTTCTGTAAATCATTTATATAATTATTCTTTAAGATATTAAATTCTTGAAACAATGACTTAATTTCTAATAATTTTTTCTCTTTACTCTTACTTGAAAGAGATGAAATAATTATTTCGGAGAATTTAATTATTGGATTAATTACTGATTTTCTAAAAATAAATAAATTTATAAAAACTATAATCAGGGATACAAAAAATGTATATATTATAAAATTGTAAAATATTCTTCTAAAAGTTTTATATTCATTTACCGGTATCAAAACAACAAGAACTGTGTCAATGTCTTTTAATTCGGCTTTGCTTATTATATATGAATTCCCTCTCTCTGTGTAAACTTTTTTATTTGTTATATTTAATTTTCTTAAAGGGAGTTTTTCAGGAGAAGAATTAAATAAAATAATATTAGTTTTTTTTCTTACCAAAAGAACTATTTTTTTTAAGAGGTACTCTTTTTTACTTATAATACTAACAAGTGAACTTAAATACACATTCCTTATCAAAATCCTATTTTTAGAAGAGTTTAAGTTAAATTTAACAAGAGAGAACATTATTTTACCGGTAAAAGGGTCGAAATAAGGTGGTATTATTTTAACACCATTTTTATTTTTTATATTCTTTAAGTATCTACAAAAAGGGAAATTTGAAAGATCCAACCCTTTGAAAAAGTACCTTTTTTCAAGTGTCTTTCCCCATAAAGTATCCACAATTTCACAATTATTATTTATAGTAAAAATTACTGATGTCCCCTCCCCAAATATTTCATATCCTTCTGTATTAATAAAATTTTTATTATTATTTTTTATAATAAAGTTTGTTATTAAAATTTCCTTTGCTATCTTTGATTCAAAGTCTTCCTCTATCTCTTTTAACAATATTTTTGAGTTTATTTTAATCTCATTGGTTATCTCATTATTTAATCTTTGATTATAAAATATTACCAAACTTGCAACAATAGAAAGTGAAATCATAAAAATAATTAGTATCAGATGTCTTAATTTTAGTCTATTTTTCATTGTTATAAAAATTTATAAAAAAAAGTCTTCGTCTCGAATCTCCATATTTATCAAGATAATAATTCTCAGCTTTTTTAGTAATCAGGAATTTTTTGAAACTTTTCAATTTAAGAGAACCATAAGCTCTGTAAACATCATTGATAAAATAAACTGACTCTCTACCGAGTAGGCTCAATACTGTTGGTGATGTTTTGAATACTTTCCTGTGCTCTCTTACAAGCTCCCTTAGTTTTTTGTCTCCCACTATATCAAAGTAATGAGCAATAATTATATTATTTAAAAACCTTCCCGCAAAAATTTCATAATTTTCAGATGCCCAAGGAGTTAAAATGATTGGAGTATTCTTAAAATTTTTTCTAAGCAGCTGAATAATTATACCGGTTTCAAAAGAATAACCAACGAGGAAATAAAAAGCATCAATTTCAGATGGCAAATTATCCGTAAACTTCAATAAACTATTTATGTTAAGGTTTTTGCTTTCAAATTCAAAAGTATTTTCAATTTTCCCATTGTAAAATTTTTTAAAATTCAAAAGAGCTGGTTCAGTATATTTATAATTGGAAGTTTCTCTGATTACAATAATTTTATCCCACCTCTTTTTGTTGAAATACTCTGCAATCTGTTTTTGTTCATCTCTCAAATTTAAAGCAAAAGAAAAAAGATTATCATCAAGAGATGTTATTTTAGTTGTTGTTGATGATAATGAAATTATAGGTTTATTCAATGTCTCCAATTTATCAAATATCTGAAGAAGTGCGGTTGAGGTTGTTCCCAAAACTATAACATCAGGGTTATAACTTAAAACCTTATCAAGTGCTTTTTCGATCTTTTTAGGATTCCAGCTGTCATTTGCTATTATAAAATCATAATTATTAAAGCCAAGATTTTTAAATGTTTGATCCATTGAAGATATTAGAGAAATTCCTGTTCCTCCATTGGGACCAGAAAAATTTGTAATTATTGCAATTTTACTTTTATTCTCCTTTTTACATTCGTTAACAAGAAAAACTAAAGGCAAAACTAATAAAATAAAAGTAAAAATATAAAGTATTTTTTTCATTTTCTCATATATTATTATTATATTTTATTAGTACTAAATCTTCAACACTTATTTAAAGAAATTTTCTATATAAAGTTATAGATTCAATAAAATTTAACCCCATTCTATTGACTTTTTAGTCAATTTCTGCTATTTTACCACATTCTATTTAATTTAAAGGAGAGTTATTATGTATGCTATTATTGAGAGCGGAGGAAAACAGTATATAATTAAAGAAGGTGATATTGTTAAGGTCGAAAAACTTAGTG
>JAMOVU010000137.1 GCA_027067555.1 Candidatus Aminicenantota bacterium | reverse complement strand
TGAATATAAAATTGAGATAACCGGAGGTTGTAGAAATATATATAATAAATGGTGTAAAGATAAATTGCATTTTAGACAAACATATTTATTGAGATTTAAACTAAGAGCTGAGAAAAATTTAATGCTATCTCCGATAAAATTTAAAAGAGGAAAGATGGTAAAAGGAAGAGTTCTATTGTGGAATAACAAGAGTATAAAAAAGTTAGTAATGTATGTTAGTTTGATGAAAGAAAGAGCTTATGATGCTATGAGGTCAGGATGGATTGTTTATCATGATGGTAATGGTGAGTTTCATACCGGTTTACTACCAGTAGGAGAAGAATTATTGTTTTCATTTGGGAAAATTATTGATGAAGAGGGGGGTGTATATGAGGGCTTGAATAAAGTTATAAAACTTAATAAGAACAGAGAATATAATAATGTTGAATTCAAAATACCGAATAGAGAGACGGAAATTTTCGGAAGGATAGTTGACGAAAAAGAGAGAGTTATTTTTAATAGTAATGAAAAAACAATTTACATAGAAAGAAAACACAAAGGCATAAGTCTGTTATTGGATAAAGATGGTTATTTCAGATTAAAAAATATTCCCGAAGGGGAGTTCAATATAACATTCACTTTTTGTAGAAATAATTCATGTGTAAATAATGAATTTATAACTATTAATTATTTTGAAAAATATAAAAAGAAAATAAAAATTAATAGAGGAGAAAGTGTGTTTATTGAGATAAGGCTTGATGTAAATAATGGTGATTGGAGGTGTAAAATTGTCAGGAGTAAGAGATGAGAAAAGATAAGATATTAATAATTTTTTTATTTTTAATTATTACGATTAGTTTATTAAAATCCGAAACATTGTTCAGGATATCGGGCAAAGTATTGAGAAAAGGAAGAGGTGTTAAAGGGGTAGGTGTTTTATGTGTCGGGTTTGAAAATAAAAAAGTAAGCAATGAGAATAAATATTTTTATAAGATTACAAAAACAGATGAAAAAGGGGAGTATGTTTTTAAGCTTCCTCAGGGTAAATATACGATTAGTTGTGATAGTATTTACAAAAGGGGAGGTATTTATACTCTTCAGGATCCGAGAGAATTAAAAGTAAAAATCAGGGATAAAAATATTAAAAATCTTAATTTTTATTTGTTTACGGAAGAAGAGATAATAAAAATGAACAGGGATATTCTTGATTCTGTTCCGAAAAACAAACCGTTTGTTGAATACAAGTGGGGAAGAATCCCTTTGCACACTGAAAAAGAGTGCTTGGAGTATGTGAAAATAAGATTTGAAGAGGACAAAAACATTAATTATCCCGATTGCAATACAAAATACTGTCTTAAAGGGGCAAAAATGTTAGAACCCGTTATTTTTTATGATTTCAGAGGGAATCCGATATTTTACATATATCAATATATGAATAACGGACGGGTTGTAATAAGATATGAGATATTTGCAATAGGTGATGAAATCATAGAAACAGTAAATTCCGGAGAATTATACGATAAAGAGGCTTGCGAGTATTTTGAAAAGGAAGGCAAAAAATTTAATTGGTGGAAAGAGGTATTAAAAGGCAGTCTTGAAGAATATGCAAGGATAAAAAATATAAAAACAGAAGACATAATTGTTAAAAAATATATATCCGGGTTATTTGAAGAAAAGGATAATTCCCTGAATTTTTC
>JAMOVU010000136.1 GCA_027067555.1 Candidatus Aminicenantota bacterium | reverse complement strand
AAAAGCTTAAAGAATATAAGGAACAATTTTAATTGTAATACTGAGTTTTAAGTTGCATAAGAGGGAGTTCTTTAGGGGAATGGAGGGAAGTAATGGTGTCTCAAAAGTTTAAGGATCATTTTGCCTTATCAGAGGTGGACTTAAACCTATTCAACCCTCCTCAAGCGGTGTTCAAGGAATACCAAAATGATTCTCCTTGGTATTTTGAATGGGGAAAGCACTGGTGCAAAATAATAGGGCCGGTGACATCTGGTAATGATGCCTCTGTAAATGCATTCCGAACATATTTGCAGCTTTCTTATACTGATACCAACTACAATATAAAAGCGATACTTAACTTATTTGAAAATAAATCTAAAAATGAATCTAATTATTATATTACAAGAAGAATGTTTTTATGGTTTTTGTTAGAGGATTATCAATTTTTTCAATCATCTCCACATGCTAATGAAAATTGGCATAATTTATTTAATCAACCATTCCTGAGCTTTTTGCGAAATTTTTTTTTATTTTGTAAAAGCTATCCATCAAAAACAAATAATTTAAAAATAACAGAGATCTCCTCTGCCTTTATCAAAGATTTAATTTCTGAAAACGCTTCCGAGTATCTTTTTTATATTAAAGAGTTATTGCGGCCATTTAAAAAAACTTCTCTTGAAAAAAGCCCTTTAATAAAGACCTTTACCAAAGTAACTGGCATAGAATACAAAAAAATTGCTTCTCTTTTTTCCATTTTTAATAAAGAGCATCTCAGCCCTGTAGAAGAATTTGTTAAGTTAGCTACCAAAAAGTTAGATTTTTCTAGCAAAAACAAAAAAATAGATATTCATCTCGTAGAAAAACATCTTGAACCTTGGCTTCAACAACGGTTTGCATTAGTAAAGTTAGATTGTTCTAATAAAAACAAAAAAAATGTAATAATTTATTTTTTGATTTTTCTGCTTATTGCTTTTCCTTTACACTTTTTGAATTATTTTCCCGATTTTTTGTTAAAGTCGGTCATTATAATTGGTTTAATAGGATTCTTTATTTGTAAAGCGCGAAATGTCCTTCCTGTTCCAATGGATTTCATCGTTAGCCTAATTATTGCTTATTTTGTTGTTCTACAGGCAGATCAACTTTTAAAAGATATTATTATTCCAGATAAGGCTTATTTGGAAAATAAGGCTTATTTTCTATTGATAGATACTGGCCTTTTGTTCTTTTCTGTTTGTTATTTATATGAGTATATTAAAAGCAAGACCTCTTTATATGAAACCAAAAAATTTTGGTTAATTAGAACTCGGAATATGGCTTTTACTATCTATCTTGTCTCGTTTTTACTATCTGTTAGTTTATTGGCTTTAATGAACTATTTAAAGTCTATAAATGTAATTTCTGACACAAGTTTCCCAAACTTTAATGAACAGGGTTTTATTTTAATAGCTGTTAACTGGACATGCTTTGCCGTATTTATAGCCCTATTCTTTCAGATTTTTTGGGAGAATAGAAAGGGAAGCTAGTTATAGCTATGGTGTAACTTAAAGAGGCCTTTTTGTATGAGCGCAGTAATAACAGGCATGGGGA
The DNA here is from genome assembly GCA_027067555.1 of Candidatus Aminicenantota bacterium. GTDB lineage: Bacteria > Acidobacteriota > Aminicenantia > JAMOAD01 > JAMOAD01 > JALXDT01. Next base: position 127 of record JAMOVU010000136.1, on the reverse strand, counting down.
TTGTGTCATCTTTAGGGTGCACCTTAAATGAGGTGGCAGATTCCCTTTATTATGGCAAAAGCGGTGTGGTCTTTATGCCTGAAAGAAAGGGTTTAGGTTTTAGAAGCGGTTTGTCAGGCGCAATTTC
>JAMOVU010000135.1 GCA_027067555.1 Candidatus Aminicenantota bacterium | reverse complement strand
ATATTTTTAGCATTTTTTTCCTTATTGGTTTCACTTCCCTGCCCCGGAATTTAGCTGATTTAGTATATCTCTTATTCATCGATAATCATTCATTTCTATTTCTCCTTTGTGTTTATATACGAGCTTTCCGTCTTTACATATTTATTGACCTATCATTGATATTTTAGAAAAATTCTATTCTTTGTTTTACAGCACTTTTAATAGACAGAACTCTCAACAAGTTTTCAGAACTTAAACAAAAATATCGGGATGTTTTTTTCCACTATTGAACCGATAAACCCTATCCCATACCTTCTCCCTGTCTTTTTATCAAATATAAAATAGCAAACTCTCACCGGTTTTCCGTTTAATGTGAAAACAAATGTTTCCTTATGATTTCCTTTTTTATCAAATTTGTAAACAACAGGAGTAACCGGTGCTTTCAAATCCTCTTTTAATTCCCATGTGGAATAATAAAGATTTAAGTCCCTGTCTATCCCTGCAGCATAACAAAAGTTAATATTTGATATCTGTCCGTTCACTGTGGAGCACCTTTTTTCAGGAGTATCAATACCGTTTCTCTTTGCGAATTCATAGGTTGCCTTAATCTCCGGAAAATTACCCTTCAAAAGATTTTTATAATATATCAGTTTACCGCCTGTAGTATAATGAAATATTGTCGGGTGATAAAAAAGTGCTCCGATTACGGAATCTCCATATTTTGAAATAAGCCCGATATTAAAAAAAATATTTCCCACCCAGCTTTGAGCCTTCAATGGTTTACCGAATGAACTTAACCTTTTACCTTTCATATCAAACACAGATATCAAATTCTGAGGTTTCCCTGATTTGTTTGTAAATTGAAGATTTACAAAAAAACGACCATCCTCAACTAAAAAGCTTCTTGCAGTTGCATTTTTAGGAGCAAAAGGAATTATTCTTAATAACCTTTTCCCTTCCAAATCAAATCCTTTTAAAACTTTCTTTTTAATTGAAGTTGTAATCACATATAAAATTGAATTGCGAATATATATTGACTCCGGATACAAAAGCCCTAATTCATCTGTTCCAAAATGTCCTATGATTTTTATTACCTCTCCTTTCGGGGATATTTTTATAATCCTACCGTTTTTCACATCAAGCAAATACAAATTCCTCTCAGAATCCATTGCTATGTTTTGATAATGGGGATATATTAGGAAATTCCTGTGAATATTAACTTTTTTTAACACGGGATTCAGATGGAAAATTTTTTTAACCGGTAATTTTGTAGTATTCTCAGAAAAAGAAATATCCATTACCAAGTATAAGAAGAAAATACAAAAAACAAAGATTTTTCTGTTTTTCATCGGTCTTTATTTATCTTTTGATTTTGCTCAAAAACAAACTTTTCAATACAAAAGTCATCATCTTTACTCACCAAAACATAGATACCTTCTTTAGAAATAGTCAGAGGTCGGTAGCCTGCAGGTAATTTAAAATCAAAGAGATGTTTTCCGTTTTTATTATATGCAATTATCCTGTTTATTTTATTCTTACGAGGAGTTAGCACATCCGAGGGTTTTGCAAAATAAATATATTCATTCTCATCAACAAAAAGATTCTGATAAAAAGGTTTATATTCTGGAAGCTTTTTAGCTTCTTCTTTCCCAATCATCTTTTTCAAAAAAGCAACCTCTCTTTGGCTTATTTTCTCTCTTTTCCATTTTATCAGCAAAATTTTTTCTGATACTCCGTTTTTAATATTGTAAAAATATATTGTTCTATCCATATTATCACCATAAACAAATCCTCCGGGAAAAATTCTAAAAAATAGCCTCTGCGAATATTCGTGCGAAATTCCACCCATCACAGCTTTTTTTATTTTCTCTCTTTTTAAGATTTTAATTTTTTCAATATTCCTCTTTTTAAAATCAAATTTGCCCACCACATAACGAATTTCCTCTCCGGAATAATCAATCCATAGCGCATATACATTGTTGTTCTTATCAACATAAAAATCCGAAAACAGAGCCACTATTTTTCCGATGTCAAGTGTTCTTATGTATTCTCCGGTAAGTTTGTAGATGTGGATCTTCCGGGAAAGCCCGTCATACACATATAATTTTGATTCTGATAAAAATAATTTTTGCGGTGCAATGTACTCTCCCGGTCCCTGCCCTTTCCTCCCTATATACTTTTCAAATTTCCCTTTTTCGGAATATTTCAAAACCTTTCCTGTTTTAGAATCAATAAAAAAAATCTTACCCTTTCTTGAGACTTTAAAATCAACGGGAAAAACGAAAAAGCCTTTGCCAGGATCATCTGTGGGTAATATATTAAAAACAGGTTTTAGTTTTATGTCATAATTTTTGGTTTCTTGTTCCTCGGATCCCTTCAAAAATAAAGCTCCAACCGAAAAAATTAAAAAGAAAAGCATTAGCTTTTTAATAATCTTCTTACTTATACCCCCCATTTTGTAACCACCCTGCATAAAGTTTAAAAAACACAAGTGTCACCTCTTTACTAATAATACTCTAATATAAAAATTTAAAAGGCATGTGTCAAGAAAATCTGATAATCATAATGATAATACTAATCATTGGAGACTAAAAATGTTTCATAATCTAAATCTATACCTGTGAATTACCTGTGGTATCAAATCTCCCGTCTTTTCATCAACTCTGTCCGTCTCAACCACATATATATATCCGTCCTTTACATATCTTATAATTCCTTTAAAAGGGATTCTTACCCCCTTAGCTATGGTCTTCCCGTCAAATGTGTGTATATTTATGAAAGAATCTTCAATATTATGTCTTTTAAACTTTGCAAGCTCAATGAAAAAACATTTTTCATTCAACCTTTTTACTCTCCATGGGACAAACTTACTTTCCCACCATCTTTGATTCTTTTTTGTAAACTCATAGGGAGTCTCTCCGTAAGGAAAATGCCCTTTGAACGGAAAATACTCTGTCTCTTTCTCTGCCGTATATGTTCTTATGAGTCTTAGATTATAATCATATTGGTATATCTTGTATTTATCAGGGAAGATATATAAAAATCCTTTTTTCCTTGTCTTACTGATTCTATACAAACCAAAAGTAGTAATGAATTTTGCAAATTTCAAATCTTCGGGTAAAAAAGCTGAGCCTATCACTTTTCCGTTCTTATCATATTTGTGAATTACAAAATTGTCCGTAGAGTAAGGAGTAGTTGCAATGATTTCTTTATTAATTGTAATAAAGTAATCATAAAAAGTTTCTTTTATTTTGAATTCAGTTTCATAATTATAAGATGGAAAAGAAAATTTAATTATTTTTTTCTTCAAAAAATCATATACATAAAGATTATCATTATCATCAAACCTTAGAAGAGCTGGCATTATGGCTTCTCCCGGACCTTCGCCGTATCCTCCTATTGTTTTTTTTAAATTACCATCAACATCAAAATAAAGGATACTCTTTTTTTTAGAATCCTGAATAAAATATTCCCCTTTTGAATTTATCCCAAGATCTCTTATATCAACAAGCTCATTCTCCTCACTCAAACCCTTAAACTTTATTATCTTATGATCCGTAAATATCTCGTCCCATTTTGTATATGCGCTGGGATTATCTTTGATTATTATATTATTATTATCATCACTCTTCTTTTTGTTACACGAGATTAAAAACATAAAAACAATCATAATAAAAATTCTTAAATATATTACTATTCTATTTTTTCTCTTACCCATTCTTTAAACCTCCTAATATATTCATCAGTACATATTGGTTTGTATATATCACGAATATTTAGCTTATTATCAGTAAACAATATCACAGTGAAATCTTCTGTTCCAAGCTCTCTTTTTATTTCTTTTCTTTCTACAAAATAAATAGGAACACTATCCTCACCCAAATAAAACATTGATACATGCTCATCATCATAACTCGCTATATTAAAGATACCGATTCTTCTATTATCAACTTTATTTAATACTCCTTTTAATATACTGAAATATCTTTTTTTACACTTAGGACACTCCTTTGTATTATTCAAAAACACAAAGTATTTATCATATTCTATATTATCCCTTATATAGTATCCGTATTTTTCTGATTTAATCTTGAATGGTATTTTCTTCCGAATTAGCGATTTTGTCAAAATATAAATATTTTTATATAACATTTTCTCGTGTTTACAATCTTCCTTGATTTTTTCCATGTCACTCATTACTTTTTTTTCATATCGTGAAAAGCCTTTGTTCAAATTCCAAAGTCTTAACGAAAGAAGTACAACAAGAAAACAAAAAACCACTAGTAAAAAACATAAAAAATGTATTTTGTTTTTACTTTTATTCAAATAAATCCCTCCTTACTTAAGAGTAAGGGAGAATATTCTCCCTTACTCTCATAAATGTAAAGATTATTTTTCTGGTAAGCAGCATTTCCACTTTCCTACACCAGCACAATAATCATAAGGACATGTAGTACCACAACAGACTTCAGCCCAATTCTTGCCAGGAAAAGGATCCGGTGTCTTAAGTTTTGATGCAAAGTTTTTAACAGTAATAAGTGTAAAAGTACCGAAAACAAAAACCAATACAGTAAAAATGGTAAAAATTACCTTTAAAGTCACCTTACCTCCGCTTTTACAGCCGAGCAGCTTCTGTTGTCTTGTTCTTCTCACTTATCTTCCCGCCTATCCAATAATTTAATATTAGGAGAAAATATGTCTGGTGTCAAGGAAACCATCTTCATCAAAAACCTTTGACTTGGGGAAGATTCTTTCGAAAAAAGGCACATTAATATCTTAATTAATCATAATTTAATTCATAAAATCGTTTTTTACTAAATAGTTTTTTATCTTTCGTTAGTTTATCTTCTAATCAGAACTAACTTCTTTTTTTGCTACTTTATTATACGAATAGGTACACATATTCCCGTTGATATAAGAGTAAACGGTTCACAAATGAAACCGGGCATCCCCGGTATTTCTCCACCTGTACATTTTAAAGCTTTTTTCCAATAATTCCACTTTACACAAACTCCATTTTTATACTTTTTACATCCATTGGCACAATTTTTTATTTGGCAACTAACAGCAAATGTCCTATCGCTTTGCATACATCCACCGTCAGTGCAGTATTTAAAATTATCTCGGCAAGAAACCATATCACCGGGCTGACTAACCGAAATCGAAAATAGTTCTCTAACTGAATAAAATAAGAAAAAAACAGATAAAATAAGGTAAGCAACAAAAAAAAACTTCTTCATAATATTTCACCCCTTTTATTTAAATACTCCTATGCTGATGTATCCTGTCTTATAATTATCAACAGGAATTAAAAACTGAGTTTTCCCTCTTTCTTTTTTTACTAAAAAATAGTCGCTTACATTGCAATCTTTTGCATACAATACATACTTTTTTTCAGGAACAAAAGTATCCTTATTAAATTGGAATATTACGGCTTTATTAACACCTGTAAAATTTGAAGAGACTGAAATATATAGTTTCTTATTATAATATTGAATCGAACCCATAAGCCATATATCAACACATTTGGATTTCTTCTGTAAATTTATTTTTGAACATTGGTACTTCCCGCCAATTAGCAAATTCCTTATCCTTTTTAATTTCTTATCAAATTCCGGGTCATCAAAGTATATTATCTTTTTATTTAAAAAAGAACCTTTGGTATCATATTTACATATTGTTCCAAATTGAGGAAATAACAAAAAAATATTTCTACAAGATGAAGTGATTTTACTGCTTGTTAAATCCTCAAAATCTATTTGTTTGTTCCTATAAATTCCATAATCAATATTATTTATTTTAACTAAATCAGCAAAGGAAAAAAGTTTCTTGCCATAAAAATCAAAAACCTTAACAACTTCCTTTCCTATAATATAACTCGCATAAATCTTATTATCTGAAATTGTAAAATCGTTAATCCCTGAAAAATATCTAAATCTCCTTATAAATACTCCCTCAATTGTAAAAAGCGAAAAAGAATTATTGTCAACAACAAACATCTTATTTTTATGGATTTTTAAAAGAAAAGGCAGGTAAAGATCTCCCGGACCTTTTCCTTTTCTTCCTATTTTTTTTATTATTTTACCATTATGATTAACTTTTAATATTATATGCTTGAAATTTAATGGGAAATAAAGGTGTCCACCGCTGTCAGTATCAAAAGAAGGTGGCATAAATTTAAAAAAGCTATACTCCATATTGGAGGGAATTGTTTTGAATAACCTTAGTCTTTCTGTCAATATTTTTCCAAATAAGGGAAATGAAGCAAAGAATACAAAAAAACAAAGACAAAAAAGAAAAAGCTTATATCTTCTCATTAAATCCTCCTAACAAAAACCTTACTACCTTCCTTATTATATATAATAAGAAAATTATCTACATTATATTTTTCTCTCAATTTTTTATATATCCTTTCCCAGTTTTTATTCATTCTCATTACCTTAAACCTTTGAAGATTAAAAACCTGTTTGAAATTATCTATTTCTATATCTGAGAAATCTTTTGTAACATAAAAGAATCTTTTTATGTTTTTTGGAGAAGCAGCAAAGAATAAAAAATCACCATTACATTCTCTTTTAACATTATTAATTAGGAAGATATAAACTATTCTTTTTTCTTTAAAAGCTAATTGCTTTATTTCTTTATTTAGTAAAAATTTTAAACCATATAAATACTCATAAATGTTAATGCATAATCCAAACATTATGAAAAAACTTGCAATGAGTATCACTTTTTTGTCTTTCTTTCTTATTCCTAATATCTTTTTCTTCACAGTAAGAACATTTGCAAAAACCATGCCAAAATTTCCAGTCTCTGAAAACCATTGAAAAATAAGGATTTTTGATTTTTAACAATTTCTTTCAATTTATATTTTTTTGATTATTTTTTTTATCCAAGCTATTTATCCTTTTAAAATATACCTCTTTCTCTCATATATCATACATTACCGTATTTTATACAACTTGTGTTAATTATTTTTTCTCCTGCTTATCCCCGACCTCCTAAATTGTTCTCTAATTATCCCATAACAACCAATGCAGCTATACTTAAAATTACCCAGCTATCTTCACCACCTGAAGGAGAACATGAAAAACATGAACTACATCCTACGCATCCAGTAGAAATTATAATTTTTGGTTCAATCATTTTTTACCTCCTTTTTATTTTTTCTATGCTGTAATAATCATATACATCATGAGTTTCTTTGCTTTCATATTCTATCAATCTCTCCCCTGAAACATAAATTTTAAAACTGCTCCAAAATGAGTATATTTTTTCGCTTTTTAAATTAATTATATCCACTTTTCTTTTCTCTCCATCCTCAGAAAGTATGTTTGTAACTATTACAACATTTTCTCTCATACAAATAATTTCATCCACTACTGGTAAACTTTTTATCTTACCAACCAGCATTCTCACTACCTTAGGAATCTTTGATTTGTATGCTTTCTCCTGTGCTTTTGTAAGTGCAAATTCCTTAAGATTCTCTTTATAAAATAATTTATTTTTCCCTGTCTCTACATCAAACACATAGATCTCATATCCTCTTCCTTTAACAAAATAAATCCTATTTTTACCATCGTAATCAAATGGTATATAGTTTTCCCAAAACTGTGTGATAGATTTAAACCCAAATGGCCTTATCTTTTTTGTAATTATCTGGCCTTCATTTTTAAAATTTTCTGTAATCTTCATCTCATAAATAATTTTTTTTACCTTTTTATCCATATTTTGCTCTACAACAATCCACTTTCCTTCTCCCATAGGTTTCAAACCGACAAATATTTTCCCAACCTTTATATCTTTTAACAACTTACCTTCCTTACTGTAAAGCACAACTTTTCTCGATTTATCATCATAAATATAAATAAAATCATTTATTCCCATAATTGAGGCACTCTTTATTTCTCCGGGTCCTTCTCCTTTAATTTTCTTCTTCCATTTTAAATTAAAATCCCTATCAAAAAACATAATTTCCTTCTTTTTTATATCCAGAAAAGCAAGATTGCCGTTTCCATCAAAATTTTTTATGCCATACAATGGTTCAGTTTTCTTTTTTTCAATTAACTTTAAAGCATTTCCATACAATAAACACCCAATAATTATAAAAATAATTGAAACTCTCTTCATTTAAACCTCCCTCATAGTGTTTCATATAAACAATGAAACAAAAAATGATGTAATAAAATCATTTTCCTCTTTCTTATTAAGAGGTTCAATATGCAAAGAATCTTTTAATATACCTTTTAAACACTTCGTATCTTTTTTATTTATACAATCAACCGCTCTTCTGTATGAAGAATCTTCCTTTATTCTCAATGCTTTTTCAAAAAAAACTTTTGCATTTTCATAATCCCCCTTTAGAATTCTCAAATACCCTTCATCTCTCCAATAATAATCATCCTTTTTTATACTAACAGCATCTTTTAATATAATAAGCCCCCAATAATCACCTCCTTTCCATAAGTTCATTAATCTATCTTTCTTAAACTTTACTAACTTTCCCACACTTGGTTCACAAAGATAATATATTTCGCTTTTCCTTTTAACCACAACCCTTAAATATCTTTTTTTTAATTTTTCCGATGCCCATTGAACAACAACAACCGCCATACTATTATCAATAAAAGAGTTAAGTTTTTTGATATTGCCTCTAAAACTCATTGTTTTAATACCTTTCTCTCTGAGAAACCGGATAATCTTATACACAGGAACACTCCCTTCTTCCTTTATAGCTTTCATTACTTCCTTCTCTGATACATTGATTCCATAATAACCAAGAAAACTCTTTATAATCTCTCCCGCTCCCCAACCAACTTTTCCCCTTTTTTCGCACTTAAAATTTGCTGGAAAAGCGTAAAAATAGATAATTATTAAAAAGAAAAATAAAATAATTCCTCTTTTAATTCTACTCATAACAACCTCCATTTGTTATAAATTTTATTTTCTCCATTTCTTTCACTGTCCATGAACATTTATCAATTCCTATTTCTTTGGATTTTCTCACTCCCCTCACAACACACTTATAACAATAATTTAAAAAATTACATTTCCCACATATTTTTTCATTAGGTGTACCCAATTTCGCAAATATTTCGAACAACTCTTGTTTCTCGCTTATAAAATCTCTATACCTTCTTTTGTTATCAAGTTTATCGATTACTAATTCATCTAAGACACACATTTTTATTTCTCGATTCCAATTTATTGTTAAAGCTCTCGAGCCTGCACCACAGTTTTTACTTTCACCCATTTTGTCAAAAATTTCGGTTCTAAACATTTTTGGATACTTAACAGTTAATTCTTCTATCTTTTCCCAAAATTTTTTATAATCTTCCTCTTTAAATTTATTAGCCTGGTTTTCTCCTCTTCCAAAATTGAGAACTATATTTGCCACGAAGGCAGACGCCCCTTCTTTTATAGCGAATTTTAAAACATCTTCAATTTTTTCTATTCTTTTAGGATCATCAATAACCATTCCTATTCTGTAAACTAAATCATTCTTTTTCAAAAAATTAATTCCTTTGATAATTTTTTTGTAAGAATTTTTCACATTGGTAATTTTCTCCAACTCATTATGATCCAATGAGTCAAGACAAACTTGAAATATTACTCTATCCGAAAAATCTTTCACTATTTCACAAATTCTCTCGTCAATAAGTGTCCCATTTGTAATTATCCCTATCATGCCAAAATTATTCAGCGCAAAATACAAAATATCTTCAATTTTTGAATGTAGTAATGGTTCTCCGCCAGAAAATTCAAGGCTCCAAACTCCATTATCTTTTAATTCTTTTAATAACTCTATGGGATGTATTAACTCATCTCTATTTAAAATTGATGAATTATTATAGCAATACCTACACTTTAAATTACATCTGTTTGTTAGTTCCAAAGTGATATGAAATGGATATATTTTATCCATACTTCCTTTTTTATATTTTTCTCTTGGCACATGAGAAGGAAACTCTGAAAAATAAATTACTCCCATTTTATATAATGTTTCTATGAATGAAAATGCTTTTCTCAAATTATCATTATAATGCTCATTTTTTATAGTTAATCTTTTTACTATGTCTTTTAATGTCATTGTTCCGTTACACAAATACAATATTTTAGCTCCGTCTTTATTAATACTAAAAAGTCTTTTATTATTCTTGTAAACCACGCTTTCTATTTTAGAAAACCAAACTATAACATCGTTTTGTATTAGTAAAAATTTATTTATATTTTCATTCATTTATTATTCTCCTGTAATTCCCTACCCCTTATGGGGTAGGGAAGATGTTCAATGTCCAATGTGAACTAATGCAACGGTAGCTAGTAATAACAAAACTTTTCCTATAAACCCACAAGCCCCGCATGCTCCACATGCACTACATCCGCCACCTACAATAATTTCAGGTTGAAGCATAACTCACCTCCTTTTAAAATTTTCAGGGTTCGTGCCCTGATATGTTTATATAACAAAATACATGCCAAAACTTTGGGGGTCCCAGAATCATTGGAAAATAAGGGTTTTTGATTTTTGTGGAATTTGAATATTTTGTTTAATTCGGACTATGTTCCTAAAATATCATTTAGCGAATATAAAGTGTCTTAATATTAAAGAGTTTTCATCATTTGGGTATTATTCCGAATATTCGGAAAAAACTCCGAATAATTTGCCAGTAATTTTAAACGATCTTATAATCCTTTAAAAAATCTAAAAATTTCTTATAATCCTTTTCCTCTATATTAAGATACTTCAAACATTCTTTGTATTTAGAGTTTTTTGTCTTTGACAATGCATACTTTATTACCTCTTTAACCTCTCTTCTGCTTATATCTCTTTTCATAAATGGCTTTTTTACTACCTCCCAAAAACTCCCTTCCCTCTCTATCTCCTCAATTAACTTTTCTACCGTTTCATTTGTTTTATTGTTTTCTTTACCTTCTAATTTCCTACATCCACACCCGTTTATATGATTCCATAAACACTCCTCTATCTCACCACCTATCTCTTTTCCATCGAACTCAACACCAGCCCTCTTTAAAACCTGTATCAGCTCCCTTACATTACCCCTCCACTCGTGGTTTAATAAAACTTCCATCCCCTCTTCGTTTATCCTCTTTCCTGAAAGTAAATACTTATAATGCTCTATAAGTCTTTTTAACTTCTCTTTATTCTCCCTTAATGGCTTTAGCTCTATTATAAAGGTTGATATTCGGTAATACAGATCTTCTCTAAATCTTTTCTTTTTTATCTCTTCTCCCAGATCCCTGTTCGTTGCAAATATAAACCTTACATTACACACTCTCTCTTTTGAATCTCCTAACCTGTTATACTTTCCCTCCTCTACAACCTTAAGCAATTTTGTCTGCATATCAAATCTCAAATCCGCTATCTCATCCAAAAATAGTGTTCCTCCTTCAGCCTCCTCTATGTATCCCACTTTATCCCCATTTGCTCCAGTAAAGGCTCCCTTTCTGTATCCGAAAAGCTCACTCTCAAACAAGCTCTCAGGTATTGTTGTTACATTTACATGAATAAATTTGCCTAATCTTCCGGAAAGCTCGTGTATAAGCTCTGCTATATATCCCTTCCCACATCCTGTCTCTCCAGTTATTAAAACTGGCTCGTCCGTTCTCGTCGCATACTTTACTATCTTATCCTTTATCTTATCATCTATTGTCTCAAGCCTTGATATCTTATCCCTGTAATATCTTTCACTCTCTACAATACACTCTCTCAGATAATAACAACCTTCTTTTATCGTTACAATAGCCTCTTCATCAAACTCTTTTTCCATGCCGTCAACATAAAAATATCTATTATCATCCAAAGGTAAAATAACAATACTTCTTATCTTTTTACTTACGGCTGTATCGGACAATCCATCACCTGCTATTGATATTATGCTATCTTTCTCTATAACAGCCTCTCCGCTTTTAAGGATCTTTTCACATGCTTTCTTTGAAAACCCGCTTCCCTCTTCTATACTTCTTCCTCTTATCTCTCTTCCCCTATGCCACAATATCTTCCCTTTATCATCAAACATCATTATAAGCGAGACTCCCCTCTCCTTTAATCTCTTTTCAATACTCTCTATTACTTTCTCAAGCATAATCACACCACCTTTTAAAGCTGTTAAGCCCACAAGCAGAACAGCCGAGCAGCTTCTGTTGTCTTGTTCTTCTCACTTATCTTCCCGCCTATCTAATAATTTAATATAGGAGAAAATGTGGCTGGTGTCAAGGAAATTGGAATAATTGGAAATTCGGTAGAAGCATTTTCTTATGAAAAGAAACTTAAAGACTATAGCATTTCTTCATTTCTTAATTTTCCTGTATTTGTTTTGTGCTATTTGTAGAGCCCTTGCATGCAAGGGCTCTACACGGTTTTTATATACGGGGTGTAAGGTGATTGATACCAATCCATCATTGTAGATACAAGAGATGCACAAATTGTCCCTCTCCACGGATGATTGGTTAGTGATTATTTGATATTTTAATTTCGTAAAAAACAGATACACAAATTCCAAAATCAGCTTTGAAGATTCGGGGCTTTTTTGCTTTTGGCTTTAAAAAATCAGTTTTAAATCTTTTCCGTTAAATATTCTTCTATGTTTTTCTTTTCTGTTGAGAAATTTATTCCGATTAATACTATTTCCTTACCCTTATTCAAACAAGGCTCATAATATCTTTTCTCTTTTATCTGCTGTATTGCTTTCTGTGCTGATTGGTTGCACTTAAACTCAATAATATAGTACCTGCCTTTGGTTTCAATCAGCATATCTATTCTTCCTCTGTAATTCAATACCTCTGTTCTTACATTTACTCCACTTGCAGTTATTATCAAATAAAATATCGTATGAAAATAATCCTCGTTTATTCTGTCCTTTCTCATCAATGTGTATGGTATCTCTGAATATATACTCTTTGTTATTTCAATTGCTTTATTCACATCTCCTTCTTCAAACCCTAATCCCACTCTTTTAAATTTTGTATCCTCTCTTAATTCACTTAACTCATAATACAAATTCTCATTAAATGAGACCTTTACCTCTTTATTCGGAAATCCTAACTCGTATAGTCTTACTCTTTCATTATAATCTTTAATAGTCAAATACCCTGTCTGAAACATCAGAGGAAGAACTGAAAGTCTGCTTAATTCATAAGTTGAAAATACACTCTCGGTTGCCTCAAAGCTTTCGTACTTTGGCAAATAAATTTTTTGCTCTTTAATCAAATTTATCAAATATGTTGGTGTTCCGCTTTCAAACCAATAATTTTTTATTACTCTGTTTTCCAGTGCTGAAAAAAGGGAAAATGGATTATACACTTTTGTCTCCTTTTCACTGAATCTGTAGCCATTATAATAATTCCTCAATTCCTCTCTCAATTCCTCACAATCCTTTCCTTTATCCTTACAATAATACTCTATATGAGGTGTTAAGTATTTATCTATCTCTTCCTCTGTTATCCCCAACAGCTCATTATAATCATAGAGCATTGTAAGGTCTGTTAAATTATTTAACTCTGAAAATATTGATACTTTTGAGAATTTCGTAACTCCCGTTATAAACACAAACCTCGTCTTTGACACAATTTCCCCTTCCTTAAGTGTCCCGTAAAAATCTTTCAACAACTGCCTGTTCTCTTCTGCTGTCTCTAACTCTTTTTTACCTCTCCCCAAATGGTCTATTATGGGCTTATCATATTCATCTATTAAAAATACAACTCCTTTTCCTCCGTACTTATCATAAAGCTTTTTTATCAAATCTATAAATAAACTTTTTATATTATTACCTTCTGCTTCCAAATCCTCATCTTTTGCTTTCCTTCTTAACAACTCTATCAGATTTTCCTCGAAAATCTTTTTGCTCTCACTTAAAACTCCGTTAAAATCAAGCCTTATTATCGGATGTTCTTCCCATTTAAAATCACTATCATAGATATATAAACCTTTGAATAATTCCTTATCTCCTCTGAATATGTGATAAAGAGTTGAAATGAGAAGTGATTTTCCGAACCTGCGAGGACGGGAGAGGAAATAGTATTTACAGGTTTCAATTAATCTTAAAATAATCTCAGTCTTATCAATATAAAGAGAGCCGCTCTCTATTATATCCTTAAAATCACTGTTTCCGACAGGCAAATTTTTGGGTTTTCCTTTCATACAATAATATTAGCAAAAAATGTTCGGTTTTGCAAAAAAGGTTCTGTGTTATCTTACTAACTTGCGTTTCTAAAAATTTAGCCTGAACCTAACATTAACGATAACATCGTATAATATTATGAATAAATTAACGATAGAAGTCGTAATATGCTCGTAAAAAAACTCTATTCTTTTAATCTGTGGGAACCGGAGCTAATCGAAAGAGAAAAGTACCTTTCACTCCTTGTTATATTTATGAAGATGGCATTGAAATAGATTTTTTAACAAAAGACAAAATCCTTTTTGAAGTGAAATACAATGAAAAAATGAATGAAAAGCAAAAAACCCTATTTGATAAAATAAAAGCAAAAGAGAAAAAGCTTATTTCAAACATTAATGATTACTTTTTTTATGAATAACACTATTCTTTGGTTTCAACAGTAGTTGCAGTTGAAAATTTCTGTTTTTTCCTGAATACACCATGGACTACTTTCAAATTTACTCATCCTTTTCTGGGGTTAATACATAAAAAAATTATTGTGCGTCAAGAATTTTTGAAATTTAAAATTCAGTTGACAACTTGAAAAAGCTAAACATTTTTACAATTTCTAAAGGTCTTTTAAACTAAGTTCCCTGTAATATACTCTACAATTTTTAAAATTTTTAACTAGATTTTTACAACTCTCTTTTTCAAAGCTTTAATATCTATTTCATTATTTTCAATCTTTACATTGTATAATTCCACTATTCTATTTCTATCGTTTACAGCCACAATATCTATCTCATTTTTATATCCTTTTTCCCAATATCTGTCCAATAAAGCGTTCTAAAAACAGTCTTTCAAGAAAAATACCCCGATATGATTTAAAATCTCTTTTGACAATTCCCTTTAAATAATTAAAGTTGTTTGCCTAAATTATATCCTGGTTTTTAAAATCATCTGAACCAAAAATTGAGAAAATTATCTGTTATCTCATATTTTTGCCTCTTTGCTCCCGGTTTTGATAAAACTGATTTGATTTTTCTTATGATTGAACAATCTTTCTCAAGTCTTTTAAGAAAACCGAATATATTATATTCCAATATTGACTCAATCTCATATTTTAAAGTCTCCGAATTTGCACTTAATAAAAATTGCAAATTAATTTTTATGTTAAAAAATCACATTTCAGTAATAGATTTTTCCCCATTTAACGAAAAATTCATCTCTTTTATTAAGTTTTACACAATAATATTTATTACTGTAAAAAGTATAATTTATACAATATGGAAGAAACACTCTTTTAATCTTTTTGTTTTTCACATCAAAAATAATAAACTCATTTTTGCCATGTTTCTGTGATTTATACAACAAAATAAATATTTTCTTATTGAAAAAAAATATATCTTTAAAGGGGGGGAAATATTTATGAAAAACAGGCTTATATAATTTCTTTTCCCCAAGATAATAATTGATTAAATCTTTTTTATCTTTCTTTGTAATTGGATATTTGTTGTATTTTATTCTAAATTTTCTTTTTCCACAACCATCTAATTTAAATTCAATTATACTTAGCTCTTTGTTATTATCCGCCACATATACATATTGCCTAAAACAAATAAAGTACAGTTCACTTCTCATAAACTCAATATATCTCAGTGGATTATATCTTCTTTGTTTATATATTGATTTGAGCAATTTAAAATTCAAGTCATATACATTTAGTGAGTTAAAAAGGCTCCCGTTTTCTCCAGAAACATAAGTAATCCCAATAAATCTATCACCACACTTTATTGCTTTCCTTATAATAAAAGGAAATCTTTTTTCAGATAAAAATTCCCCATCCAGACTAAAAGCCATCATCTTTTTATTAGTATATATATACAATTTGTTTTTCTGAATTAAAACTCTTTCGATTGACTCACCGGGAATTTTTATCTCCCCAGGGCCCTCCCCAATTTTTAACGGGGACCTTAATAATTTAGCTTCCCTAATTGAATAAATAGTAAAAATAGAAGTTAAATACGAACTCCATACATAAAGATAATCATCTTTAACTAAAATTTTTGGAATTGAGTAAAAGTTTTCAAGTTTTATTATTTTTTCTCCTGAAAAGACTAATGTACTGACTATAAAAAAGAAAATTGTTTTTATGAAAATTATTTTTTTCATTCTCATTATATATTAAATATTAAAATACTCCCAATAAAAAAAACAAACAGAAAACATTATTTTGGATCCGGGGTGCATTTCATCCTACACTCATGATATTTACTCCAACAATTTCGAAAACCTTCCATGCTTAATTTAAGACACATTCTTTTACAGCTTCTTTGCTCTTTATTATCCCCACCTATTTCATCACACTTCTGAATACAAAAATCATACTTGTCCTTATTATAAGCATCGCATAACTTTAGCTCTTCAGAGCACTCCGAACAATACTTTTTTGTATAAACCTTTTTCCAGATAAATTCATTCTTTATTTTTTTGTTCATTGTATAGTTTCCAGTTAACAAAAAATATAAAGTGTTTAAATAAGTTCTTCTTGTTCTATCCTTTTCCTTAACAATTAATTCCCTTACTGTTTCTAACAAAACATTTAGTGGTTTGTTAAATATTGCTAATCTCTTAAATCTTCTATCTCGAATAACACATGGGTTTCTAAAGGAATAAAATAATGAGGATTTACCAACATAATATGTTTCTCCATTCAGAGGGAAAAAGACTGATATTTGTACCTTATTATTTTCTTTAAATTCCCAATACAAAAATCCTCTTTTATCCGAATCAATAAGTTGTGCATAAATTGATCGTTTCTCAATATGAAAACGTTCACTCTCAACTATCTTTCCACCATTTAGAATTACAGAAAAATTAATTCCCTCTGAATAAGAAATAATAACCAGAATAAAAATTAAATATATTAAGAAAAGATACTTCTTACTCATAACCTTACCTCCGTTAATTTTTTTTTGATTAAATAAATTCCCCGCTTCACAGGAGGTAGGGTCATGGCGGCTTTAATCTGTTATTGCAAAACTTTTCATATATACACTTTTTCTGGAGAAATCTGAGAATTGTGTGTGTGTGTGTGTGTGAAATAGTCGAAGGTTGAAAGTAGAAAGTCGAAAGAAGCCATTAAGCTTAAAGCTTCCAAGATTCTACGACAGCTCTTCGGGCTTAAAGCTATCAAAGCAATTAAGCTTTTACGAGATTTAATCCGTCCTAAAATACCCTTTTCGCCACTTTTTCTTTCAAAGCTTATCATACTCTTTCCCGCCTTAATATTTCAATATATGAAACCATAGCAGATTTGTCAAGCTTTTTTGAAATTTTAAATTTAACAGGCAAGCATATAATCTATTCAGGAACACAACACGGCAAACATACATTGAGTCTTAGTCCAAGCTTGACATTAACGATTATATCGTATTATATTATAAATAAATTAACGATAGGAGTCGTAATATGCTCGTAGAAGAACTGTATGCTTTTAATCCGTGGTGGGAAGAGGATTTTAAACCGGAGCTAATTGAAAGAGAAAAATACCTTTCAATCCTTGAGTCCTCTTTAAAAACAAAAGACATTGTTATCATTACAGGGTTAAGAAGAGTCGGGAAAACTGCCATTATAAAACTTTTTATCAAAAAACTCTTAGCAAAGATACCTCCCCAATACATATTGTATGCTTCTTGTGATTCAATTCAGCTTGAAAATTATTCAATTCATGAGATTATTGAAACATATAGAAAAGAGCACAGGATAAAAAGGAATAAAAAAATATATGTATTCTTAGACGAAATCGGATTCAGAGAAAAATGGGCACAGGAATTAAAAAACTTATATGACAGGGAAAACATAAAATTTTTTATATCAGCCTCTTCTGCAAGCATGTTGAAAGACAAAAAAGGGTTTTTAACAGGAAGGACAAAGACCATTAGAATATTTCCTCTTAATTTCCACGAATACTTAAAATTTAAAAAAATTGACATAAAAAAGTCGGAAAATTACTTAAAGGAATCTTATTTTGAGGATTATATGAAAGAGGGAGGAATACCTGAGTATGTACTAAGGAAAGACCCAGCTTATCTTAATGAACTTGTGGAATCAATAATTTACAAGGATATAATATACTATCATGGGATAAAAAACTCAGGGATTGTTAAGGATTTTTTCAGACTTTTAATGGAAAGAGTGGCAAGAAGGATAAGCCTTAACAAGAGTGCAAAGATTTTAAAAGTGTCTGCTGATACAATAAGAAGGTATTTTAACTATTTTAAAGAGAGTTTTCTTATTTATGAGGTCGAAAGATGCGGCAAATTAAGTGAAAGAATACTTTCACCTAAAAAAATCTATGCTTCTGATGTGGGAATAAGGAATATGATAACAGGATTTTCCGGGAAAGGTGCAATATTTGAAAATCTGTTTTTCTTTAAAATAATGAGCAAACAACCCTGTTATATTTATGAAGATGGCATTGAAATAGATTTTTTAACAAAAGACAAAATCCTTTTTGAAGTGAAATACAATGAAAAAATGAATGAAAAGCAAAAAACCCTTTTTGATAAAATAAGAGCAAAAGAAAAAAAGCTTATTTCAAACATTAATGATTACTTTTTTTATGAATAAATTTGATTTTTCATTGGTCTGTAAACTATTTTTAAAAGTTCTTAAATACAGTTCTTGTTTACAAATACTTTTGCCTTTTAAAAAATGGTTTTTAGGAGAATAGTATTAACTTTTTTACAATTATAAAAGATATTCTTTTATTTTATCTCCACTATCTCAAAAAAAGCATCTTTTCTTTTTGTAAGAAAATCATATACATCAAGATATAAATAAGCAATACCCTTTTTAACACTTCTTAATTTTATGCCAATTTTTGTGATGCTCTTTATAGGTTCAATTATTTTTTTCTGATTAAAAAGCTCTACCCCGTCAGGACTTACAATTCTTATTGAAACAAAAACTTTTCCTCTTTTCGCTTCCTTAAATTTTTCAATCTTATAATCTTTTAGCACAAAATGTAATTTATTATTATTGAATAAAAAGTTTGTTATTTTAATTTCAGGATTTTCCCTTTCTTTTTTTTCAAGATATTCTTTAATATAGTCTGCAAATTGCTGGGAGTCATATTTTACTTTGAATTTTTTGTTTTTCATTCTTATTTTTATTTTAGGATTATCAACAAGCTGTTTGTAATATATAAGATAAATAATGTCCTCTTCTTCTTCCACCTTCTTGAATGATTCTACTATGTCATTGGATAGAATGCTATCTCCACCGGTTGCAAAACTTATCTCTTTTAAGGTTTTTTCAAGATCCGTGTATATTGTTTTAAACACATAATCTTTATCAAGTGTTTCCTTCTGTTTTGTTAAAAGAAAAGTGTAAAAAGTGGTATTCACTTTATAAAAAAGCTTTTTTATCTCTTCAGATGGAAAATCATCAGGAATATTAAGCTCATTGATAAGAGGGTCAAAAGCCCATCGGGACATTTCCTTATCCCAAAACTCTATTATTTCCTTCGGAATAGGTATTTTTTTAATCTGATAAAAATTTAAAACCCATTTATCCATTTTCAAATTGTTTAGATATTGGGCAAAATAATAAAACTTATCAATATCCGGTATAAGGTATCTCTTTTTATACCATCTTACAAATAACAGTATCTTGTTTTTTATCATTTCAAGTTTTCTTGGGTCAAAAAATTCAGAATTTCTACCTCTTTGGGATGCTTGGTATTCTTCAATTGCCTGTTTTATTGATCTTACCTGTGAAAAGATACCATTCTGCTCCATTCTGGCGAGAATACTTTCTCTTTTCAAAATTTCAACTATCTTTTGTTTAATTCTATCCTTGTGCTCTAAATTTTCTTCTCTGAAAAAATGGTTTCTGCTCATAAACATCAATTTATCACTTTCTCTCAGAACATCATCAAAAAGATAATTCAACCCCTTTTTTATATTCTCACCATAATCTGTAATATCAAATGTCAAAACAAAATATCTTGGTTTATTTTGTTTTTTTATAGAACCTTCAAAATTTATAATCTGTTTCCCGAATCTTTTATGGACTATATCAATTGCTTCTATTTTTCTCTTTTTCCCGTTTTCGTAAAGGATAAAATCATCTTTGCTTAAATTATCAACAAGCTTTCCATTGTAAAAAACTCTTGCATAAACAACTTTATTAACAACATTTACCTTATATTGATAAACCTTCTTTTGCGAAAAGCAAATTGATAAAGTAAAAGAAACAAAAATAACAATAAAAGTAAAATATCTTTTCATCATAGCTCTCCTATTTCATAGATTTTCCCTTTTATCAACTTAATTTTAATTGGAGTTTTATATAAATAATAGTTATTACAATAATTATTTAAATTCAAAAAGAAAATTTTTTCTTCTATTTGACTTTTGCTTATCTCATAGTTTTCAATCCATGTCCAAAATTCTTTTTTGTTACTATGTATTCCAATCGCGATAAATTGTTCATTTTGCTTCATTTGTTCAATTGTTTTTTTTATCTTTGAGGAACAATCTGTTGAACGAAAAAATATGATAATAAAACTTTGTTTTTCTTTGGTTAATTTAAAAACCTTTTCTTTACTTTTAAAATCTTCCACTACTATTTTTTCAGGAATTTTCACCAATGCAGTAAAATACATTTCTTTTTTTAATCCTTTTATTTTAATAATAGCTGCGATCAAACAAACTGATAAAATAATCATTACAAGTTTATAATAGAAATCATTTTTATTTACCATCTATTTCATACCTCCAAATATTGTATTTTATATAATTGCTGTCTAATGATTCAATCAAATAAATACTTTTTCCTTCTCCATTGGAAACAAAAAATTTTGTGCGTATACTATTTATATAATTTAAGTTGCTGTCAAAAAATTCAATGGTATTAATTCCATTGCTGTTGGTAATTTGAATTGCAATTTTTTCTTTTCCGATATTAACCAAATTTGTTATCCTGCTACCAGAGTTAATATAATTAACATAATATTTAACTCTTTTTCTTCTACTATTTAAAGAATCAAATTTTTTCTTATCCCATTTCTTCAGTTTAATAAACCATTCCCTTTTTATTTCTTTAGCTTTAATAAGATCTCCATAAATATTATATTTGTAAATCTTATACACAGGCTGCATAACAACATAAAAGAATTTCTCTTTGTCTGAAGATACTAATGGAGGCCATAATTCCATTCTAAAATAAGAAGAAATTTGCTTTCCTATATTATGGAACATTTTTAAAAGTTTCCCTTCTTTATTAAAAAGAAATAATACTGTTGAATAACTTAAGTCTTTTTGATTATAATTAATTTGAGATTTTAAAATATAGTCTTTGCAAACTGCTATTCTCCCTGGTATTGGACTTCCGTAATTCCAGATAAAACTATTAATTATATTCAAATTTTTTATATCTAAAATTGAGATTCTAAACATTTTAATATCGTTTATATAGATTCTATCTTCATAATAATCCCAAGAAAAAATATACAAATAATCTCCGGGGCCTTGTCCTTTGTTCCCCATTTTTTTTATCAATTTACCCGGTAGAGAAAATTTATAAATATTATGTTTGGATGTTACTATAATAATCTTTTTTAGCACCTTAATATTTGCAGGATAAACAGGTATTTCCATTTTTAATGTGGCTATCTTTTTTATATGTTCTCTTGAAAATAATAAAGAAAAATTTATAAAAAACAAAAAAAATACTATAAATAAAGTTTTTTTTATCATGCTATCCTCCCATAATTAGTATAGAGAGGGAAGGTCCCTCTCTATACATTGAAAACCTCAATTTTTCACTTTTTCAATATACAAAAACATTGATTAGCCCAGTATGTGCAATCGCATCCATCCTCATAAGTAGGTCCGGGACCTATAAAAATTGGAGTACCACTTTTTAAACGAGGAACACTGTCATCTGCAAGAGCGGTAGAATGAGTGAAGTTTAGGATAAAAACAAAGATCCCTATAATCATTAAAACTATCATTGACCCTGCAATAATTTTTTTCTTATCCATAACCTTACCTCCGTTAATTTTTTTCGATTAAATAAGCTTTCAGCTTCACAGGAGGTAGGGTCATGGTGGTTTTAATTTATTGTTGCAAAACTTTTCGTATATACACTTTCTCCAGGAAAATCTGAGAATTGTGTGTGTGTGTGTGTGTGTGAAATAGTCGAAGGTTGAAAGTAGAAAGTCGAAAGAAGCCATTAAGCTTAAAGCTTCAAGGATTCTACGGCAGCTCTTCGGGCTTAAAGCTATCAAAGCAATTAAGCTTTTGCGAGATTTGCTCTGTCCTAAAATACCCTTTTCGCCACTTTTTCTTTCAAAGCTTATCATACTCTTTCCCACCTTAATATTTCAATATATGAAACCATAGCAGATTTGTCAAGCTTTTTTGAAATTTTAAATTTTTTAAATATCATCATAGATTTCTATAAAAACCACTGTTTAGATAACCGCTGTTATTATAGAAGGCTTTTGTAAAAAACTAAATTTAAATATCTAAAAATTTTTACAATAATAGAACCCAATTAAAAACTATGCTACTCAAGGCTCAAACAGCTTAAAGCTGTGTCCCCGCACTAAAAAAAGCTGCTCTCTTGCTCAGCTTTTTATCGCCAATTTCCACCTCCATACCTCTTCAACAGAGTATTATTGAAAAAATAAATAACTAATTTCTCATTCAATCCCCTCTATCTTATAAACATGAAGTTTCTCAATATCATCATCAAAATTTTTTGCATAAAGGTAGTCACCTTTTATTTTAAAAATCCTAAGTCCCGAAGGTATCTTTTTCTTATCTATTATTTTACCTTTGTTAATATCAATTACAATTATATAGGAAGAATCTTCGGATTTTCTTTTATTATTGATCTTTTCATCTTTTGAAATTTTATAGTTAAGAATAATATACTTATCCTTGTAATAATGTAAGGAATCGACCATCAATAATGTATATTTCCTCGGGTACTTACGGGGAAATTTTAAGAGAAATTTCGGAAATTTGTAATTTTTTAATATTTCAAAAGATTGCTCTCTTAAAAATTTACCATCCCCGCTGTAATAATAAAGTGTAATATCTTTTTCAGGAAAAATAAAAGTACTCACAACTTCATCTCTTTTTTCATCTCCTGCGCTTTTCAAAATCGAATAAGTCATAAACAATGCCAGCTCCATTTTCCCCTTTTTCCCCTTTTTATAAAAATCAGGGAATTTATCAAAAAAGCTGTAAACAATTTTTATCCCCGAAGATTCTATTTTAACTCCTACTATTCTTTTTTCATAATCCGCTTTCTCCTGTTCTAAACTTAATAATTTTGTTAAATATAAAAGTCCGTTCATATAGAAAAAACTCGTGGGATAAAAAATATTATTTGTTTTAACATACTCAGGTTCTCTCTTTAAATCCAAATTATAAATTGCTATCCTCTTATTTCTACTATCTTCAACATAAACTTTTACCCTACCTACAGCAATCCTTATTGATCCGCTAAAATCTCCCGGTCCCTGACCTTTTTTCCCTGTTTCTGTGATAAATTTACCATCTTTCGAATACTTCCTTATAAAACAGCCTTTTCCATCCGCTATATAGATGTTTCCGTCTTTATCAGTATCGACACCAATAATAGAAAAAAACTCATAGTGAGGTTTCTCAGAGCCAATAGTGAGAACTTCCTTGAGCTCAAAGGAATTCAGAGGATAAATAAAAACCAAAATCAAAAAAAAGGGAATTATAAATTTCCTC
The DNA here is from genome assembly GCA_027067555.1 of Candidatus Aminicenantota bacterium. Lineage (GTDB taxonomy): Bacteria > Acidobacteriota > Aminicenantia > JAMOAD01 > JAMOAD01 > JALXDT01. The sequence continues at coordinate 5,620 of JAMOVU010000135.1, read as the reverse complement.
ATTTTCTCCCCCTCCTTGCTTTAAAGTTTGTGTATTAAAATTTTATGTTTATAAAAATAACATTTATCCTGAGTAAAGATAAGCTCTGCAAATATCATCACTTCCCCTATCCCAAATAATATTAAAGATTATTAAACTAATCCCCTTATGTCAAGAATTTTTGAATTTTAAAATCTTTTTGTTTGGGATATGGATTTATCCTATGAATCTCTTTTTTTCATATTTCCCACCTCTAATTTTTTATCTTCTTCCTATATTGAAACCTCCTTACAAACTATGTTTTGAGAACAGAATAAATCCAATCAGTATTGCTTTTTATTTTTTTTTGTGGTAAATTTAAAGCAATCTTATTAATTAATTTAATAAAGAATAACTTTTCACGGAGGATTCTATGAGAAAACTTATTAAGCCCGACAGCTCTGAGATAAGCTCATTGAAAAAGCCCAAAAAGAAAAAAACTCCTCCCCCCTACAAAACCCATTCGGAAAACTTTTACTATTTAAAGCAGATGAGCAACAAAAGACCTGTTATAGTGACGATGCTTGACGGGGAAAAGATAGAGGGCTTTATAGATTGGTATGATGAATTGGTAGTTAAGATAAGAAGAGAGGATAAGCCAAACCTTTTGATTTACAAACATGCAATCAAATATATTATGAAGGACGAAGAAAAGATAAAAGCAATGGAAAAGGCAAAGGAAGAGGAAAAGGAAGAAACAGAAGAAGCCGAAAGTTAATGGATAATAGTTTTCCCATTTTTATTTCCACAGGAGATCCCCGCGGGATTGGTCCGGAAATAAGTATAAAGGCTTTAACCCATTTTAAAAATAGGGAAATCTTTCTAATCGGAGAAAGCGAACAATTAAAAAAAATAGGTAAAAATTTTTCTTTGCCGGATCTTTCACATTCACTAAAGTATTCTGAAAAGCTTAAACTTCCTTTAAACCCTTCTCCTGAAAGCGGGAAACTCTCCTTTGAGTTTTTGCTAAAAGCCATGAATCTTGCCATTGAGAATAATGGAGTGCTTATAACAGCCCCTATTTCAAAGGGAATGTGGCTAAAAGCAGGGATAGAGTACAGAGGGCATACGGAATTTTTTGAAGATTATTTCAAAAGAAAAGCAATAATGAGTTTTTTTTCCGAAGATTTTAAAATAGCTCTTTTTACCCATCATATCCCACTTAAAAAATTCTGGGATTTTTTCTCAAAGGAAAGCCTGAAAGAATTTTTTAAAATTTTACACAGAGAAGTGAACAAAAGATTTGATTTGTCATTAAAACTTCACTCAGCCTCCTTAAATCCCCATGCAGGAGAGGATGGCTTCTTAGGAGATGAGGAAAAAGATATTATAATTCCTGTAATCGACGAACTTAGCAAAGAGGGGATTCAAATAGAATACCCGCTTCCGAATGATACGCTTTTTTATAAATTAAAGGGGAAAAAGGATAGGATGATAATATCATATACCCATGATTTGGGGCTTATTCCATTCAAGCTTACAAGTTTTGATTCGGGGGTAAATATAACATTAAACCTACCTATGATAAGAACCTCTCCTGATCATGGCACTGCATTTGATATTGCAGGAAAAGGAATAGCTAATGAAAAGTCCATGGTTGAAGCAATAAGGTATGCAATTTTATTAAAAGAGAGGGAAAATGACTGAGAAGTTTGCCTTTTACTTAAAGGATAATGATTTTGAAATAGGGTTTTCAAACAGGTATTTTGATTTTGAAAAATTTTTCTCCGGCAAGAAATTTTCAATTTTAAAACAGATTCACTCTGACATTGTTCACAGAGTCGAAACCCCTTTTTCAGATAAAGAGGGAGACGGATTAATTTCTGACAAAAAAGAGCTTTATCTTATAATAAAAACAGCTGATTGCTATCCTGTGATTTTTTACAATAAAAAGGGGGGATTTATCGGAGCTGTCCACGCTGGATGGAGAGGGACATACAAAAATATTATTAAAAGTTTTAAAGAAAAGGCATTGGAGTATGCTTCCCTGAAAACAGTATTAAATGATACTGAGGTTATAGTGGGTCCCGGAATCTGCGGAAATTGCTATGAAGTAAAGGATGATGTTGTAAAACTTTTTAAAGAGGCGGGATTTGAAGATAATATCTTTAAAGAAGAGAAAGGAAAAATTTTTTTGGATGTTAGAAAAGCTATAAATTTTACCCTTGCAAAAGAAGGCTTTTTACCGGAAAATATAAAAAACATAAATCTTTGCACATTTGAAGATCCCACTCTCTATTCTTACAGAAAAGATAAAACAAAAAAAAGGCTTTACAATTTCATCAAAAAAATTAATAATAAAAAAATCTTAGACTGAGAGGAAAGAAGATGAAAGGTAAAAAAAGGGAAATTTCAAGTGTGGCTATTCTTTTTTCGGGAGGTCCGGCTCCCAGTGCAAATGCTGTCATTTCATCCTTAACACTTAGTCTTCTCAATGAAAGGATAAAACCAATCGGTGTGATGAGAGGCTTTGAATTTCTGGAGGATTTTGATTTGAACAATCCCTACTCATTAATTGAAGGTGTTCATTACAAATATCTTGATTACTCTGTATCAGGAATGAGAAATAAAAAGGGAATTATATTAAAAACATCAAGGGCAAATCCGGGAAAGGGAATAAAAAACATGGAAGATTTAAAAGATTCTGAAAAGAATAAAAGATTAATGAATATAATAAGAGCTCTTGAATATTTAAGAGCTGAGGTTCTGATAACAATAGGTGGAGATGATACTTTAAAGACCGCTAATTATTTAAGGCATCTCGGAGCAAAGGTAATACACATACCAAAAACAATTGACAATGATTATTATGGAATCCCTTGGACATTCGGATACTGGACAGCGGTTGAGGAAATGTCAAAGATACTTTTGAACCTGAGAGCTGATGCTGAATCAACTGACTCATACTTTGTCGTGGAGCTTATGGGAAGAAAAGCCGGGTGGCTAACTTATGCAGCGGGAATTGCAGGAGAAGCCGTTAAAATGATTTCCCTTGAAGATATTGAAAAGGGCAAAGAACTTGATATAGACGGGATTGTTGATGAGCTTTCGGAAATAATAATTCAAAGGGAAAGAGATTTTAAAAATTACGGGGTCTTCTGTGTGGCAGAGGGGCTTGCGGAAATTCTGCCCGAAAGACTAAAGCCAAAGGAGACTGATAAACACGGTAATGTTATTTACGGAAAGGCTGAAGTAGGAAGAATCATTGCAAGGGGCCTTGAGAAAGCGTATCATAAGAAAATGGGTAGAAGCAAAAAGATTGTCTACAAGCAGGTGGGATATGAAACAAGGAGTGGAAGTCCTGTCAGCTTTGATGTTGTATTAGGCTCAATGTTGGGCTACGGAGCTTTTAAACTTATGGAAGCAAGCAAATTCGGACACATGGTATCTGTTGATGAAAATTTTAACATAAGAGCAATTCCATTTGATGAACTTATTGATAGCAAAACACTTCTTACAAAACTGAGAAATGTTCCAAAAGGAAGCGATTTTTACGAACTAAAAGAAAGCCTTTCTTACAAACCAATAATTAAATAATTCGTAAAATAAAAATAAGGTGAAAAAAATGGCAAAAAATGATTGGAAAAAGGAACTTGATAAAATCCTCAAGGATAAAAAATCAGGAAGCAGCATTATAGCTGACAATATAGAAAATCTATTTAAGATTCTTCCTGAAAAGGAGCTTTACCAAACCGCAAAAAAGATACTCAGTGTGCACTCTTCAATGGGAGCTGTGATAAATAGGGTAAACCTTTTGTGCCTTGAAAGAGAGGGGAAGATACCAAAAAAGATAAAAAACGACGGAGAAAAGGTTTTTACCGAATTCTGGGATGAGCATTTTTCAAAAAAGAGATGGATTACAATTTCAATGAGCCACTGGGTAACAGAGCTTTTAAAAAGAGGGAAAGAGCTTGATATAATTGTAGGCATATCATATCCTCAAAAGGAAGGGCTTATAACAGCTGATATCCTTTCCAGATATCACAATATTGAAGTTGTTGAGGACTGTGCACTTGTATCTGAGGTGGAAGATTCGGACGGAATTATTGTGGGGGCGGATTTAATTACAGATGAATTTATAATAAATAAAATAGGAACTCACTTTCTCGCACTTGCGGCAAACTATTTTCATAAACCATTTTATGTCATTTCATCAGGAGACAAATACCTTACAAGTGAACTTTCTATTCTCTTTAAAGTAAAAACCTACAGGAGGGGTTTAAGAAAGGTTAATGTTTTTGAAAGCATTCCGAGAAGATTGATATCTGAAATAAAACTCGTATCCCCACCTTATATATTTGAAACATCAGAGTGTGTAAAAAAGATAATAAAAAAGACAAAATAAAAGGAGGTAATTTTATGAAAAAGTCTTTTTGGGCAATAATTCTGAATTTTTTACTAATAGGTTTTTTAATTAGTGCTGTTCAAATATCACTTCCGAGAACCCCTGCGGTTTCCCCGGACGGAACAAGTGTGGTTTTCTCATACAATGGTGATATATGGAAAGTCTCAATAGACGGTGGAAGGGCTTTGAGATTGACCGATAATATTGGATTTGAGATAAATCCAGTCTGGTCTCCCGATGGAAAATACATTGCCTTTTCATCGGATAGAACCGGAAATTTTGATGTTTTTGTTATGAGCGCTGACGGAGGAGCTCCGAGACAGCTCACCTTCAGAGACAGCCCCGATTATGTTACCGGCTGGTCTCCCGATGGGAAATACATAATTTTCCATACTCCGGGAAAACTACACCATTTTTACAGAAATTATAATGTTTACAGAGTATCTGTTTACGGAGGAACACCTTTTATCTTAATTCCGGAAGTTTCCAAAAACGGAAGCTTTAATCATAAGGGGAATCTTGTGGCATTTAATTTTGGTACTGCACCTGAGCTTAGAAAGAGGTACAGAGGCTCTGCCAATATTGAAGTCTATCTTTATAATTTAAAGGATAAAAAATTTGAAAAATTTACGAATTTTAATGGTAATGACAAATGGCCTAAATTTTCTCCGGATGACAGGTATATTTACTTTGTTTCCGACAGATCAAAGGATATGGTATTTAATCTTTATAAAAAGGAGTTAAAGACCGGCAATGTAAAACAGATTACCTTTTTCAAAGAGGGACAGGTGAGATTTCCGTCAATCGCAAATAATAAAAATGTGATTGTATTTGAATACAAAAATAAACTTTACAAAGTAGTAAATGACGGAAAACCGCAGGAGATAAAAATATATGCACCTGCGGATTATAAAGACCCGGTAATAGTTAAGAAAACTTATACGGCTAAAGCTGAAACAATGGCTCTTTCTCCCGATAACAAAGAGATTGCTTTTGTGGTGAGAGGTGAAGTTTTTGTAATGAGTGAAGATGGAAAATTGCTCAAAAGGATTACAACTTCCCCTTCAAGGGAGAAAAATCTATGCTGGGCTGAAGATGGAAAATCCCTCTATTTTACATCGGATAAATACGGAAATTATGATATTTTCAAAGTAAGCTCAGCAGATAAAACAAGGGAAAGACTTTCGGAAACTTTAAAATTAAAAATAGAGAGAATTACAAGCACCCCCGAAGATGAAGGAGAGATGAAATTATCCC
>JAMOVU010000134.1 GCA_027067555.1 Candidatus Aminicenantota bacterium | reverse complement strand
AGTAAAAATCGTATTTGTTCCCAGGAACTTTTGGTATTTCATTTCCAGTTTCTAAATTTTTCACTTCTCATCTTTTCATCCTCTGATTTTCAACTGAATGGCCATTAGCCCCTTGACCACTTAAATGTTTAAGTCTATAATCTTCTATCTATGAATAAACAGAATGAACTATCAGAAATAAAATCTCTTTTTGACTCCCTGAAATACAGAGTGTATGTAAGAGAGGAGGATAAAACAATAATTGTTCCTCCGAATCAGGTTTATAGTTTAAATGAATCAGGGCTAAAGATATTCAGGTTCTTAGAGAAAACCGATGGTAATATAGATAAAATCATTGATGAAAAACCTTTAGACGAAAAAGAAAAGATAATAAATGATATTCATTCCTTTTTATCATCAATTTTATCTTTAATAAAGGAGGAAATCAGAGAAGATCAAACATTCGGAGTTGAATTTGAAGAATTTAAAAAAGGATTTTACACATACCCGGTTTTATCAGAATTTGCAATAACTCATAGGTGCAATCTCAGGTGTAAATTTTGCTATTTAAAAGATTATGAAAGACCTGAGATGAATACAAAAAGCGCCAAAAAAATAATATATAAATTAAAAAATGAGGCAAAGGTTCCGTTTATAAGCTTTACGGGAGGGGAGCCTCTTTTGAGAAAAGACATTGAAGAGCTAATCAAATATGCAGATTCAATAGGCCTAAAAGTCAACCTCATTTCAAATGGAACTCTTCTTACAAAAAATAAGGTTAGAAAATTGAAAGAGGCGGGTCTAAGGAGTGCCCAGATAAGTCTCGAATCTCCAAAAAGGGAAATTCACAATCAATTAACGGGAGCAAACTCTTTTGACAAGACTGTTAAAGGAATAAAAAACCTTTTGGAGGAAGGAATTTATATACACACCAATACCACAATAAACAAAGCAAACTACCAATCAATGTATAAATATCCAAAATTCATAAAAGAGGAGCTCGGAATTAAAAAGTTCTCAGCAAACATAATAATTCCTGTGGGGACAGCAAAGGAGCATCCGGAGTTGTGGATAGACTATAAAGAGATTGGACCAATAATAGACAAAATCAAGGAAGAATCCGATAAATATGGAATAGAGTTTATATGGTACTCTCCTCTCCCCTACTGTGTTTATAATCCAATTGCAAAAGGGCTTGGTTCAAAAAGCTGTGCTGCGTGCCATGGGCTTGTAAGTATTGACCCAGAGGGAAATATAAATCCATGTTCAAGTTATCCGGAAAAAGTTGGAAATTGGCTCAAAAAAGATTTTAAAAAGATATGGTTTTCAAAAAAAGCTTTGTATTTCAGAGATATGGAATATTTACCCGAAATATGTCAGAATTGTGAATACAAGGAAATTTGTGCAGGGGCATGCCCACTGTACTGGAAGGAGAAAGGATATGGAGAAATTAGACAAGAATGATTTTTTAATTTTTCCTTCTCTTAACATATTTCTAAGATTTTTATTAAGTTCTATTATAATTTCCATAGCTTATTATTTACAAATTTCAGGGAATTTTTTTCAAGTCGTACTTGGATTCGTATTTTTACTATTCTTTATTATTCTGAACTGGATAAAAAAAGTGGAGATTGACAAAGGCTTTGTTTCAGAAACAAAGAAAAAGTGGAAGAACACAACGATAGAAGAGTTCAGAGCAGCATTAAAGAAGGTAAAAAAAATAGATAGTTTCGGAAGTAAAAAAGGTTCGGGCTACTCCTTCTTCTTCATTGGAATTATAATTTTTATTATTATTGCGGCAAACGGAGCCCCAGCTATGGTCTCTTTCCTTATATTGGATGCAATTGCAATTTTAGGAGTAATAATAGCCTCTGGGAATAGATACATCTGGTCTCCTGAAGGATTAAAACAAAAGCTTTCAATTTTATTAAATATCTACAATATAGTAATGAAAAATTATAAGGATATTTATAATGTTTTGCCACAATTTCTGATTGAGGAAAAAGACAAAAAGTATGTTCCCCATGATGCAAAATTAATGCTTTCTCCAATAAAAAGTAAAAAGGATTTTTTAGGCATTCAATTTTCCGTAAGCATGAATAATGTACAATCAAAACAGTATCCCTATCTTTATTCTGTCATCATAGCAAAAAAAGATTTCAGATTATTAGCAAAATTTGAGAAAATACGCTCTTCGGAAGAAATCAATGAGTTAGAGGGATTTTTGATTTTCGAACCTAAAGGTCAATCAGACGGAATTGAAATAATTGTAATAAGAAAAAACACCGCATTAAATAGAGGATATTATACAAATAAAAAAGACCAAAAAAGAATTGTTAATGCAACAATCAAAATTTCAAATGAAATCTTAAAACTTTAACTATTTTCTTCTAATTTAACTTCGTGAAAAAATCCTTTAGCAGAGGCTTTAAGCTCTTTTTTATCAATTCCTTCAACTATAGCTTCAAGAATATAAATTTTTCTTCTCTTTTCCACCAATTTTGCTTTTACCCTTATTCTTTCTCCTATTTCTATTTTTCTTTTTAAAGAAACTTCAAGCTTTATACTTAACGCTATTATATTATCAAAAATCAAAGCTTTTGCCATTGCTTCATCCATTAAGGTTGAAGTTATCCCCCCATGAAGAATATTAGGATAACCCTGATAATACTCTATAGGGATAAAATCAGCACAAATCCATTCCCCTTCTCTGTAAAAATCAAGTTTTAATCCACACGGATTTTTTTTACCACAGGCAAAACAATAATCATAATCTCGCATTTTAACAATTAAAAGGGAAGTGGTTCATCCGTATCCGGATAATCGTCAAAACCTCCACCACTATTAAAATCATTACCAAAACCATCGGATTTATCCTGAGAAGAATCCCTCTTTCCAAGAAGAACTATACTCTCCGCATATATTTCTGCGGTGGTTCTCTTTACACCATCCTGTCCTGTCCAAGTGTTGTATCTTAAATTTCCCTCTACCAAGATGTGTTTTCCTTTGTTAATAAACTTTTCAACAAATTCAGCCAATTTTCCCCATGCAACAATTTTATGCCATTGGGTTCTCTTTTCTGTTTCTCCCGAATTAAAACTTTTGAACACATCAGTTGTGGCTAAAGAAAAATTTGCAACAGCTCTGTTTTGCTGAGTATATCTTACCTCAGGATCTCTTCCAACATGCCCAATTAAAATAATTTTGTTGTAAGAATTTTGATGTCTCATTCTTTCTCCTAATTCGCTCCGATTTCTCTGATTTTTTGCTCCGCAAGACCCGCTTCCTCGGAAAGAGGATAATCGCTTATTATCTTTTTCAGTACAGCAATTCCTTCAGCTCTTTTGCCCATTTCAATAAGTGAATATCCTTTTTTCAAAAGAGCGCTCGGCACTTTGTCACCATCCGGGTATTTTTTTATCAACTGGTCAAAAGTCCTAACCGCTGCTTCATAATTTCCTTGAGAATAATAGCACTCTCCAATCCAGTAAAGAGCATTATCGGCAAGAGGAGAGTCAGAATAATTATTTAAATACTCCTGAAAACTCTGAATTGCCAATTCAAAATCCCCTTTCAAATAATCGGAATAAGCTGCATAATAAAGCTGTTGAGGCGAAAGTTTAACCTTTTTCTTTTCTTCTTTTTTCTTTTGTTCAGCGTTGGAAACATTTTTTGATATTTGTGTTTCAGGACTGGTTGAACTCCCACTGGAAGGTTGTTGCTGATATAAATTGTTTACAGCTCTTTTTAATTCCTCAACCGTTTCTTTAAGCGTTTGCACCTGGGTCAGTAATGATCCAATAGCCTTTTCATACTCCAGATTCTTTTTTCTCAATGATTCAATCTGGCTTAGAATTATCTTAAGTTTGGAATAGACCTGAGAAATTTCTCCCGCCTGAGCATCATTCTTTCTACTGAGAGATTCCATCATAGAAATCAGAGTTTTTAAATTCTTATTTATCTCTTTATATTCTTTTGATTTAGCTATTAAAGGGATCGTTGAAAGCAAACTTATTGATAATAAAAAAACAAGGATTTTTTTCTTCATTTTTTATCTGTTTATTATTTAGCTATAATAATAAACTCTGCCCTCCTGTTTTTAAACCAAGCCTCTTCATTATGTCTGGGATCTATTGGATTTGCTTTTCCATAAGAAACTATTGTAATTCTTTCAGGCTCAACTCCCAAAGAGATAAGATAATCTCTTGCAGCTTTTGCTCTCTTTTCTCCAAGAGCAAGGTTATACTCAACTGTTCCCCTTTCATCACAATACCCTTCAATTCTTATTTTAACAGTAGGGTGTTTTTTTAGCCATTCCGCATTTCTTTCAAGGATAGGAACCATGTCTTCCCTAATGTTAGCTTTATCAAAATCAAAATGAATCATTTTAAGGACTTGCTCTTTATTTAATTCCTCTATGGTTTTTTTCTGAAAAATTTCTTCTTCCGAAAGCTTTTCAACTTTAAGTTTGGGAACTTTTTCCTCAACTTTTTCAACCTTTTCTACCTTCTTTTGAGGTTGTGGAATTGTTTTAACCTTTTTCTTTTTACAGGAATAAAAAAAGAGGGCGACAAAAATGATTAACACAAAACTTACTACTTTCTTCATGGTACCTCCTTAAATTATTTATTTTTTAATATAATAAATAAAAGTTCAAATGTCAACAAAGGATTACTGTTTATTTAAAGCCTCCATAATATCATTAAAAGGTATTGCACCTTCCCTTATTAACTTCACAGGGGTTTCGGTTAAATCTATCATAGTAGAAGGATAACCCTCTAATCTTCCACCATCCAAATAAAAATCAACATTTTCTCCAAAATACTTTTTCGCTTCATCAATCGTCTTTGCAGGAGGTTTTCCTGACAGATTTGCACTTGTTGATATAATGGGGAAATCAAGTTCCATTAAAACTTTCTGTAAAAAATCCATAGAGGGAATTCTAATAGCTACTTTTCCTTCTGAAGAGACTATATAATCAATTTTTACCCTTACTTTAAAAAGCATAGTTATCGGGCCAGGAATTAAACCCGCAGCCTTTAATTTTAAAAATGAAACCGGAATTTCATTCAATATCCCTATTATCTTATTTAAACTATCCATTAACAATATAAAAGGTGAAGCCCTCCCTTTGAGTTCAGAGACTTTCTTTAATAACTGCTTCTCATAAGCATTCGCGGAAAGTCCGTATATAGTATCTGTGGGAATACAAACTATTTTTTTATTTTTTAATGCTTCAACCGTGGATGCAATACTCAAGTTAAGACCTTTCATTTAAAAACTTTTTCCATTCCGGAATAAGATTTTCAGGGGTTTTCCCTTTAAAAAAATCTTCAATAGCTTTTATAGACATCATAGCCATCTTTTCCCTTGTTTCTACCGTAGCTGAACCTATATGAGGTAAAAGTACCACATTGTCAAGCTTCTTAAGCTCATCCGGAACATATGGCTCTTTTTCATAAACATCAAAACCAGCTCCGAAAATTCTTTTCTTTTTTAACATTTTAATAAGATATTCTTCATCCACAACTGGACCTCTTGCTGTATTTATCAAAACCGCATCTTTTTTTAGAAGTTCCAATCTTTCCTTGTTCAAAAGATGATAACTTTCCTTTGTCAAAGGTATGTGGAGTGAAATAAAATCAGATTCTCCCAAAAGCTCATCTAATTCCATAAATGTAACACCTAATAAACTCTCTTCCTTCTCAGATAATCTTGTTCTTGAATAATAGAGAATATTCATTCCAAAACCTCTGCATCTTCTTGCAAAAGCTTTTCCTATTCTACCCATCCCTATGATACCAACCGTTTTCCCCGATATCTCCCGCCCAAGTAATAAATTAGGTTCCCAGCCTCTGAATTTACCTTTAAGCACAAAATTATGAGATTCAACAATTCTCCTTGAAACCGCAAGAAGAAGAGCAAAAGCTATATCAGCAGTGGCTTCAGTTAAAACACCCGGAGTATGGGTAACATAGATTCCCTTTTTAATGCAATAATCATAGTCAATATTATTGTAACCAACAGCATAATTCGAAATTATTTTTAAATTCGGAGCAGCATCAATAACATCTCGGTCAATCGGATCAGCAAGCAAAGATATAAGAGCATCCTTATCTTTTATTAACTTGATTATTTCTTCCTTTTTCAAATTTCTTTCATAATTACCTACAGTTAATTCTGAAACTTCGGAAAGATATTTAATCGGTTTATCCTGAAATGCTCTTGTTAATAAGACCTTTGGCTTCACATCTCCTCCATTATTTTCTCAAATGTCTTCTTAAAATTCCTTTTTATTTTATCACTTATCCTAACTTTCTCTCCCCATTTGTCCGTTAGAATATAAATAGGATAAGCTTCAATATTGTGTCTTTTTGCCCACCTGAAAATAAATCCCCATTCCATCTCTATAAACAGATTGTTTTTAAACTTACTTAATTGTCTGAATTCTTCCAATGGGAAAAAGCCCGCATAATCAACTGTCATAGAAGGCGCTGATTTGATATTAAATTTTTCTTTTATCTCCACCTTTTTCTCTTCATCTAACTTTAAACTTTTCGTAAATCTATCCTCATATTTCAAAAAGATAAAATTCTCATTTGGATATACAATATCGCCTGTTTCATATTCTCCAGAAAAAGAAGCTGCCCCAAAGAAGATAATCTGCTCAACATCTTTTGAAAAAAATTGTAACAAAGACAGTGAGTGAGAATATCCGAGAAAATCGTAAACTATTTTCTTATCTTTACTATCAAAAACCTTTGCCTTCATAAATTCTTTCTTAGGAACTCCTTTTACAATACTCCTATCAATCATCCAGGGAATCATAAATATTTTACTCATGCTTTTTACCATTTTCATCAGGGCTATCTTCAACAGGAATTTCAACCTCTTTATTGTACAAAAATGAATCCCTATACCATTCATAAATATCTCTTAAAAATATTTTAAGAACGCCTGCGAATGGTATTGAAAGAATCATACCTGTTATTCCAAAATATTCTCCGGCAAATATTATGATAAGAATAATAATTACCGGATGAACCCCTACCCTATCACCTATTAACTTTGGATAAATTAACCAATCTTCAATAATTTTAATAATAGCAAATACTAAAATAACCAAAAGAATAGACTTCAAGGTATGGAAATAGAAAAGAGCAACAATAACAGAAAGCAGAACTCCAAAAAGCGTTCCGAGATATGGTACGATGTCCCCAATACCAGCTATTATCCCTATTAATATTGCAAAAGGCAAGCCAATAATTGAAAGACCAATTGAATAAGCGACTGCCAAACCTGCGGAAATAATAAATTGCCCTCTCACAAAAGTGGAAACAACTTCATTAACCTCCTTTATTTTCCCTTTTACTCCAGGCCTTATTCTCGGAGGTATTAATTTTTCAAAGAATTCTTTAATATGTGGTAACTCTTTCAAAAGATAAAATGTAAAAATCGGGATTAAAATCAGATAAAGGATACTCAATATTATGCTGTATATGTTTGAAAATATGGAAGGAATAAAAGAGGATAAACCTGATAAAAACTTAAGAATTTCTTTTTCAAGTTCCTTTGCAAAATTTATTTTAACTGCGGACGGTAATTTAAAATGATTATCCAGCCATTTTGTAAAATTTGAAGTTGATTTTGTAAGATTATCAATAAGTTCCGGTAAATTTTTCATAAAATTATTAAACTGATTAACGATAATCGGAATTACTAAGGAAAAAATCCCCATAACAAGAATAATAAAAATTAAAATAATAGAAAAAGAGATAAAAGGCCTTCCCAGCTTAATCTTTTTTTCAACATCATTCACAAGAGGATCCAAAAAATACGCAAGTAAAACCGAAATAAGAAGAGGAGCAAGAATAACTTTAAAAGCTGCAAAAAAGGCAAATATAAAAAAATATATAATTAAAAAAATAAGAAGATTAAACAAAGGTGCATATTTTTTATACATTGTTACCCCCATTCTCCCCTATTACCTTAAAGCCCATCTTAACATAACCATAAGTTGAGATTAAAACGAAGGCCAAAGTTAAAACATAAAGATAATCAATAAAGATACAGGATCTTTTTAAATAATTAAACAAAAGGACAAAAAACACTGTTAAATCTTGTAAAACCATGGCAATTTTGCCCCATATAGTAACTTTTATTATTATGTCATCCTTTAACAAAAAAATAATTCCTATTCCAAACATAATAAATAAATCCCTTGAAACAACAAAAATTGTAAGCCAGGTGGGGATAGTGTTATAAAGATGTAGAGCTTTAATGCTTAAAGATATATACATTGTTAAAGACATTAATTTATCTGCAAGAGGGTCAAGAAATTTTCCTATATCTGTTATCTCTTTCCTCTTCCTTGCTACATAACCATCAAAAAAATCGGTAATAGCCGCAACTGCATAAATAAAAAAAGCCCAATTGTTCTTACCATAAACAATTGCCACAAGAACAATTGGTGTTAAAAAAATTCTTAAAAGTGTAAGCTCATTCGGCAACTTAAAAAGCTCTTCTTTAACAGTATCAAATGTCTTAAATTTCATTAATGTTTATCTCTCAGTAAAATTGACAGTTTTTCTAAAATAGCACTTAGCTCTTTACCAGAGACTTTTCTCTGAGGATAAAATTTTTTATCTTTATCAAGAACCATCAAACCATTGCTTACAACAAAATTTATGTACTTCCTTTTAAAATGATAAGATGGAACATCAGCTATTTTAACCCTCTTCCCCTTAATCTTAATCCTTACTTTCTTTAAAAATCTATATAAAATCTCCGCCATCTCCAGGCGTGAAACCTCCTTTTGTAAATTAAAATTGTGGTTTAATTCTACCTTCATTATTCCCGCAAAAACTATTTTTTTTATAAACTCTTTTGCCCACGAGCTTTGAATATCCAAAATTATTTTAGGATTTAAAGTCAAAGAATCTATCATATTACTAAACTTTGAATAAAGTATTGCAGCAAGTTCTTCTCTTGTTATTGTTTTTTTCTCCCTAACACTCTTTATATACTTGTCAATTTTTAAAGATTCTATTTTAGCTTTCCAATCATAATACAATCTTTCAAACTCAAGATCATCAGGATAATCCTTGTAAAGCTCTTCCATCTCCAAAAGAGCGCTTGTGTACATTTCACTTTTGTAAAGGGATTTCGCATAAATAGCTCTTATCTCTTTGCTTGGTTTATCCTTATAATTCAATAATTCATCATAATGTTCAACAACCTTTTTATAATTTCCCTCTGAAAAATAGTATCTTATCAACTCCTCTCTCAGTTTATTCATTTCTGGAGAAACAAAAAGAATATCCTCTATCAAATCAGCTCTCTTTTTAGGAGATTCTTCTTTTTCAAGTTTCTTTAGTAGGTTTTGAGTTATAACTCCTTTAAGATAATCCATTTTACTCTTAATATAGGGATTTTCTTCCTCACTTGTTTGCAATGCCTTTCTATAATAGTAGAAGGCTTCTTCAAATTTTTTCTCAATCTCCTTTAACTGTGCTAAACCTGCCAAAGCTGAATAACCTTCTCTATGTTTCAATGCCTCTTTAAATAACTTTTCACTTTTTTCATAAGATTTCATCTCAAGATAAGAATAAGCAAGCCCTGTATTTTTCAAATATGGATTATCAAGTTTATTAAAAAAAGAGATAGCTTTTTGAGGTTTATTCTTTTCAAGATACTGCCAGCCTGCTGATCCAGTAAGCTCCCTCTCTCCATAAAGCCTTATGGATGGGGTTTTCTGAGCACAAAAGGTAATTAACAAGCTATAAACAATCAAAATAAAAATGGAGAATTTTTTCATAGAACTTCGCCTTTTCCTTTTAATTTCGGTAAAAATTTTACCATATCTTCGTATTTTATGTAAACATCAATGATAATTTCTTCATCGATTTTGCTTTTTTTTACGATAAATCCCCAAACATCAAGATTTTTTACCATACTCTCATATTCTGCTAAAAATTTAACTTTAAAAAGCTTATAATCCTTAAAAAGCACATGCTCTATCTTCTCCAGAAGATTATTAATACCCCACTCTTTTTTTGCAGATATGAAAACTTCCCTATCATCCTTTTCACTGTTTTTCTCTAAAAGGGAGAACCCCTCATCAATTTTGTCTATCTTATTATAAACATTAATTACATTTTTATCCGAAATCCCAATCTCCTCAAATGTGTTTTTAACAGATAGTATATTATCACTATACCTATCACTGCTGTAATCTATTACATGGAGTATTAAATCTGATTGAACCATCTCCTCTAATGTGCTTCTAAAAGCTTTTACAAGCTCGATAGGAAGTTTTTTTATAAATCCAACCGTATCAGAAATAAAAAATTTTAATCCGCTTCTCAAATTAACCACCCTTGTAAGAGGATCAAGTGTTGAAAATAGTTTTTTTGAGACAAGATAGTCTTCGGAAGCAAGAAGATTAAAAAGTGTTGTCTTCCCAGCAGAAGTATAGCCAGCAAGTGAAACCATTGGAATTTTTGACTTTCTTCTTTTTTCTCTATGAAGACCTCTTCTTTTTGAAATGGTTTTAAGTTCTCTCTTTATCTTCGCAATCCTATCCCTAATTCTTCTTCTTTCATATTCTAACTTTTTTTCTCCCGGACCTCTTGTACCTATTCCTCCTCCAAGTCTTGAAAGCTCAACTCCTTTTCCTGTTAATCGCGGCAAAAGATACATTAATTGAGCAAGCTCAACTTGAAGTTTGCCCTCTTTACTTCTCGCTCTTTGAGCAAAAATATCAAGAATAAGCTGAGTTCTATCAATTACTTTAACCCCTGTTTTCTTTTCAAGATTTCTGTACTGAGCAGCAGAAAGACGGTCATCAAAAACAATAACCTCAAAATCCAATTCTCCTTTTTTCTCAAGAATTTCGCGAAGTTTACCTTCTCCAATATAATATTTGGGGTTTATCTTCTCTCTGTGCTGCAAAAATGAGCCAACTACCTCAGCTCCAGCTGAAATAACAAGATCTTGAAGCTCATTTAAGGATTCTTCTGCTTCCTTTCTTCTCACATTACCTGTATATACCCCTACAATGACAGCTCTTTCCATCTTATCTCTTTCTGAACAAAATTCATAATTTTTTTAAAATCAGAGGGATTAAAGTGTTGAAATCCTTTTTCTTTTTTAAACCAGACAATTTGCCTTTTAGCATAATGTCTTGTATCCCTTTGCATTAACCTAAGGGCTTCTTTTTTCTCAATTTTTCCTTCTATAATCATCAGAGCATACTTATATCCAATAGACTGAAATGCAGGAGACTCTTCATTATAACCTTTTTTAATAAGAGCTTTAACCTCTTCAATAAGACCATTTTCAAACATAAGTTCCACTCTTCTGTTAATCTTTTCATATAACCTATCTCTTCTCTCATTTAAAAAAATTTTAATGGAATAAAATTCTTTAAGTGGGGATTCTGTTAATTTAAAATTTTCGGTAAGAGTTTTCCCGGTTTTGTAATAAACTTCAAGAGCTCTGATGATTCTTATTTTATCATTGGGGCTTATCTTCTCCGCGTATTCTCTATCAATTTCCATTAATTTTTCATACACTTTTTCCCAACCTATATCTTCACCTTCTGCAATAATTTTTTCCCTCAATTTTTCATCTCTTTCACCTTCCGGGAATAAGCCGTAGAGAAGAGAATGAATATACAAACCGGTTCCTCCGACAACAATCGGAACCCTCTTTCTCATTGCAGCCTCCTTTATTATCTCAGATGCTTTTTCCATGTACTCAAAAGCAGAAAACCTTTGATTTCCATCAAGGAAACTGAAAAGATGATGGGGCACAATTTTTAATTCCTCAGAAGATGGTTTTCCCGTTCCAATATCAAAATCCTTGTAAATCTGTCTTGAGTCTGCATTTACAATTTCCCCATTTAATTGTCTTGCCAATTCAATCCCTATGCTACTCTTCCCAATGGCAGTGGGGCCTCCAATAATGATATAGAATCCTCTTTTATCTTCCATCCGTAAGATTAAGCTTCATTAACATCAATATAGAAAAGGAGTAAGAGATATTAAAAATTACCTTCGCCACCATTAATATCTTTTATCATTGAGATTATTTTCTCCTCATACTCCTTTCCAAGAACTCTCTTTACAGCAAGAATCTCTGCCATCAAAAGATCATCCAAAAGCTTTAACAAAACACTTTTTCTTTTTTCTCTCTTTATAGTCCATAGTGATTTTAAAAGCTCCTCTTCATCAAGAGTACCCGTTTTCTTAAGGGTAATATTTGAAAAAACATCCCCTCTATATAGAGTTACCTCTCCTATATTCTTTTCAATAACTCTTTCCCCTATTGGCCCTACCTCTCTTAAAATTGCATGATAGATATATGAAAAAATATTGTTGAATTTTCTTATAATCTTAGCAAGATCCTCTTTTTCACTATTTTTCAAAGGGATAGGAGTAACCATTGTAACATTTTTATCTGAAGTAATAAGATCAAAAGATTTAAGTATATAAAGAACTCTTAAGGTCTCAATCTCACCTATATCTGAGACCTCTATAATTTCATCAACACTTCTTTTGCCATCAATTAATCTTGCCACATACTCTTCATAAGGTTCAAGCACTATAGGCCTTTTTCTATATTTTTCTTCATTCAAAAGATATTTAACACCTCTATCTCTCAAGTAATGATAAAGAACATCATAATCTGTTAGATTTCTTATCCCTTCAAGAATAAGATCAGGAGTATTCTCTGTTAAAACAATAGCTTCCGTAATACTTGGCTCTCCCTCAAAAAAGTCAACCTCTCCCTCAGCCCAATTAAAAATTGAAAAAAATATCACCTTCAACTGCTCTTTAACACTTTCCCACAATTTTGCCGGAGAAATAACATTCATTTCCACCAAAATTCTACCTAACCTTTTTCCACTTTCATGCATTATAACAAGAGCATTGGATAATTGTTCTTTTGTAATATCACCGGTTTTTAATAATAAGGCTCCCAAACTTTCATCTCTGTTATTGGTTTTTGAAAAAATTATCTGCCCCCTCTTTAAAATAAACCCCTTTTCTTCATCTCCTTTTTTTACATTTAAAACACCTGATAACTTTTTTTGATAAATATTATAAATTATCTCCGGGAAAGGCTTTTCCCTCAAATTTTCTTTAAACTCAACATTATATTCTTCCATTTACCCCTCCTTGAATATTTCTGCTTCAAATACTTCAATCTCAACTCCCCTTTTCCATTCGTCGGGAGAGAGACCAGCTTTAAGGCAACCGTTTGAAAGATATTCTTCAAGCCCCCAGCCCTGTTCCACAGGTACTTGAGGTAAAAGCAGCCCACGGTTGCCTCCTTTTGAGACTATAATCCCATGCTTCCCAATTTCAATATCAGAATAATTTTCTATCCTTCGTGGAATTGTAAGCACGGAAATCTCTATATTCAAATCCTTCATCTCTTCTAACTTAATAGGCTCAAACCTCCAATCTTCAGTTGCCGCATAAATTGCATTGTCAACCACAGCTTCGTACAAAGGCTTATAAGGAAGAGGATACCCTATGCAACCCCTCAACTTTCCATTCACATGCAAAGTAACAAAAACCCCTCTATTTTCTTTAAACTTTTCATTTTTTACTTCAGGATAAATCTTTTCTCCGGTTCTCAAATAATGCTCTATTGCATCTCTCGCGATTTTCAAAAGTTCTTTTCTCTCTTCAGTGGTGTAAGTCATCTCTCTTCTCTCCCATTAAAAGATTAATCTCTCTAAAGTAAGTTTTTGTACCTTCAACATCAGTGTAATAGCATTGATATAAGTTATAAGAATCAACAATAATAAGATTTCCTCCCAAATGAATCGGTGGGTTTTCCGGTAGTTTTGTCAAAAGAAAACCAATGTGGTTAATAGAAAAAGAAACATTTTCAAAAAAATTCATATATTCGGAATCAGAAAAGATATCCATATCAAAAGGAATTAAATTTTCGGGAAGGAAAAAAGAATTGTGACGCTGCCCCAAAATCAAATATGGGTACTCATTCTTATTTCTTACAAAGTTCAAGACAGATAAAAATTTTTTATTCAAATAGCAAATCATTTGAATCTATTATATATCATCAAATCTTTATTTTCAATATTATCTTTTCTTAATCCTTAAATTCAACTTCTTCACAAGTTTTTTTATCATCTCCTGCTCAGTATTAATTTTCAGGGAAGATCTCAATGCTTTAATCGCATTATCATAATCACCTAAATTCCAGAAAGAAAGTCCCAGATAATTCAGTAATTTATAATCACTATCATAAATATCATTAGCTTTTAACAAAGTATCCCTTGCCATCCTATATTTTCCAAGATTGAACAAAGCAATCCCCTTTAAAAAATAGTAATCAAACAAGTATTTTTCCCCTTTCAGGCTTTCCAGAACATTGAGAGCCTGGTTATTTTTTCCCAATTGAATTAAAAGTTCACTGTATTCCTTAGTCAAAGGAGGATAATTACTCCTGAGCTTGAATGCCTTTGAATAATTTTCAACAGATTTTGCAAATTCACCAATGCTCTTATACTGAGAACCTATTGTCCAATAATAAAGAAAACTATTTGATTTAATAAGTCTTTTAAAAGCAAGTGTTGGATGCGTAAAATTTCTCACAGGGGAAATATTAAAACTCTTTTCTTTTATTTCAAAAGGAATTTCTTTATCAGATAATAGAGAAATTTTAACACTATAGCCGCCTGCACCTGGGTTATTTACCCTTTGAGTAAAACATTTCTCAGAGATATCTTTATTTATTTCAATTCTCTTTCTAAAAGAAAAAGCTCTATACCCCACCCTATTTTTTATCTCCAAAAGAGATTTAATGGTTTTTTCATATCCCCCTGCGTCAATACAGTAAAATACATAAATATTATCTGTCGGTAGAAAGTTTTCATTAGGATCTACGGAAACCACTGTGTTTTCAATCTTGTAAGGCCTGTAAACAAAAGAACTGTCATTTATAATCTTATAGCCCAGTAAAGGACCGTAAATCCTTGGAATACCTTTACCTGCACCTTTTATCTCAATATTTTTATCAAAGTATGAAAACTCCTTTTTCACAGTATTTTGAATTAAAACAGTTAATTTATACCGGCCGGGAATAATAGGAAAAAGATCGGAAATTGCAAAACCTTTTGCCACCACTTTTCTTATTTCTGACTCATTAAAATAAAATGGAAAATTCTTAGTATATTGATAAATAATTTTTCCACTTTTACTTAAACTTACTGTAAGTTTATAAATAAAATAATATTTATCCTTAACTTCAGAATAATCAACAGAAATCCTCTTTGGAAGAATTGTAAAATGGACAAAATTAAATCCTGTTTCAATATCCTTAAAAATATCCACACTGTGCACTGAATTTACATACTCAGTTGCATACTCCACACTCACAACACCTTTAAAATTAAGGAAATCTCTTGCATACTTAACATTAATATTTTTCCTCCCGGCCTCCAAAACTTTAGAAATTAAAATAGTGTTTGAAGGAGAAGGTTGGTAATTAAGAGGAATCTCTCCCGGAATCAAGCTCAGAGCAGGCTCTGCAGCAGAAGGATCAATCTGCTGGATTTTTTCATAAATAGTTGCATAATCAAAAGGGCTTATGTCCCTTACCTCAGAAGTTTTAACCAAAAGGGAATCAGGCCCATCTATTGCAGGATCATAAATCTTAAATTCCCCTGTACCATGCCTTTTAAAAAAGACTATTCTGAAATGAGGAGGCAAATTTCTGGATGAATCCCCATAATAACTCCACACTTCCATCGGTTGAAGTCCGTATGCATCAATTCTTTCTCTGTTCACAGGAGGACCAAGTATTATGTAAATCCTCCCCATATCGGTTTTCCAGCCGGGCTTTGTTGAACCATATTTAAAATATTTGTTAGCATAATTAAATCTTTTAATTATCTCCTCTTTAAATTCATTTTCAGGAGTACCGGGAGTGGGATCTCTCTGCTTCCAGAACAGTTTTATAAAAGTGTCTCTTTCCCTATCACTTTTTAAAGCAAAAAAGACCTCTTTTTCCTGAGGTGTAATAATATAATGGACAAGTTCAAGCCACTTTTTATACTTTGGTTTTAAATCGGAAGCTTTATTTTGAGCAAAAACAAAACTGCTCAAGATGATAGTGAGCACCATAAAAAAGATAATACCATTCTTTAATCTCATTTTTTCCCCTCTTTTTTCATCTCACTTAAAGTTCGGATAACACTATCAGCTATAACCACATCAACTGAATCCGGCTCAAGTTTCATGAATTTTTTAAGATTTTTTATTGCATCATCTCTTTTATTTGTAGCAGCATAAGAAAGTCCTAAAAAATAATAGGTTTTACCTTCTTTTGGAGATAAGTTTATACTCCTTTTTAAAAATGGAATTGCTTTTTCATACTCTTCCCTTTCATAAAAAAACTTTCCTATATTTTTTAAAATTTCCGGATTATAAACTGATTCCGGTTTTAATTTTTTTAAAACTTTAACCGCTTTTCTGTAATCATTCGCCCTTAAATAAATATCAGCTAACAAAACTCTATTTCTTTCCTTCTTGCTTTCAGATAAAAGTTTTTCAGCTTTTTCATATTCCTTTGAATAATAATATGAAAGAGCTGCTAATTTTAAAGAATCCGGGTCTTTATATTTTACAAAGATTTTTGCAGCCTTCTTATCCTTCCATTTAAAAAAATATTCACAGGCCCTTAAAAATTCAGGAGGATTATTACTTGATTCGGTTAACTGATATTTGCGCGTCCAGGTATTTTTTTTATTCAAAAACAAAAAGAACTCATCCGGATAAAAACCCTCTTTGTAAACTCTTACCTTCCAGAGCCCCTGTTTTAATTTTTTTAAAAGGACCTCTCCTCTGTAATCACTCTGAAGATTAACCTTATCTTTTCCTTTATACAATAGCAAAGAAACTTTAACTCCCTTTAAAGGGGTATTATTATCCGTAAAAATTAACTTTTGCCCGTATATCTTAAAGAAAATGATAAAAATTAATAAAAAGAGATTTATTTTCTTAAACATATTTTAATTATATATTAAGCAAATATTTTTTTAAACTAAAATTTTTGTAAGAATCTTTCAATAGGGATAAGGTTTTTGACAATTTAAAGATGTGGGAGTAAAATTAATTTATAAAAAATGAAAATAATAAGAACACCGTGGAAAGATTTTTTTATTGATCTTGTTTCCAAAAGTAGAAATTCCATAAAAATAGCTTCACCTTTTGTCAAAAGCAATATGTGCGATTTATTAATAAACACAAAATCCAAAAACACAAAAATCGAACTGATTACTTCTTTTAAATTAATTAACCTTTATTCAGGAAGTATTGATCTTGAAGGTCTGGAAAATATAGTTGACAGCAGAGGAGTTGTTAAAAACTTTCCCCCATTGCATGCAAAGATTTATCTATTTGATAATACAAAAGCCATAATAACTTCCTCAAATTTAACAGACGGAGGATTACTGAATAATTTTGAATATGGAATCTATTTAACAGAAAAAGAGCTAATCCACGAAATCGTTTCAGATTTCGAATATATTTCCAAAAGTGAAAAAACGGGGCTAATAGGCAAAGAAGAAATCTCAACTGTAAAACAAATACTAAAAAATTTACCTAAAAGAGAAACATTAAAATTACCTAAAACTTCTAATGAGAAGAAAGAACTTATCGAGGATACAATTGGAATCACAAAGGAATCCCTTAATTCAATAGTATCATCTTTAAAAGGCTGGAAAGCTGAAATATTTAAGTGCCTCAATGAGATTCAGAGCCAGGTTTTTACTTTAAATGATGTTTATAGATTCGAAGAAAGATTGAAAAAGATTTATCCTGAAAATAGAAATATTAAAGATAAAATAAGACAACAATTACAATATCTCAGGGACCTGGGATTAATCGAATTTTTAGGACATGGAAAATATAGAAAACTATGGATTTTAACTTAAATAGAAATTATAACCTCTACAAATTCAGATACAATCTTAAAATTTTCAAGAATCCGAAAAGGACCGAATTATTACTTTTTAAAGAGCCCAAAATAAATTATGAAAAAGAGCCTGATTTTTTATAGTTAATCAGCTTTTTCAAAAACCGAAAATATTTCAAAGTGATCCGAATGGGGAAAATTATCCAATATCTTAAGCTTTTTTAAGGAATATCCTTTCTCTTTAAAATAAAATGTGTCCCTTGAAAAGGTCGCTGAATCACAGGAAAAATATATTATCTTTTCAGGAAAAGCTTGCGCAACTCTTTTAATAACCTTTTTTGTAATACCTCCGCGGGGAGGGTCTATTACAAAAAGCTCTGAAGGAAAAATCATATTTTTTCTTAAAATATTCCCGGAAATTATTTTAATATTTTCAATACTGTTTATATTCTTATTCTTTTCCTGAAGTTTTATGTTCTCTTTCTTAATCTCATAAGAATACACCTTTTTAAAATACTTACTTAAAAGCATTGCAAAAAAGCCCGTTCCACTGAAAAGATCCGCTGCGCTCTCTCCTCCCTTTTCAATTTCCTCTCTCAAAAGAGAAAGCATTGTTTTAAGATTGTAAAGATTGGATTGGATAAATGAAATGGGAGTGAAAAAATATTTTAATCCCAAAAGCTCAAAAAAAAGCCCTTTTTCATCCGTAAGATAATTCTTTTTTCTTCCGCTTTTCAAAACCGCACTTATTTTTTCTCCGTTTGAAAGAACTATTATCTCACCTTTTTTAACAGACTCAATCAAATTGTTCCCTTTAATCTCTTTTAAAAAATCATTTATCTTTTCATTCGCTATGATGCATTCTTCAATTTCTATAAGCTCATTGGAATTTCTTTTGAAAAATCCTATCTTTCCGTTAATTATCTTAAAGGTGACTTTTGTTCTGTATTTTTCCGTAAAGGGGGAAGGAATTGTTTCCACTTCAAAAGGGATCTCCACCTTTGCAATCCTTTTAAGATTATTTATCAAAATTTTTCTTTTAAGCTTAAGCTGATAATCATATGATATGTGCTGAAAATTACACCCACCGCAAACTCCGTAATATTTACATACAGGCTTCACTCTTTTTTCAGAGCTTTTTATGATTTCAACAGCTTTTCCAAAGTAAACGGAAGATTTTTTCTTCTCTATTTCAAACTCTATTTCCTCCCCCTCAATTACATAGGGGACAAATACTGTTTTTCCTTCCCTAAAAACAATCCCATAGCCCCCCTTACCTATAGCCTCAACCTTTCCTTTCATAAAATATCAAACTATTCCCTTCTCCTTCAAATAATTCATAACTTTTTCCACTTCCTCTTCAATCGTAAGATTATCTGAATCAAGAATAATTTCAGGATTAAGAGGCTCTTCGTAGGGAGCTGAGATTCCGGTAAATTCCTTAATTTCCCCCGCTCTTGCCTTTTTATAAAGTCCTTTGGGATCTCTCTTTTCACATGTCTCTACAGAAGCTTTTACATAAATTTCAATAAATCTTCCCTCACCCGCAAGTTCCCTACAAAAATCCCTGTCCTTTCTGTAAGGGGAGATAAAAGCTGTTATTGTTATTACACCTGCATCGGCAAAAAGATTGGCTACCTCCGAGATTCTTCTAATATTTTCAGCTCTATCCTCCGGGGAAAATCCCAGATCCTTGTTTAAACCATGCCTTATATTATCACCATCAAGGATGTAAGAAAGTTTTCCCATTTGATGAAGTCTATGGGAAACTTCATTTGCCACTGTGGATTTTCCGCTTCCGGACAAACCAGTAAACCAGAGAATAACTCCTTTTTGCCCCAGGAGTTTTTCCCTCTCCTCTCTGCTCACTTTATGCTCGTGCCATGTGATATTTGTTGCTTTTTGCTCTTTCATAATTCCTCCTAAAATTGTTAAAATTTGTGTGCTATAAAATATCAAAATATCAAAAGTTTTGCAATTTAAAGAAAGGCGCTATTTTACAAATCTGAACCCTAAAGACCACTCGGAGGTCGGAGCAGGTTGATAGGAGTTTCCATCAGGATCAGGTTCTGTAAATCCATAATATTTTGCATTGAAAATATTCCTTCCGAAAATAAAAAATTCAAAAGGAGTATCATCCACATCAAATTTATAAATCAATCTAACATTCATTAAAGTGTAAGGAGATGTCTTTCCGTAGCCATCTGGAAACACCCTGTTGGTAGCATCAATAAACCATGAGCTTACATGCTCAACAGATGCCCCGAAAGTAAGATCTGAAATAAGGTTAAATTCAGAATCAAAGTACAGCTGATGCTCCGGCGAATTTGGGAGAAAAGTATCCTTGTAAGTCATTCCACTATCCATTGTTTTAACTTCATCATATTTAAAATGAGAGTAAGTGTATGATAATCTTAAAGCCACACCCTCAACAGGAAACCAGCCAAGAAGAGTCTCAAGACCGTATCTGTTTGTTGAGCCAACATTACCATAAAATGTTTCAAGAGGTCTTGTCTTTATTCTGTATCTTCCGAAATCATTATCTGTTTTCAAATAAAAAACAGCAAAATCATAGTTTAAATTAAAATCTTCGGAAACACCTCTCATTCCAAACTCAATTCCGGAAGAGGTAGCTGATTTTAAAAGTGTGTTATAACCTCCGTAATTATAGGGATTGTTTATTAACTCTTCTGTTCCCGGAGGTAAAAAGCCACTGCCCCAATTAGCATAAAAACCAGTTTTTTCAAAAGGATTCCAGTATACTCCTACTCTACCGGTTAATTTTTCAAACTCAACACTATCGGAAAGGTCAATCCCGTCAATTTTCAAATTATCCGTCAAACTGTTTTTTATCCTGTCATACCTCATAGTGAATGAGAACCCAAGCTCTTTAGATAGTTCTACCCTATCAATGAAAAAAAGTCCCAATCCACTCTGCTCTATCTTTTGATTACTCTGCAATTCATTTCCCTCAACAGCAGCTCCCAAATTCGGATGCTTAAATTCATCCAAATTTTGATAAGCAAAATCAATCCCTGAGCTCAAACTATTTTTAACACCGGCAAAATCAAAAGAAGAAGATAGCTGAAGAGTCATACCCGGAGTTTTATAAGTTCTGTGAATCACAGAGGAGGGAACAGCTTCTTTGTACTTTGTGTGTCTAAAATATGCAGTTGCATCCAACTTCAAACCGGAAAAAAGTGCCAATTCAGCGTGAAATCCTCCTGTCAATCTTTGAGTTCTCTGATATTCATTAAAAGTATAGGCATCGGGATTTGCCAATTTTCTTAGATTATCCGGATCTGGACTAAACCATGCAAGATTTAATCCTTCGGGATTTTCATTAAAAAAATCTGTTGCTGACAGTATGATAGTTGCTCTGTTTTTTCCGCTTTCTCCGATATTAAATTTTCCGTAAAAATTTTTACCAGAGTAAGCAGAGTGATCTCTGTACCCATCTCCTGATGTCATGGAACCTGTTATCCTGTAATTTACACCACCAAAAGTTCCGTTTGCTTCAGTAAGAGCCTTATAAAACCCGTAAGAGCCTCCGACAAAAAAGCCCCTTACACTAACAGGCAAGTCACTACCATCACGGGTTATTATATTTATGACACCTCCGGATGAGCCACTGCCATAAAGAGCTGCGGCAGGACCTCTTAAAACCTCTATTTTCTTAACAGTTGCCCAATCAATATCATAAAGATCAGAAACAAAGCCGGTAGGATCATTCAATGGTATCCCATCCACAAGCACTTTAATACCTCTTGTGCCTCTTTCAGTAAGAATACCCTGTCCTCTTATGTAAAAGTGGACCCTTTCTCCATCAGCCTGATTATCCACTCTTACGCCGGGGACCAATTTCATAACTTCATCAAGAGCAATTGAACGGGGAAGATTCTCAAGAACAGATTGTGAAACAACCGTGGTTGCAGCAGGATTTTCTTTAAGAGGAATTTCCATCCTCGGAGCAGTAACCACAACTTCAAAATTTTCAGTTTCTTTCTTTTTCTCAGAATCACTCTTTTTTGCTTTTTCTGTCTGTTCTGCAAAAACAGAGAACAAACCAAAAAAGAAAATAATAAAAAAAACTATGAAGCCTTTTGAACACTTTTTATTAAACATTTTTAACTCCATAAAATAATTTAATAGTTTTACTACGAAAACTAAAATCTTTTGTTATTCTTAAACCATGATAATGAAACTTAAACCCATTAAAAAGCTAATTAATTTTGTATTTTTCTTTTTTTATTTCACTTTTTTATGGTTTTATCCACAGGAAAAGGCCCGTGTTTAGGCCATTTTTTCGGATCTTTTTTTATCTCCTTTAAAAGTATTTCAATTCCTTTCATTAGCTGAGCATCATATCCCTTTGACATCTGAACAGGGTCAAGGTCCACAACTATATCAGGATCCACTCCATGATTTTCTATTATCCATTTTCCTTCGGGACTGTAAATTCTATAATCCGGTGCTGTTATTCCACCCCCATCTATTAATTGAATAAACATTGACACACCAACAAGACCTCCCCATGTTCTCGTACCTATAATAAGCCCCATCTTCTTTCTTCTGAACTC
Organism: Candidatus Aminicenantota bacterium; assembly: GCA_027067555.1. Lineage (GTDB taxonomy): Bacteria > Acidobacteriota > Aminicenantia > JAMOAD01 > JAMOAD01 > JALXDT01. The sequence goes on along the minus strand of JAMOVU010000134.1, from coordinate 7,007 downwards.
ATAGGGCAGCTCATCTCCTCCGGAACCAGCCTGTTTGTTTGTAAGAAGCACCATATGAGCATTGGCTGTCATATGAGGTCCCAGCTGATCATGAGTATACCGCCTTGTCCAGTAAGACAATACTTTTCTGTTTAATCTTCTTAAAAAGATATCAGGATCAAGGCCACCTCCATTGTATCTTCCGTCAATAATCAAACCTTTTTTGGTTATCTGTGAATAAAAGTATTTGGGGAACTCAACAGCCGAGCCCATATAAGTATCAGGAAGATGAAGGTAACCAATTAATCCTCCCGAAGCTTTTTCAACGACTTTTCTGTTATGCTCCACCCAGGCTCTATATCTTAAGGTTCTTTCGGAATATATTGGTTTTACTCTGTATGTTTTGGCTCCAATCATTGTAGGTTTATTATTTACCGTAATTTCAATAAGTTTGCCTGCAGTGTTTTCAAAATAAGAATAAATATTTTTCTTTCCGTTAACCTTTTTATTATTAACCTTTAATAAGTAATATCCCTCTTTAACATTAATTCCCGGTTTTAAAAGCGGAGGAATAATTCCTCTTGACCAATCGGGAACCGTGTAAATCTTTTTAAAATAATAGAGATTGTGTTTTTTATCCAATCCCCAATCAACTCCTAAAAGCCCAACATTAACTCTCTTGCCTCTCCTTAAAGAATCTCCGCCAAACACATATGTGTGAGAGGTATTAAGCTCTCCTATCATCTCGCCTATAAGATACTTAACATCCTCCCTGCAGGAAACATATGGCAAAAGCTTTTCATACTTTTTCTTCACAGCCAACCAATCAACTCCATGCATATTGGGCTCATAATAATAATCCCTTTCCATTCTCCACGCCTCATTGAAAATCTGACGCCATTCCTTCACCGGATCTATCTTCATAGTCAAATCTGCAAGCTTAAGCATTTTTGGCTTACCACCCGAAGTGGAGACTATACCAACCGAGGTTCCCTTTCTGAAAACTATATGTTTTCCATTGGAAGAAATTTTATAATCATCGATTTTTTTAACCAAAACCTTTGATTTTTTGCTCTTAAATGAGAAAGCATAAAGGTCTCTGGGGCCAAGATCCCTGTATTTAAAGCGATTGTAATCTCCTTTATCAGAATTAAGATAAAAGAGATTACCTTCACTCACACTTAGTCTTCTGTAATTACCTTTGGGAAGAGGGAGCATTTCAATTCTATTTGAAATTCCTGCAAAGTCAATATGTAATAATTTGCCGTTTTTTTTGTTTTTCTTATTTTTTATCTCATAGCTTTTATCGGATTTGTATGGAAACAGGGATGGAGTATCCTTTTGCAGACTCACATAATATATTCCGGCAATATTTTTGTAAACCATTTCCCAATCCAAATCATCAAATGTCGGGTTAAACCTTCTGTTTGAAACAAAGAAAAGATATTTGCCATCCTTTGAAAAGACAGGCTCAAAATCATTGAAAAGTTCACCGCTGATTTTGTGAACCTTTTTATCTTCAAGTGAATATATATAAATTTTTGTGACAAAATCACTGTCCATTTTCGAGTATGCAATAAATCTGCTGTCAGGAGACCAGTTAAAATCATAAATTGCCTTCTCATCCTGATCTATATCAATGTTCTGATAGTAAGCTTTGTCAACTTTTGTGATTTTTTTTGTTGCAATATCAATATAGTAAAGTGAAAGGGTTTGATCTGCAAAGGCAATCTTCTTTCCATCTGGAGACCACTTAATATAATGTCTGTAACCTTTTTTAAAAGAGGTAAGTTTAACAGGCCTGGTTTTAGCCTCAGCATCAATTATGTAAAGATTATATTCTCCGTCTTTGTCCGAAAAGTAAGCAATCTTTTTACCATCCGGAGACCATGCAGCATCCTTATCCCTTGCTCCGGAATCTTCCGTTATATTTAATATAGAGCCATTTTCCCTGGGCACTGAAAAAATTTCACCCCGTGCTACAACAAGTGCTCTTGCACCTGTGGGAGAAATATCCATATCTGTTATATATCTTCTCACATTTTTATAATAGGGTCTCTTTTCAGGAGCATCAGCTCTTATCTCAACCGGTATTAGTTTATCTTCACCTGTTTTAATATTGTAAACCCTAAGTGTTCCACCGTTCTCATAAACTATTTTATCTATTCCTTTACTCGGCCTTCTCACATCATACTCTTTATGAAAAGTTAACTGTTTTATTTTTTTTGTCTTGGTATTATAGGAATAAAGATTTAACACACCATCCCTATCGGAAGTAAAATAGATTTTATCACCAATCCACATTGGGATTCTATCGGTTCCCCTGAACTTTGTTATCCTGTAATCTTTCATTGCCTTAAAATCAAAAAGATAGATATCCTGAGCAAGCCCACCCCTGTATCTCTTCCAAGTTCTGTTTTCCCTTGAAACCCTATTATATGCTATTTTGCTACCATCAGGAGAAAAGCTACCGAAAGCCGCCTCGTGAAGAATTAGCTCTTCGAGCTCCGTACCATCCGGATTTATCATAAAAAGATGGTCATACCTTGTGGCAGAATCTCTGTTTGAGCGAAAAATTATTTTGTGCTTTGTAGGATGCCAAGCTACAACCTCATCAAAACCGGGATGATATGTAAGCCTTTTTATATGACCACCGTAAACATCCATTATATAGACATCAGGATTCCCGTCATACTCACCCGTAAAAGCAATCCATTTTCCACAGGGAGAAAATTTGGGAAATATTTCATGTCCGTCATTTATTGTGAGCCTTTCGGCGACCCCTCCTGTAACAGGAACTTTCCAGATATCATTTCCGTAAACAAATACAATTGTATCTTTGTAGATATCCGGATATCTCATCAAAGGTCTTATCTGAACTTCTGCATTTAAAATTAAAGAATAAAAACTTAAAACAAATCCCAAAACTAAAATAAATATTAATTTTTTCGATAAATTTGATTTAATTGAAGATGGTCTCATATAGTCCTCCTTATAAAGACAATAAGTAAATTCATTATAACAAAGAAAAATTTCCCCTACAATAAAAAGGCATACTACAAAACTAAGCATTAAAAAGTAAACTTTAATAAATTACTCATTAGACACCTGAAAACTCAAATAAACGAGCCCAAAAGCCGAGCTTCCAGCTTACCTGGCAGCTTTTGGGACTTATAGCCAAGAAAGCCCTTAAGCTTTCGTGAGCTTCAAAGCTAATTTTAGTGATTTTTTATTTATTTTCTTTTCATAAAAAAATACTGACCTCAAATTTGAAGCTTCGAGACTTTTTACTTTAAGCTTTTCCATTGCTACTGTCTTCCATTTTCTTACTCGAGATTTAGGGTTGAACAGAGAGCTATTGAAAAATAGTAAGAAATAGGATAAAATCACCTGTTGCGCCCGTAGCTCAACCGGACAGAGCGTCTGACTACGAATCAGCAGGTTGGAGGTTCGAATCCTCTCGGGCGTGAAAAAAGGTTAGAAAATGAATAAATATATGAAATTGGCATTAAAAGAGGCAGAGAAAGCGAAAAAAAAAGGAGAAGTTCCGGTAGGTGCAATTGCTGTACTCAATGGCAAAGTTATAGCAAAAGCCCATAACCAGGTTATTAGCAAAAATGACCCATCTGCCCATGCCGAGATTATAGTAATAAAAAAAGCTGCAAAAAAAATTGGAAATTACAGATTAAATGATCTTGAACTATATGTTACTAAAGAGCCGTGCCTGATGTGTATTGGAGCAATGGTAAATGCAAGAATAAAAAAACTTTACTTCGGAGCATACGATCCCATAAGAGGTGGAGTTGATGTTTACTACCGATACTTTGAAAAATTTAATCACCACTTTGAAGTTGAAGCAGAATTGGAAAAGGAAAGCTGTGAAAAAATATTAAAAGATTTTTTCCTCACCAGGAGAGGTACCGAAGTGGTCGTAACGGGGTCGACTCGAAATCGATTTTCCGGTGATGAGCCGGGACGGGGGTTCGAATCCCTCCCTCTCCGCCAAAAAAGGAATAAAAAAAAATTAAAAAAAGATAGATGGAGGGGTGTCCGAGTGGCTTAAGGAGCACGCTTGGAAAGCGTGTGTCCCGGTAACGGGACCGTGGGTTCGAATCCCACCTCCTCCGCCATTATCAAAAAGATGAAAGTAATAGATAAATATAACAGAAAAGAGTATGAATTTGAGAGAGAAATGACAGTTGAAGAGCTTAAATCTCTTTTAAATTTAAAACCAAAAGATGCTTTTATGGTTATAATTAATAAAGAAAACAAAAGTGATAATTACCTCATAAAAAAAGATGAAGAAGTAATAATCAGACCAATAATTTCAGGGGGATAATAATCATAATTCTCTTTTTTCAATTACAGATATTCAAGTAAAAAGTTATTGACCTTTTATCTCTTTTCTTTTATAATTTTTTTACCAATAAAAATAAAGGAGGAAGAGATGGATTTTGCAAAACTAATTAATACTGTAAAGGAGATAATTTTAGAACCAAAAAATGCATTTACAAAAAGAAAGGAAGAAAAAGAACCATGGATGAATCTTTTAGTAAATTATGTATTGATTTTAGTTGCGATCTCAGCAATAGGCTCATTTTTAAGTATGATTGGATGGTCGGCTTCCTGGGCCATTCGTTCGCTCATAATGCAATTAATTATAGGTGTAGTCAATTTTATTATACTCATGTATTTAATGCAGGCTCTTTCGAAAAGCTTCGGAGGGAACGGAGACCTTGAGCAATCAGCCAAAACAATAGCATATAGTTTAACACCTTCATGGGTAGGTTCTTTTTTCACATTTATTCCTTTCTTAGGGTGGTTAATAGCTCTTGCCGGTTTGATTTACTCATTATATGTTCTATATCATGCAATTTTGATTTTTATGGATGTTCCAAAAGACAAATCCGTAGGTTATGAAATTATATTCATAATTGTGTCTATCGTAGTAATGGCTGTCGTAGGCTTTACTCTTGGAGCCATCTTTGGTTTAGGCTTTTTAGGTGCAGGAGCAATGCACGGAGGATGGAGATTTTAAATGATAGGAGTCCTTGTAATACTATTATCTCTCGTTGCTTTTGTATTATTTACCTATTTCATCCTTTATAATTCTTTATTAAGATCAAAAGTAGAAGTTGATAATGCATGGGCTCAAATAGACGTCCAATTAAAAAGAAGACATGACCTTATTCCGAATCTTGTAAACACAGTAAAAGGATATATGCAGCACGAGAAAGAAACTCTTGAGAAAGTTATTCAGGCAAGAGCTGCTGCAATAAGTGCAAAAGAGTTGCCCGAAAGAATCAAGGCAGAAGGCGAAATTTCAGGCTTATTGGGAAGACTTCTGGCAGTATTCGAGCAGTACCCGAATCTTAAAGCTGACAGACATGCGCTTGAACTAATGGAAGAATTGAGAACAACTGAAAATTCCATTGCTTTTGCAAGACAGCACTATAATGATAGTGTAATGAAATACAATTATAAAATCAAAGCTTTCCCCTGGGTAATAATTGCACCTATGATGAATCTTTCCAAAAGAGAATACTTTGAAGTGGAAACAGAGGAAGAAAAAAGGGCACCCGAAGTCAAATTTTAGAAATATATGGATGAAAATCTCTTAATTGAGTTTGATGATTTTTTAGAAAATATAGATAATATTCCCTCATTAAAACCTGTTCCGACAAAAATTTTAAAACTCTTAAAAGATGAAAATACAGATGTAAAAAATTTAGCTGAACTTATTTCCAAAGACCCCTCACTTGCAGCAAATATACTAAAGTATGCCAATTCCTCATTTTTCGGATTCAAGCAAAAAATAACATCAATTCCTCAAATAATTTCTCTCATCGGAATCCGGGAAATAAAAAAATTAACCTTAATTTATGCAATAAAATCAAGAGTTGAAAAAGATTTGAAAGGCTATGGACTAACAGGAAAGCAAATATGGAAACATTCTCTTTCTGCAGCCATTGGAGCTCAATTTTTAGCCCAACTAAAAGGGATCTATCCCACTGAAAATGCATTTACTTCCGGGCTCTTGGTAGATATAGGGAAAATTGTTCTAAATGACTTTATTATAAAAAGAAATATTAAATCCATTAAAGATAGAGAAAATATTTATAAATTTCACAAAATTGAGAGAGAATTTTTTGGAATCGATCACAGTGAAATTGCCGCTCTTTTATTAGAAAAATGGGATTTTCCGGAAGAAATAATTATAAGTATAAGATACCACCACCGACCTTCAGAATCTCCAAAATATAAAAAACTAACTTCAGTTCTACATATTGCTGATCTGGTTAGTACAGCCTCTATTTTTGAATTGGATGTTAATGATTATGAAACAACAATCGATTCATTTGCTTTAAAATCCCTGAAAATTAAATTTTATGATTTAAAAGAATTGGTTGATTTAATGATAGAGGAGATTGAAAATGCAGAAAAAGAATTCTTCTAAGAATTTAGAAGAACTTGATAAGGATAGCTTTGAAAAATCAGCTCAAAAAACTCTCATTTATGAAAAAAAGGGAGCATTCTCAAAATATAAAGACTTTTTTTTAGGCAATGTTTCTTTCTTGTATTTTATCAAATACGAAATAATCACATTACTTTTTTCAAATATTCCGGGAGCATTAGGACTATTTCTTAGAAAAATATTTTTTAGAAAACTTTTTAAGAGAGTGGGAAGAGGGGTTGTCTTCGGGAAGAACATGACAATTCGCCATCCAAAAAAAATAACAATAGGAAACAATGTAATATTTGATGATAATGTTGTTTTGGATGCAAAGGGTAAAAATAATAATGGAATAGAAATAAAGGATAATGTTGTTATTGGTAGAAATACAATGCTCAGCTGTAAAGGAGGAGATATTTTTGTTGATGAGCATTCAAATATCGGAGCCAATTGTTACATTATTTCTGAAACAAAGTTTAATCTTGGGAAATATGTATTTATAGCAGGAAACTCATATTTAATAGCCGGCGGAAATCATACCTATAAAAGCAGAGACATACCAATAATGTTTCAA
>JAMOVU010000133.1 GCA_027067555.1 Candidatus Aminicenantota bacterium | reverse complement strand
ACTTTGTCCTGCTTATCAAATTCAAATCAACTGCATCAAGCACCAAACAATCATTACCACTTCTCTTAGGTTTTCCAATGTAATATTGTCTCCCCACTTCATCCATGTATTGCCATTTGTAGTTTTTATAATCCAGGTTTACCAACTTCATACCTTTTACATATATCCTGCTCGCATCATCTCCGAGACTGTGATACCGCACTTTTGCATAGCTTACTGAACTCATTAAACTTACAATCATCACACCAAACAAAACTAAAAATAAAAAAACAACAATGTTAATAATCCCTTTTCTTTCCATTATTCTCCCTTTTTTCTACCTTCAAGATAAACTTTCAAAACCCGTATCTTTCCTTTTGGTATTTTAAAATTTTTTATTATTTTCTCTTCCCCCGTTTTACTATTATAAACACTTACTTCGTAGTTTATCCGGCTATTCAAATTTAATATCTTACATACTCCCTTATCATTTGTTATACATATAGTGTTATAAAATTCATATATAATATTTATTGATTTTGCTATTGCATAATTATCTTTAACTTCAACTTCTATATTTTTTAAAGGTTTTTTATTCTTATTATATACTTTCACAATCAATCCTGTTGTCTCATCCAAAACAACTCTAATTTTTGTATCTTTCTTAGCTTTAACATCTATTTCTCTTATTGCTACAGGCCCAAATACAAAATCATCTCTGCAAGTGTTTCCTGTATAAAATTCAATAATCGCTTTATACTTTCCCGGATAAAGATTTCTTGCCGTTCTTTTCTCATAATAACCACTACTGTTTTCAGGAATCGCACATACTTTGTAAGAACAATAAGGTTTTGAATAAAATAAAATTAAAACACTCGGAACCTCTTCACACGAATATCTTTCTATGAAATCTATTTTATCACCATCCTGATTAACATATTCCAGACTTATACTTCCTCCGTAACTTAATACCCTTTTTATAACTGTTATCTGTCCTCTCTTCACTCTTATTCTTAATTTTTTATCAGTGCATCCGGGATACGGATCTAAAGCATATTTTGACTTATATCTCTCATATCCAGAATAATCTCCCGGAACAACTCTTACACAATATTCACCCTCTTTAAGTTTCATAGAAAAATGTCCCCTTTTATCAACTTCTGCAATCTTAAATTTTTTGAATTTTGGCCCTATAATTTCAAGCTGTCTATACTCTCTGCAATCCAAAAACAAAACATCAAACTTTTCATTCTCTATGGGAAGCTTTGTCTCGGGATCTATAACCCATCCTATGACCTTTCCACAATCCGCTCCCCTACAATCAGCATAAATATTCTCTATAGCCTGTAAGCTATTAATTAAAGCAACTCCACCAAACAAAACCAAAAATAAAACTTTATTCCTTTTCATCTCTTACCTCTTAACACCGATTTTCATTATATAGTATCTGTTATCCTTTGCATCAAGGTATATTATCCTGTCTCCTGACGGACTCCATTCTTTTACAAGTTCGTAATTAACATCATTTCTCAAATGTTTTTCATAGTTTGTACCCGGGGGCAACAATTCCATTACCTTATCCTTATCATTTTTATTCGCTAATACAATATCCGCTAATTTTATATTCTCGGTTTTGTATATACCATCGCTTGCCACAACATCCCTATTAAACGCTATATTAGATATAGCAAGAATTTTACCATTCGGGGATAATGCCAAATAATTGTAATCCAGTTGATCAATTGTCCTTATACCCCTATCTTCATCATCCCATATCCTGTCAAACACCTTAAACTGTTCTCTTCCGTATTTATCAAATACCGTTATATATCCTTCAGTATACAGAACAACTCTTATCTTTTCTCCATACAACAAATAGTAATTAACCCATTCACATGTATTATTTTCCGACTTTAAAATAATTCTGTTTTTTTTATTCTTTATACTTACGCTGTAAACTATAATATTTGTTTCATTATTTTTCTTTAACTCTCCATTTTTCTTTAACTCTCCGCACCATAAAAGCTCATCCTTAGAGACCGGATATGGCTCCATGCAGTATAAATCTTCATCAAACACATTATCTTTTCCATCAACTTTATTCTCGTAAATCAATCTTATCTTCCCTGACTTTATATCATACTCATACACTCTCAAAGGCTCTTTTTCCCTTACAAAAAATATACTTCTTCGGAATACATTATACTTCACATAGAAAATTTCACTCCCGTCTAAGCCAATTCCATTTTTAGTTCCACTTGTAATATCAACAATATAATATCCCCCTTTTCTCTCAACTCCCAAAAACTCATCTTCCTTTTCTGTCCACTCCAGAAGCTTTATCCCATCAAATTCTTTTACCTTTTTTCCATCCTTATTGCATATTATTGTTTTATAAACACCGCTTTTTCTGTTTTCATAAATCATTCCAATATAACTTCCTTTACCTGACATCGCCTGATATTTATACCCTTCAGGTACTTCTATTTTTAGAACTTTTTTCACATACAATTTCAGAGGATCATTTCCGACATCAAGGTAATTTCCTCCGTAACCCATTAAACTTACAACCACCACACCAAACAAAACTAAAAACAAAAACTTAAACACTTTCCCGCTATTGCGGGAGGGGTTATTATTAAACATTTACAGGCTCCGATCTGCTTTCTCTTCGGTTAAATTTTCGTTCATTATCATAGGGCAAGTCGTGAATTACGCCTACGGGATTTTTAATCAAATTGTTTTTCAATATCTCCATAACCACCCCCTTGTGGGTAATATTTTAATATACGAAATTTTATTCACCCCGTCAAAAAGTTTTGAATTTTTATTTTACTTCCGCTTTAATTTTCCTTTATAAAGTGTAAAATTGGTTATAAATAAGCATTCTTTTTCATATTTTTAGAAGATAAAACTTCCACATACCCCCCCCTCCTTAAACCCACAATATACAATTAACTCAAATTTTTCAAAACTATTAACAAATTGTCATAAAATGGTAAAACATGATAGTGAGACATCACGCCTCACATATAAAAATAATCCGAATTAATTATTCTTTTTGTTTTTTAATTTTTTTTAATGAATTTATTTATTTAATAATTCTTTCGCAACCTCGGTTGATTTTTCAAGGACCTCCTCGTGAATACTGTTTCCATGGGAATCCATTGTAACAACCAGAGGAAAATCCTCCACCTCAATTACCCAGAAAGCCTCGGGAGTTCCGAACTCTTCAAGTTTAAGGACATCAACAACTCTTTTAACAGTATTTGCTATTAATGTTCCCGCTCCTCCGACAGCATGAAAATAGACAGCTCCGCATCTTTTAAACCCATCAAGGGTCTTTTTGCCCATTCCACCTTTCCCAATAACTCCTCTTACATTGTATTCACAGATAACATCAGCCTGATAGGGTTCTTCTCTGATTGATGTCGTAGGTCCTGCGGAAACAAAGCTCCAGCTTCCGTCTTCATTTTTTCTAACAACAGGACCGCAGTGATATATAACGGATTCTTTCAGATAATCTCTTATGAAATCAGGCTTTTCCTCCACCATTAATTTGTGAGCCTGATCTCTTGCAGTTACAATTATACCTGAAAGTAAAACTTCATCCCCAACCTTTAATTTTCTTATATCTTCCTCTGAAATAGGTGTCTTTAATTTAATCGTCATAACTCACCTCACCATTTTTAATTGCCAGGGCCTTTCTTCTAAAAGCCCAGCAATTATAAGAAATTGCAACAAAAAATGTGGCAGGATGCCTGTGCTGATAATCTATGAAAACATCCAGAACTGTTGTCTTTCCTCCGAATCCCATCGGTCCTATGCCAAGTTTGTTCAAATCATCATAGAGAGCTTTTTCAAGCTCGGCTATATCTTTTTCAGGATGTCTTTCCCCGATTTTTCTAAAAAACTGCTCTTTTGAAAGGATATAGGAGGTAACCCTGTCTCCGCCAATCCCAACTCCTATTGTTCCAGGAGAGCATCCTTTACCCTGTGCCTTTAATACAGCATCAATTATCACTTTTCTTATACCTTTGAGATCCCTTCCGGCTCCGAGTGAAGAATCGGGGAGTTTGTACTGAGTGCCGACATTTTCACTTCCGCCACCTTTTAGCAAGAGTCTGATTCTTACCTCATCCTTATCCCACTGATGAAAGTGAATGTAAGGATGATTAATCCCAACATTTGTTCCCGAATTTTTACCTGTGATGGGATTTACGGCATTTGGTCTCAGATACTGCTTTTTTGTAGCTTCAATAGCTGCTTCTTCAATAGCTTTTCTGTACTTTTCTTCAGTGTCTCCAACAGGAAAATCAATGTAGAAAATCAAAGAACCTGTGTCCTGACATATAGGGGTGCTCTGTTTCCTTGCAAGCTCAACATTTTTAAGAATTGTTTTAAAAACAGCTCTTGCAGGCGTGCCTTCACCTTCCCGATCATGGGCCTCCTTCAAAGCCTTTTCAATATCGGGAGGAAGGTCTGTAGCCGCTCTTCGCAAAAGCTCAAGAATAGCATTTTTTAATTCCATAATTCCCTCTCCTTTTATTATTATAGTTTATAATCAGCCATTGCTTTAAATTATACTCCCAAAATGGAAATTATACAATAAATCTTTTTCTCCCAGAAACTCGAGGGCGGATTCCATATCCGTCCTTAAAAACAAAATATCTTTCTTATTCCTGGTCTCAGAAATTCCTATTATCATTAGAAAAAACACAAAATATGAAATATAATAGATAAACAGATAAAATAATAAAAAAGGAGAAGATGATGAAAGAAAAGCTATCAAAAGAAGAGCTTTTAAACCTTGTGAAAAAGGTTTTTCCGAATTATGATACTTCTGATAAACTTGCCTTTTTAATTGATATCCCTCGAAAAAACAGTGATGATAATGATAAGTGGAAAGAGAGAAGGGAAATTGCAGCAGATTGGGTGAAAACTTTATCCGATAATCTGAAAGAGCTTAAATTGAGAGCCGTTGATTTAATAGGTTATCGTGCAGTCTCCGCAAACAATGCGGATTTACCCCCTGAAGGATTTTTGCTTTCTTCCGAAAATTTGCCGGAAAACTCCGAAAAGCTTTCAGGATATAAAAAGCTTTCCTTTGAAAAAATATTCAAAGAGTACAAGATTTTTATTGCAATGACACAGTATTCAGCCACCGCCCCACTAAAAAACAGTGCTAAAAAGTATCTTTTCAGAGCGGCAACAATGCCCGGATTTTCATCTGAGATGATTCCGGCTCTTAGAATAGATTATGAAAAGGTTGCTCGAAAAGTCAGATTTGTAAAAGAAAAATTGGACAGAGCCATTTTTGCGGAAGTTCTTTTTATAATTAAAGGAAAAGATGAGATAAGAGCAAATTTTGATCTCAGGTTCAGGAAAGCCCATGAAAGCTCGGGCAGATTCCCTGAGAAGGGAACAGCCGGAAATCTTCCGAGCGGGGAGGCATACATTGTTCCTTATGAAGGGGAATTTGATGAGAAAAGTCAAACCGAGGGAATAATTCCCGTTCAAATAGAAGGGGATATTGTTTATTACAGGGTTTCAGAAAACAGAGCTTTTGAAGTTTTCGGAGAGGGCAAAAATGTTGAAATTGAAAGAGAACACCTTAAAAGAGAGCCAGCTTACGGAAATATTGCGGAATTGGGCTTCGGAGTTTTATATGATTTCGGACTTAAACCAATAGGAGAGATTCTTCTTGATGAAAAATTAGGATTCCACATTGCTTTCGGAAGAAGTGATCACTTCGGGGGGCAGGTTGGCCCCAATGATTTTTCATCTCCGGAAGAGGTCATTCATCTTGATAGAATCTACATAAAAGAGCTTCAACCGGACATACTCGTAAAAAAATTAATTTTAAAATATGAAGGCTCCGAAGAGGTTCTCATAAAAGACAATAAAATAATAACAGAATAAAAAACAATGGGAGAAAACAAAATTCCCGAAGAGTTTAAAAGGGTTCTCAAGGACAGTGGTAGGGGAGGTGGTTATATCATTGATGCGGAAAAACTTAAAAAAGTGATTTCAGAAGAAGGCGAATATGAATATCTTGGAATGATTTTATCCTTTGCTTTTAATTCCGGAGAAAAGATAGAAAAACTCAGTGAAAATGACAAAAGACAAACAATTGATTTAATGTTCTGGCTATTGAATAATATGATTCTTGATTATTCAAATACAAATGAAATATTTTCAATCCTTAAACTCTTTGTGAAATCAGGATTAGCACTCAAGCAAATAGAAGACAATTTAATAATACTCTCATTTGATTCATTAAAAATCAAGGATGAAATCTCAGAAAGTGATATTCTGCGAAAAACAGATGAGCTAAGCGAGATGGTTGAATTAAAGAAAAACCGCGGGTGTTTTTGTGCTAATCCATCCCTTTACGGAAATCCGGAAGAGGAGATAAAAAGAGAGCTTTTAAAAATTGTTGATAAAAAGATCACAGAAAACAAAAAAGAATACATTACAACAGAAGAGACAATCCTAAAATGCTCGATCTGTGGAACAAAGCTTAAATATATAAGGATAATAGAAGATAGAATAATTATGAGATGGGAGAAGATAAACTGATATACAATTGCACATATTGAATGAAATTTTAAAAAGATATAATATTCTATTTTCAGGAGGAATTTGATGAAAAGGATAGGTTCAATAATATCAGTTATTCTTTTTACGGCAATCAGTATGCTTTTTTCGGGAGATTTT
>JAMOVU010000132.1 GCA_027067555.1 Candidatus Aminicenantota bacterium | reverse complement strand
TGTGGGATTTATCTCAAGAAAAGAATAGTTTTGACCAAAGCTAAAAGCAACAACAATAAAAAATAAGAATCCTATAACTACCTTCTTTTCCATTTTTTAATTATAACATAAATTAATCTTATAAATATTAAAAAAGACTACTCTGAAAAGTTCCTTATAATATCATCAGATGTATCAAAGTATTTATCCGCACCTGCTGATATTATTTTGTATGAATCTCCATCTTTTTCGTATCTATAAGGTTGCCCCCAGGGATCCACAGGAACACTTCTTAAATAATTGGGAACCATCTCAGAAAGGGTATCGGGAAGATAGCCTTTTTCACTATGGAACATTGAAATTGCCTGAGTTATCATATTTATATCAGTATCAATTGCAGCAACAGAGGCTTTCTCCATTGAAGATTTAACCACTGTTTTACTTCCCTCTTCCTTTGAAGGTGCAAGATAAAACTTATATACAAAAAACAGTATCAAAAGTGCCACAATAATTGATACAAAACTCATCCTTGCTTTCATCCATTCCTCCTTAATTTTTAATTATCTTACTTTTCCTTCAAACTAATTCCCCAATTACCGACTCTTTTTTCCACTTTATAATAATCAGTTGAATGATAAGAAGATACAATAATATCTGCTTTTAAAAGGTCCACTTTACCATCTATTACATATGAATCCTCCGCATGAATTTTGACAACTTCTCCGTACAGCAAATTGTGATCAAAAAGCTTAAGTTCTCCCAAAAGTTTTACCTCATAGGATATTGGAGCTTTCTTTATATAAGGTGAGTTTATTACAGTAGAGCTTTCATAGGAAAAATTTATAAGTTCCCCCTTATTATATTTTTTACCGGACACAAAACCCGCCCTGTCAGCTTCTTTTAAAATTTTCTCATTTACAATGTTTACGGTAAAATCCTTAAGCTCCTTTATCAATGAATAAGTATGTCTCTTTTCCTTCATTCCAACTCCTACAATCGGAGGATTATCATTAAGCTGACCGAAGTATATATATGTGGACGGATTCGGAGGATTGTTTCCCGATACGACAACAACAAGAGGTGTAATATGGGGTAAATATTTTGTACTAACTTCCACTTTCATAAAAAAGTATAATCTTTCCTTTATTCTTTTTCAAGTGCTCTATTTTTAAATTACTTACAAGGCACATAACCATCAGGTTTTCTCTTTTCTTAAAATTCCGTAAATCATCTTTTGAACAACAGTAATATCCTCTTCAAACTCATCATAATTCTTTCCATCCAAAACATTAAGATCCTTTAACAGAAGAAGATAGTATTCAACCCATGTGGCATAAACTTGAGCTCTTTTCATTGATTCAAAAAAAATCTCCCCATAAGCCTTCGAGCTTTTTAGATTCAACATAAGCATTGTGCATGTTTCCCTTACCTTTTCAACTAATTGAGAATACTCTTTTGAACTTAACTCCAAAAGTTTAAGATTAAGCTCATGTCCCCTTACAAAAACATCATAGTCCTCAACTCTTTTCATTTTAACCTCCTTATTTAATTGTAATTTTTCCATTTATATTCATTGTAATCTTTCTGATAAAACCATCTTTTTCAACATAAAGAGTAAAAAGATTCGAAACCGTACCATAAGGATAAAAAATCGGAGAATTGTTTGCTCTTAATTCTAATCCCGGAAAATTAAGTCTTTTAAAATACTTCCATTTTCTGTTCTTGTAAGTATATATTTTGAAATGATCGGGAAAAAATTTGATTTTTAATTTTTCCCCTTTTAGTATGGAATAAACCCTCACCCATTCAATACCTGTTTTCACTGAATAAGTCATAGCTCTCTGCTTTTCCCTTTTTAAACTACCCGAAATACCAATGGAAAAACCGTATAAAAACAGAGTTAAAATTAAAATAACAACCAAAACCTCCATAAGAGTAAATCCCCGACTATACATTGAACTCCTCCTCTATCTTTTCAATCTTTAATTTTTTTATTATTGTTATGTCTTTTTCAGATTGAGGCATAAAATCATTCTTTTCCTCATCAAGATAATTTAGTGGATCCTCGGTTATCTCAGGTAAATGACTTAGAAAATAATACTTTGAATAAAGTGTTCCGAAGAGTAAAAACTTCCGGTTGATATCAACATTACTTTCAAGATAATAGTTACCATGAAGTTCGGTATTATCGTTTTCAAATTCAAAACACACTTCACTTTCCCGCTCATTGTCAAAGAAAAGACCTCCTTTACTTTGAATAAGATTCAATTTTGTTTTTTCTCTTACAAATTTTCCCTTTTTTATTGAGATATTTTCATATTTAAGTGAAGATTTAATCTTAAAACCACCTCCTATGAAAATATTTAAAACAGCCCTATCCTTCAAGGCAAAAGCATCAGAGCTCTCCATAACATCATTTCCAATGATTTTTCCCGCTGAAAAGTTATTTACATTTCCTTCAATAAAAATGGTACCTGAAAATGGAATATTAAACTTCTGAGATTCATCATTTTTTAAATAAGTATAATTGTTATCACCCGGAATATACTTTAAAAGAAAACAATTTTCACCTTTTTTAGCAAATATAAATTGATAATCTCCGTCAATTCCGATAATAAAATTATCAAGATCACCTTTTAAATAAAGAAAAGCTCCGGAATCAATCTCGCCTAAATAAAAACCATCCACAATAGGAATATCAGTTTTCCCCATTTTAAGAAGTTTTCTTATATCAATCTCTTCTTCTTTAATATTCAAAACCCTGGCAATTGCTTTTTTACTGTCAAAATTAAATCTATATTTTTTTGAAGTGTAAAAACTTGAATTATGATAGGGAAAGAAGAAATTAACTTTTTCAGCATTTTCTTTTTGAAAAAACAGATTAAATGGTAATTTTCCGGAAAAAATTACAAACTCCAATTTTACAGAATGAATTTTATTAATATTGAATATTTCAAAAATTGAATAAAGAGTCATTTTGACTCTTATCTTATTAAAATCGTCTCCCTTTTCCACATTCTCTTCATTTACCAAAAGCCTGACTTTGGCTGTTATCTCACCTATTTTTTCAAAGTAAAGAGAATTATCAAATATGCCAATATCCGAAATGCTTTCAATTTTTTCAGGATAAAAATTTATCTTTTTTATTACTTGATTTAAAACTTTGGAAAGAAATTCCCTTGAAAGGGAATCATAGTATCTTTCATTTAAAATCCTTTTTTGAGACAAATAAGAGGTACCAACACTCGTAAAATACCCTATTACAATAGAACTCAAAAAACCTATTAAGAAAACGGAATACAAATAAGAAAAACCTCTCATCGTCCACCTCCGTTGATAGCCACATACGGTAGAAAAACATAGTAATCAAATTCACTTTTTTCATTATTAACTTTTTCTTTTCCGCTGATTTTAACTACACTATTTGAAAAATTAGAGAATTTAAGCTCAAAATATTTGTCTGTGATTAATTGAAAGCTTCCCCTGTCAATTTTAAGATAAGTGCCTTTTGAATCTGATGTGAAAATAAATTCTTTTACTAAGTTAACTTTCTCTCCCTTTTTAACAAAATCTTTAACTCCCCGATCAAGAACAATATAATCTCCCCCTTTTTCCTTTATTTCATAGAGATCTCCGCTTAAAAAAACTTTTTTCCCAACTTTGCAATAAGAGCAAGAAGTTTTAATTAACCTATCACCCTTACTGCAATTTTGAATTACCTCAAAAGATGATACAGCTCTTCTTACTATCATTTCATTATTTTTTAGTTCAATCGCAAATTCAGGTTTAATACCTTCACCAGCTTTTCTTATAATAGAAGTCATCTGAAAAAGAGAAAGGCTCTTTTCGGCAGTTCTTTCTGAGACTAACTTTGCTCTTTCTCCCAAGTTCCTAACATTAATTAAAAAATTGTTTCCTGCAATTAAAATAAAGCTTCCCAAAAAAAGGCTCAACATTGCCTCTAAAAGGCTTACTCCCTTCTTCATTCTTACCTCCCCTTATAAATTTATAATCTTTGATTTGTAAATGTAAAAAATTCTTCCGCTCTTTCTATCCTTAAGCTCATAAAAAATAGAATCTTCACACTCTTCCACTTTAAGAATAAAGTATTTTTTCAACTCTTTTCCGATTTCTCCCTTTTCCCATAAACTGTTCAAAAGATAAAATTCTTCCCTGAAAATAGCAGAATATTGGGAGATTTTGAGAATAGTAACAATCAGCGATGAAGAGGAAATTATTATAATACCAATAATAAAAAGACTTATTAAAACTTCCAGATAAGAAAAACCCCTTTTCATCCTTACCTCCCAAACTGATAAAAACATTAAACAAAATTCATTCCAAAAAAGAATTATTCTCCAAACACCTTAATATATTAAATATTTAATTACCCTTTATCTTCGCATTACTCCTATTGTAAAGATTTTTTTACACTGCTTTCATTTTTTCTGTAAATTAAATTTTACAACCATTTGGGATGTTTCTTTTTTCTAATTCTTATTTGTAAATTTTAATTTACAAAAACTAATCAAAGGTATTCAAAGCACTTATAACAATAATAATAATTTAAGGAGTAAATTGAAAAGAGTCCCTTGAAAATAGGTGGCATACTTTTTGATTTAAAATGATATCAATTTATCTTAAGGAGGTAAGGGATGAAAAACTTAAGAAGAGTTTTAACACTTTTAATCATTGCATTCTTTCTCGTTTCTTCATCAGGATTTTCCGCTGGAAAAGCAGTAGCCGGGAAAAAAGGGAAAAGAGCTGTTAAAACCAAGGTTCAATCTATGACTGTAAACATTAACACTGCGGGAGTTAATGAACTCATAACTCTCCCAAGAATAGGAAAGAAAATTGCTGAAAGAATTATTAAATTCAGGAAAAAGAATGGAAAATTCAAAAGAATTGAAGATTTAATGAAGGTAAGGGGTATCGGAGAAAAAATTTTTGAAAAGATCAAAAAAAGATTAAGAGTCTGAAAAATCAAAAAGCAAAGGGGAGGTTAATTCCTCCCCTTATTTTTTTAATTATCAATTTCTCTCAAATGAACTAAAAATTCTTTATAATACAAAAAACTTGCCAAAAATAGCCCGGTTCCTATTGCAGAATATACAAAACTTAAGATTTCCTTTGAAAAAAACCCGCTTTTTCTCATAAATATACCAAGAGCAATCATAAAAATAATAATAAAATAACTCCTTATCTCTTGAAAATTAAAAATACAGGTATAATTAGAAAGCTCATAAATTCTCTTTATATTCTTTTTTGCCAAAATACCAAAACCTAAAATAGCTATTATAATCCCGCTGAGAACACCTCCAATAAGGGCAAAGTATCTTAAATTTCCTTTGCTATGATTAAACCAATTGATTGAAAGAATATTTAACATTACACCTACCCCAGTCCACATCAAGCCGGATACTATGTACAAAATTTCTCTTTTAACTCCTCTTTTCATTGAACGGACCTCTTAATGAGATTGACTATTATAATATAATTAATCTATTTTTTTAAGAACCTTCCATCATCTTTTGAATCCGGAAGTTTACTCACATTTCTATCAAGCCAGCCTATTTTTTCAACATTTCTAAAATCAAACTCAGAAACAAGTGGTTTTATGTCAATTAACGGAGTTTCGTCAACTATATCAACATCTTTTATGTAAAGAATATTATCGTCTATTTTCATCAACCTAACAATAGAAAGACCTATGGGATTGGGCCTTGAAGGAGCTCTTGTGGCAAAAACTCCATGATAATTTTCGTCCATATATGGTTTAACAATTAACTTAGAATCACCAATCAGATGAAAATGATACAATAAGATTATGTGTGAAAAACCTTCAAGGTCCTTTAAACCCTCGGAAAATTCTTTGTATACCTCAACTCTCCCTTCAATTCCTTTTGCAGCTGTGGGTTGAATGGGAACACCTTTTGGCTCTTTATAGGGAGAGCGTATGATACCAATTGGTTTATATATAATTTCCTTCATGTCTCACCTCTTGCCAATCTATTCTATAAAAAACTTTCTTTTTTGTAAACAAACTTTCAAAATAACAATTTTTGCTCATTAGAGTTTTGGGAATATTGATTTAAAGATAAGTTTGGAATAAAATGATATTTGTTTAATGGAGGTGAAGCGTGAGAAAAATAGTTGCCCTCTTTTTATCATTTTTTCTGGTCTTCATACCCTTTTTAATTTCACAAACAATTAATAAAAAAAGCCTTGAAATTTCAAAATCATTTGTAAAAGAGGCGCTTACATCAGAGTGGGGATACTATTTTCTAAAAGAGCTTTCCGCATTGGGACCAAGATTAAGTGGTTCTGAAAATTCATTAAAGGCACTTTTCTGGGCAAAATCAAAAATAGAAAAAATGGGATTTTCAAAGGTATGGCTTCAGCCAACATTGGTAGATCACTGGGAAAGAGGAGATATTGAGAAAGCGGAAATGATTCTTCCTGACGGAAAATCAATAAAATTACATATTTGTGCCCTTGGAACAAGTGTGGGAACAAATGGAAAGTGGCTTTACGGTAAAATTATTGAAGTTAAGAGTTTCAGAGAATTACAAAAAATTAAAGATAAAGTTAAAGGAAAAATAGTATTTTTTAACAGACCTATGGAAAAGGAGCTTGTTGATACTTTCAAAGCTTATGCAAGAGCTGTCAACCAGAGAACAGCGGGAGCTTCTGAAGCAGCTAAGTACGGAGCCATTGCTGTTATA
>JAMOVU010000131.1 GCA_027067555.1 Candidatus Aminicenantota bacterium | reverse complement strand
CACAGTGGATGTGAGAATAATTGCGGCAACCAACAGGAATTTAGAGAAAATGGTGGAGGAGGGAAGTTTTAGAGAGGACCTCTTTTACCGGCTGAACATTTTTCCCATCAATGTGCCGCCCCTGAGGGAAAGAAAGGAAGACATACTGGAGATAGCAAAGTTTATCTTAGGGGAAGGGTGGGAAATAACCCCTACTGCTTTATCCCTCTTGCTTTCCTACGATTACCCCGGTAATGTGAGGGAACTGGAAAATTTCCTGAAATATGCCAAGGTTGTCTCCAGGGACAAAATTATCAATGTGGAGGACCTTCCCGAAAAGTTGAAAGAAAGAAAGAGGGCTTTTGAGGGTTTCCAGCAGATGAGGCAGGCCCTGAAGAACCTTCCCTTTGAAGAGAGGGAGAACCTGGAGAGACTTTTCCTAAGGCAATCACTGGAGAGAAACCACTGGAACGTAAGCAAAACCGCCAGGGAAATAAGGGTCTCAAGGAGACACCTTTACCGGCTAATGGACCATCACAACCTGAGAAAGGACAAAGTCCAATAACCCAAAACCCGCGCACTGTGACATTTTTGGTCACAGGGGACAGCATATTGTCACAGATAAGAGAGCAGAAACCCGCTTCCTGAAAGGGCTTATCCTCTGGCACCGAACTTGCATCTTTACGGCAGGAGGTGATACATGAAAAAAACTTTGATTGTCCTTCTCTTGGGCGTCCTTACGGTTCCTTTAATGGCTGGTTTTGATTGTAAGTATGATAGTAACAGGCAGGGGACCGTAAAGAGCAGTTATTATGTTGAATTGGGACCCATCCTCTGGGCGCATCCCAGCAGCGGGCACACCACTAAGATAAGGTGGCCAGAAAAGTTCTACGCTCCCAACCTCAGAACCACATGGTCCAGAACAAACCTTCACACCAATTACGGAAACTTCGTCTTGAAGTTAAAGGTTAAACTGGCAGGCAACAAGAAATTTGGAGTGTGGCTGCCGAAGAGAAACAGGGTGATAGTTAAAATACTGGACAGCAACGGAAATGTTGTGGCTCAGAAAACCCTTGACAAAAGGGTAAGGGCCCCTCACACCTATACCATAACCCTTTCCAAGATTACGGGAAACTGCAGCAATTTAAACCCCAAATATTACACCTTAGAACTCAACTTCCACAAATGGGATGGAGAATCCAACGATGGAACCTGCACATACGAGTTTGCGGTTGGGGGTAAGTAGGACTGAGGGATAAGGAATTGCCGGCCCCCTCTGCGGAGGGGGCTTTTTCTTTAATCATGAGGATTCCGTGGGCTAAGTTCAGGTAAGTTTTGCGGCCCCTCTTGGAGACTATTCGTTGATATTTGGTATAAATTAATTTCGCTTCCCCGGTAGTTCAATCGGCAGAGCGGTCCCGGCGCTGATTAACGGCACCGGGATAGGTTGGGGGTTCGGTCCCAAATGATTCCCCCAAAACCCTCTTGACAGTTTTCCCTGGATTTGGTATAAATTACTTCTGCTTCCCCGGTAGCTCAATCGGCAGAGCGGGTGGCTGTTAACCACTAGGTTGGGGGTTCGAGTCCCTCCCGGGGAGCCATTTTATCCTGCGCAAGAATTTTCACCTCTACATACTTTATTCCCCCACGGTTGACAGATTTTACATCGGAGTAACTTCTAACCTCCAATGGAGAATAAAACAACACAACAGGGGTTTAAGTCCTTACACCAAAAGAAAAGGACCCTGGTATTTAGTTTACAGCGAGGAATATCCCACAAAGAGGGAAGCCCTGGCGAGGGAAAGGCAAAAGATAATCTTGATTTTCTGTTATTTGTTATAATCGTATATGTAATGTTACATGATGGTGGATTCTGGCGGTTGCAAAGGTGGCTAAAATGGTGACTATGTTTAGTGTCCCGCCGAATATGCCTTTCCGTTTCACTTTGGTGCTATTGTACTCGGACGACAAGCGGGTACCTGGTTCGGGTTTTCAGGCCTCACCCAAATCGCCTTCGGGAGCCTCAAATACCCGCCAGACGTTGACAAGAATTACGCACGCCGCCTTGAGTCTAAAGTATACGAAGGGAACCTGCTATGGAAATAAAAGAGCCTGAAAAGACGACAATAAGGGTTTCAGAGAGTATGACCGAGCCAATATTATATAGAATAATAAAGTACTAAAATGTGCAAGATTGAATTGCGGACAGTTTATGAAATTCTTGGAGAAAAATTCATAATTCCCTATTATCAAAGGGGCTATAGATGGACAAAGGAGCAAGTTGAACAATTATTAGAGGATATTTGGGAATTTAGTGAAAAAAATAAAAATGAGGAAGAATTTTATTGCCTTCAACCTATTGTCGTTAAAAACACTGGAGATGGTTGGGAATTGATTGACGGTCAACAGCGACTGACAACAATTTATATAATTTTAAAAATTATTGAAGATATCCATTTAAAGAGAGCTATTCTTGAAGCTTATAATAAAGAAGTTTTTTACCTTGACTATCAGGTTAGAGAAAATTTTGATAAAATATTAAATGGAGAATCATGTGATGACGACAGTATAAAAGAAAAGAACATAGACTTCTATTACATTTGTGAAAGTTATAATACTGTCAAAAACTGGTTTCAAAGTAATCAATTTAACTTTAACAAATACAATAAATTTTTATCCACATTGTTAGCAGAAGAAGATAAAGATAATCCCGTTAAAATTATTTGGTATGAAGTAGAAAAAGACGCAGATGCTGTGGAGATTTTTACAAGGCTTAACATTGGTAAAATCCCGCTTACTAGCGCAGAGTTAATTAGGGCACTGTTTTTGAACAGTTCTAATTTTGCAAATTCCAATCAAGAACAGATAAGATTAAAACAACTGCAAATTGCTACCGAATGGGATGAAATCGAATACACATTGCAAAAGAAGGAGTTTTGGTACTTTATCTTTGATAAAAACAATAAAACCTTCTCTGATAGAAATTATGATACAAGAATTGAGTACACATTTGATCTCATGAAGAAAAGGCCAAAGGATGCGGAAAATTATTTCACTTTCTACAAGTTTTATGAAGATCTTAAATCAAAAGATATTGAGAGTCTATGGAAAAAGATTAAAAGGTTTTTTTATACCCTTAGGGAATGGTATGAGGATAATGAGTTTTACCATTTAATTGGGTACTTGATAGCCACCGGTAAGGATATTACATCCATTAAAGATGAATATGACAAAAAAACAAAGTCGGAGTTTAGGAAATACTTAAAAGAAGAAATTTATAAAACTATATTTCCCATAGATAACGGCTACACAGATATAAATAAAGCCTTAGAAAGGATAAAAGGATTAGAATATGGTGACGATAAAGTAAAAAATGTTTTATTGTTATTCAATATCTTAATTTTATTAAACAATAAAGGTGCCAATATAAGATTCCCCTTTGATAGGTATAAGAAAGAAAAATGGGACATTGAGCATGTCTTTTCGCAAACAGATATTGATCTTAGAGGCAATGCACTAAAGGAATATGTACGACTCATACTTGAATTCTGGACAGGAGAAGAGATTGAAACAGAGCAATTAGATGAAGAAAGAATAAACGAGTTAGAAGAGAGATTAGATGAGAGTGTCAGCAAAGAACTTTTTGGGAAATTAGTAGAGGTTTATAACAAGGATAAAAATACAAGGGAATTGTTTGACAAAGTTAACAAAGAACTTATAGAGGCTTTTCATGAAGAAAAAATAGAAAATAGAGATAATATTTCAAATCTTGTTTTGCTAGATGCAGGAACCAACAGGGCGTACAAAAATGCTTTCTTCCCGATAAAAAGATCTATTATTTTGGAAAAAATAAAGAGCGGAAGTTTTGTTCCTATTGGGACTCAAAATGTCTTCTTAAAGGCATATAGCAAACGATTTGATAAGATTATGTTCTGGACGGAGGGTGATGCTAAAGATTACTTAGACGCAATTACGGAGACATTTAACGCATTCTTCAATCAAAGAGGTGATGAAAATGAGTAGCGGCAATAGTAGACATTCGGTTATCTCGTTTTTTAGAGAATATGATGAAATTAAAATTCCAATTATCCAAAGAGATTATGCCCAAGGGAGGGAATCATCTAAAGAGATAAGAAAAGAGTTTCTAAATTCAATAAAAGATAACTTGGATAAGAAACTACATCTTGATTTTATTTATGGCTCGGTTAAGAAAGAAGAAGGAAAGGAGAGAGAGCAGAGAGTCGTAATTCTATTAGATGGTCAACAGAGAATAACAACTCTTTTCCTATTATATTGGTATGCCGCAGTTAGAGAAGAAAGAATTTATGAATTTCAAGAGAAGTTTTGTTTGGAAACAGAAGGTAGAGTTAAGTCAAAATTAAGATATGAAGTTCGCGCCAGCTCTGAGGTGTTTTTAGACTATATTGTATCATATACAAATACAAATATAAAATTTGAGAATAAAATTAAGCCATCGGAAATCATTAAAGATAAGAACTGGTTTTATCTCGGCTGGCTCCATGATCCTACTATTTCAGGAATGTTAAATATGATTGACGATATTCATGAAACTTTTAAAGATGAGAAGAAATTATTTAACTTGCTCTATGATAAAGAAAAAATCACCTTTTATTTCCTTCCGATGGACAAATTCGATTTAACAGATGACCTCTACATTAAAATGAATTCAAGAGGGAAATTGCTTACATCTTACGAAAACTTCAAGGCAAAATTTGAGAAGCTTATTGAGAATAATTATTCTAAGGAAGAGTTTATTAAAATTGCACAAAAATTTGAGAAAGATTACGTAGATATTTTTTGGAAGTATGCCAATAAGAAGAGCCAGAAACAAAATATTGTAAGATTAACTGACGGATATATGTATTGGTTCTTTTATAACTTAACTCTTAATTTATATGCAATAAATAGTGAAACCGATTTGCGCAATAATTACAGTAAAATAGATGATTTTATTCAAGAGAATTCCTTAGTTTCATTTTTTGCAAAGGCTTATAAATCTAAAAAGGAGATAGATGTTGTAATTAAGTTTTTAGATTATCTATGCAGTAATAATCAAGACGTTCCTGAGCAAGTAGAAAGCATACTGAGAGAAGATCCTACCTTATGGGATAGAGTAAAGTTCTATGCCTACTACTTAGGAATAATTGAGCATAAGGACGATGAACATTGGTACAGAGTATTGAAAAATCTTATTAACAATACACTGATTCAATCTCTGGAAAATTACATCGATGCTTTGAAAGCAATTAAAAAATTGAGTGATGATTTGAATGGGCAAAAAATGTTAGACTATATTAAAACCAAAGAAAGATTCATCAATTTCTTCTCTCAAAACCAACAGGCAGAGGAAATGTTAAAGGCTAAACTTATTATTAATAAAAATAGAGGTTTTAAGAGAGAAGTTGTCATGGCCGAAAATCATTGGTATTTGGATGGTAAAATTGGTTTTTTAATTGAATTTAGTAAAAACGAAGACACTTATGATTTAGGAAAATTTAAAAATTACAGGGATAAATTCATAAAACTTTGGGATTTTGTAAGAGAAAACAGGGATAATCAGATTTTATTATATCAAGCTCTTCTTTCAAAAGGGGATTATTTACCAGAAGTAGGACAAAACAAAACATTCTGTTCTTTTGATGAAAGTATCAGGGCAAAATTAGAGAATTGGCATAAAGTGTTTGAAAACGATAAAAATGAATACCTAAAAAGCTTACTCGATGATCTCAATTCAACTCACAACATAGAAAATGAACTAAACAATATTAACAAAACAGGAGTTACAGATTGGAGAAAATACCTCATTGAAAATCCCGATTATATCAAATATAGCGAAAAATTGCAATTGAGATTCAATTATGGTGATAATGATGAAATTAACAAAATTTATTTATTGAAACGCAAGCAGTTGAATGGAAGACATGTCGAATTACATTCATGGCATCTTTTTAACAAATGCTTTGGCTTAAAACCTGAAAGTGATAGAGAGGTATGGTGGAAGTTAGAAGGTAAAAAAGCATGTGATCCTTTCAATTCCACAGAATATGTGGAATCCACTACGTATGATGAACCATATATTTTATTGAGTGGTTTTAAATACGAATTGGGAAACGAGGAATATAATCTGGAATTAAGGATAATATACAAAGATGAAAAATTCCAATTTAACTTTGTTGACTCTAATGGGAAAAACATTTCTAACCTTAATATCAAATTTAAGGAATATGAGCTCGCAAACGAAGGCAGTTTCCCTATGCCTCAAAAAGTAGAAAACTGCTGTGAATTTTTGATCAAACAAATAAGTAAGAAGTCTAACGGGGAGATGTAAATGATCTTTTATTGAGAAAATCGGGAGGGCGAGAAACTTTTCGTCTGCTTTCGGAGGATTGTCATTCGGGACTTCTGGAAGAATATTATGTGTCTCGTCGCTTATATTCCTCCTGATATGTCCCATTTGAGCTTTTTCTTTTTAGCGTTTATAAGTGGGGGTGAGTTCGATAGGAGGCGAATATGGCAAAAGGTTTTAAGCTCTGGGTTTTGGGGGCGGCCCTTTTTCTTTTCCTGGGAGGTGCACGGTTAGGGGCAGGAAATACCTGGGCGAGGGTTTTCGGGGGAGACGATGAGGATATTGCAACCTCTGTTTCTCCCACCTCCGACGGGGGTTTCATCGTAGCGGGATGGAGCAGGTCCTTCGCACTTACTAAAAGTTTACAGGGT
>JAMOVU010000130.1 GCA_027067555.1 Candidatus Aminicenantota bacterium | reverse complement strand
TTCCTAAAAATATTTCAGGCTCTTATATGATTACTACAAAGAATGATTCTGGAACCACAAATTCCGATTATAGCTGGTATGTTGGTATTCCCTTTATCTTTGGTGGCAAACTGGATTTTAATAGAATAATATTTTACGGAAATTATAGATTTACAGAAGAAAATATCTATCTTTATGATGAGAATGAGACATATACTTTTAAAGGGGTGAATAATACAAAGTGGAATATGTATGAATTGGGCACGACTATTATTTTAAACAATATTTTTGTTCAACTTCTTGACATGTCCGTTGGTAAGGAAAAGTATTTCATATTAAATCAGAATTCGGAAGTGCCCAAACTTTATTCATTAAGGGGTGCTTTGACAATTGTATATAAAAATATCTTTCTAAAGGTTGATTACAGATACCTTTTCGGTAAAACAGAGTTTGCTTTCGGAGATGAATCTCCGATGACACACATAAAGGGAAGCAGATTGGAATTTTCCCTATCATTTCAATTGTGAGAGGTGCTTTATGATTAAAAGATATACTCTTGAGAAAATGGGTAATGTATGGAGTGAAGAAAATAAGTACAGAACCTGGCTTAAAGTTGAATTGGCTGTTTGTGAAGCCTGGAATGAATTGGGAGTTATTCCGGATGATGCTTTAAATAGGATAAAAGAGAATGCGAATTTTTCGGTGGAGAGAATTGAGGCGATTGAAAAAGAGGTAAAACATGATGTCATAGCTTTTTTAACCTCTGTTTCCGAATTCGTTGGAAATGATTCCCGTTTTGTTCATTATGGAATGACCTCTTATGATGTTGTTGATACTGCCTTATCTCTTCTAATAAAAGAAGCAATTGGTGTTTTGAAACCCAAATATGAAGAGCTTATTAAGGCGCTTGAAGAAAAGGCATTGAAATACAAGGATCTTCCTCAAATAGGGAGAACCCACGGGATTCATGCAGAGCCTGTCACTTTCGGATTAAAATTTTTGATTTGGAAAAATGAAATGGAAAGGAATTTTGAGAGACTAAAAGCAGCAGAAAAATCGATATCGGTGGGAAGGATTGCGGGGGCTGTGGGAACCTATGCCCACATAACTCCTAAGGTTGAAGAAATTGCTCTTAAAAAATTGGAGCTTATTCCATCGAAGGCATCCACGCAGGTTCTTCAAAGGGACAGACACGCTGAGGTCTTATCGGCTCTTGCAATTACAGGGACAACACTCGAAAAAATAGCTGTTGAAATAAGGCATCTTCAGAGAACAGAGGTTTTGGAAGCTGAAGAGTTTTTTTCAAAGGGACAGAAGGGCTCATCGGCAATGCCACATAAAAGAAATCCTGTAAATTCCGAAAGGCTTTCCGGTATGGCAAGGCTTTTGAGGGGAAATCTTGTTGCTGCTCTTGAAAACAATGCTTTGTGGCATGAAAGGGATATCTCTCATAGTTCAGTTGAAAGGGTAATTATTCCTGATTCTTTTATAACCCTGGATTTTATGCTTTCCGAAGCTATAAAGCTTGTTAAGAATCTTTTGGTTTACCCTGAAAATATGGAGAAAAATATTAATCTTACAAATGGTTTGATTTTCTCTCAAAAAGTCCTCCTTGCACTTGCGGAAAAAGGGGTAAAAAGAGAGGACGCTTACCTTATGGTACAGAGAAATGCCATGAGATGCTGGAAAACCAAGGAGAAATTTAAAGATTTGATATTAAAAGATGAAGATATTAGAAAGTATCTTAATGAGGATGAAATAGATGAGCTGTTTTCTGTAAGCTCATTTTTAAAAAACATCGATTATATTTATAAAAAAAACTTTCCTGATAAATCCTTTTAAAAGGAGGATAAGATGAAGATAATAAAGAAAAAAGCAACAAAAGAGGATCTTGAAAGATTAAATGTTAAAAGCTGGCCTACCTGGACTTCAGATGTTCAAAAATTTGATTGGACCTATTCTGATACGGAAACCTGCTATTTTCTTGATGGTAAAGTTATTGTAATGACAGATGAAGGTGATATTGAAATAGAGAAAGGGGATTTGGTTCAATTTCCCAAAGGACTTTCCTGCACCTGGGATGTTAAAGAACCTGTCAGAAAACACTATAATTTCGGAGATATTGAAATTTAAGCAGAATAATTTTTAAAAAGACTTCCCTTTAAATATATATCCTTTTGTACTGTTGAAAATGGGTTAAGTTTGAATGTTTTATTATTTGTGAGATTCTTTAATTCAGCGGTTTCAAGATTAAGCTCTGATTTATGCCCTGTTTGAAGCTCTCCTTTTTTTACTGCTTCTCTTACTTTGTCAAATGTAAGAATGGGAAAGGCTGAATTTATGGCATTCCTTTTATAAATTGCTCCGAAGGATTCAGCGATTATAGCGGAAATTCCAAGTGCTTTAAAGCAATCAACAGCCTGCTGTCTTGAAGAACCTGCCCCAAAATTTGCTCCTGCAATAATGATATCACCGGGCTTTGCTTTTTGTGAAAAATCCTCCCAGCCTTTTAAATTTCCGAGAGCATATTTTCCCATTTCATTTATGTTTGTTATGTGAAGGTGGGCATTGTGATAGATTTGATCAGTGTCAATATCATCAATAAGGTTACCATCTTCATCTGTTAGAACCCAAATATTTCCTTTTAATATAAGTTCCATTCCATCCTCCTTTTGAAACAAATATTTATTACCAATCAATCTTATTAAAGAAAAAAAAATATGTCAATATTATGGAAATTATTTTTTTATAATTATAGGAGTTCCTATTGGGGTTGCTCTGTAAAGCTCTTCTATTTCATAATTAGTTACAGCAATACAACCTCTTGTCCAATCGAATAATCTATGAAACTTTCCTATAAATCCCAATCCGTTTTTTAAGCCATGGATTTTAATAAGACCACCCGGACTTTTTCCAGACTTTTTTGCATATTTAATGTCATCTTTGTTAGGATAAGAGATTCCCAAATTCAGGTGAAAAGAGCTTCTGGGATTTTTACTATCAATGAAATATTTTCCTTCAGGAGTTTTTTTATCTCCTTCAAAATGCTTTTTACCTTTACCTCTTCCCATTGAAATTTTATATGTTTTAAGAAGTTCTTCTTTTGAATATACATACATTTTGTGTTCGTGTTTAATGATAATAATTTTATCTATTTTTGCTTTTAAGGGAAGTTTTTCTTCGAGATAGAAGTGATAAGTGAATGGCATTATTATTAATAGGAAAGTTAGTAGAAGAAATGCTTTCTTCATAGAGAAAAATTAGAAGGCATTTTCGAGACTATTTATTGCATTTTCCATCTGCTCTTCAAGTTCTGGAGGAAGCCCCATTATCTTTGTATCAAGAAACCCTTTTACTATTAAAGTTGTTGCCTGCTCTTCCGTTAATCCCCTTGCCATAAGATATTCAAGCTCCTCTTCTGCAATCTTCCCCACAGCCGCTTCATGGCTCATTTCAACATCATCCACCAGAGCTTCAAGTTCCGGAATAGTGTAAAGTGAGCCACCCTCTTTTAAAATCATACCACTACATTCAAGATGTGCATGAATTTTAGGTTTTGCTCCCAAAAGGTATCCTCTTGATACTATTCTGCCTCCTCCACTTATTGTTCTTGATATTATCTCTCCTCTTGAGTTTTCAGCATCCAGAATAATTTTTGCACCAAGATCATAGGTTGCTCCCGTCGGTGCGTAAACCAATGATGTGAATTTTGCAACAGCATTCTCTCCTACAAGGTGAGCCACAGGGTAAGATTGAGTGATTTTTGTGTTTTCAAGAGCAACATAATTTGATATGAATGTTCCGTTTTTCTCAACTTTGATCGCTGTTCGTGGTCTGACTTCAACCTCTTCTCCCCAATCGTGAATCATGTTATAGCTTAAATATCCACCTTCTTTTACGAAAATTTCGGTTATTCCATAGTGCGCCCCTGTTGTTACATATGACGCTGTTGCACATCCATTTATAATATCAAGATGGGCACCTTCTTCGATTATTATAACATTGTGAACAGCTTGCACAAATCTCTGCATCTTAATGTAAAAACAAGCTTGAAGTGGATAATTTACCTTTCTCCCTTTTTTTACTCTGATAAAATAGCCATTTGCTTCATTCTCTGCTGCTATTTTTGTCCATTTATCCTTGTTCTTATCAATTAGAGTCCATAGATAATCTTTTAGCCACGGATGTTTTTCCTTAGCTACCTGGAGTGATAGTAATTCAATTGCGGACTCTTCTTGTACATCTATTTCGGAAACTTCATTGTTTACAATAGTAAATGTTCCTGCTCTCTCTTTGCTTTCAAGATCAACCCCCACATTCTTTAAAAAATCCTTATCTTCATTTGTTATTTTTTCAGTAGGTTTCTCGGACATTTTTCACACTCCTTGTATCCATTTTGTTTTATATATTCAAAAATATCATTCGGATTTGCAGTGCATTTTAAGGTTCCGTTTATAATAAGGTGACCGAAATCGGCTTTAACAAAATCAAGTATTGCCCCTGTATGGGTTATTATAAGACCTGAAGAGTTTCTTTCCCAGATATGTTTATCTTTATCTAAAATCTTTCTTATTGCTTCTCCTACAACCTTTATATTATCAACATCAACTCCGGATTCAGGTTCGTCAATTAGAGAGAGCGTGGGTTTTTGGACTAAAAGTTGTAAAAGTTCCGCCCTTTTAATCTCTCCACCAGAAAATTTGTAATTAATATCTCTGTTTAGGAAATCTCTCATTTGTAAAAAATCTATGTATCTTTCTATATCAAGTTCGCTATTGCTTTGCTCTTTCAGTATGTCTATTATTTTTTTAAGAGTTACTCCTTTAATCGAGGGGGGTTTTTGAAAGGCAATACCTATCCCCTCCCGCGCTCTTTCATCAACACTTGAATGTGTAATATCTTTTCCATTAAAAAGTATTTGTCCCTCGGTGATCCTGTATTTGGGAAAACCCATTATTGCCATTAAAAGAGTACTCTTACCTGCTCCATTGGGACCGAATAACACATGGGTTTCTCCTTTTCTAATTGTTAAATTTACATTTCTTAAGATAACCTTATCTTCAATCTCAATTTTAAGATTCTTTATTTCTAAAATTTTAAACCTCCTGAAATTAAAGTAAAAGAATTATAACATAATTTCCTACAAAGTCAATAGGAAATACTTTTAAATATTATTTACCTCGTTTTCAGCTTCCTCCGATTTTCCAACAAGAGTTTTATTCTTTTCTTCTAAGTCAGAGAGCGTTTTTTCAAGTTCCTTTACTCTTTTGTTTAGGGATGAAATTCTTTTTTTGTTTTTAAGAAAATATGGAATTGAAAATAGCAAAGTGAGAATAACACCTATGCCCATAAAAACCAATAGAATCAGGGCAAGGGAACTTTCTAACTTAAATCCGAAGAGTTTAAGGGTAACAACTGCTGTGTTCTGTACACCAAAAATCACTGCAATAATTGCAATTATCAAAAAGAGAATAAGTGCAAAATACATATTCACCTCCTTCAATAGCCGGGCAGCTTAAAGCTGTCTCAGCCAATCAGCGAAAACAATTTCTCTCTAATCAATGCCTTTGTTTACTTAACGAATTTTATATTATATTATAAAAAATCATGCATGAGAATATTTATTTCAAAGAAGCAAAAAAGGTTACGTTTATTGGAATCCTTATAAATATTTTTCTTGTTGTGATTAAATTAGTGGTCGGGCTCTTTGGTAAGAGCTCTGCTCTTATTGCTGATGGTATTCACTCATTTTCTGATTTAAGTTCGGATATTATTGTATTATGGGGTTTGAAGTTTGGCTCTAAGCCATCTGATGAAAGACATAAATACGGACATGGTAAGTATGAGACCTTTGCTAATTTTATTCTGGGGGTTTTTTTAGTTTTTGCAGGAGTTGAAATCTTTTATATCTCAATTAAAAAACTTATTTTATTTTCTAAGAAAAACACTCTGCCGGTACCCGAATGGATGGCTTTTGTTGTAGCTTTTGCCTCTGTTGTTTTTAAAGGGATAATATATCTTTATACCGTAAGGGTAGGAAAAAGGATAAAGAGTAACTTGCTGATTTCCAATGCTTATCATCATTTGAGTGATTCAGTCTCATCAGTGGGAGTAATGATTGGGATTTTAGGAGCGAAGATTTTACCTTCCAATTGGGTTTTTCTGGATCCTCTTGCGGCTCTCATTTTGAGTATTTTAATATTAAAAGTAGCTATTGAGATAATAAAAGAATCATTTGATGAGCTTGTGGAAAAATCTTTGGATAAAAAGGAAGAAGAAAAAATAATTGGGATTATTTCCTCTGTTGAAGGAGTTTTTAATCCTCATAAATTAAGAACAAGAAAAATTGGAAACTGGGTAGCAATAGATGTTCACATCAGGGTAAAAAGGGGGCTTAGTATTGAAAAGGCTCATGAAATTTCCACTATCGTAGAAAAGAAACTCAGAGAAAAATATAGAGAAAATATTATTACCAATATACATATAGAACCTTGTGAATAATTTTATTCCATGGCTTCTAAAGGGGTTTTTATGTATTTTTAAATTAAAATAATTTTAAATCTTGACATTTTTAAAAATTTGTATTATATTAAAAATGTTATGATTACAAATTTAAAATGGAGGTTAAAATGATAAGTAAGAAACTTGAAAAGGAATTAAATAATCAGATTAATGCTGAGCTTTTTTCCTCTTATCTTTATCTTTCTATGGCTGCTTATTCAGGTTCAATAAATATGAACGGTGCTGCTAAATGGTTTCAGAAGCAGGCACAAGAGGAACTTGAACATGCAATGAAATTTTATCACTATTTGGAAGAAAGAGGAGGAAGAGTTATTCTTA
>JAMOVU010000129.1 GCA_027067555.1 Candidatus Aminicenantota bacterium | reverse complement strand
GAGTGAAGCTTGACGGATACTGTATGAAACCTTACAATTTTGACCCTTCAAAAAAATATCCCGTGCTCTTTTATATTTACGGAGAGCCTGCCGGTCAAACTGTTCTGGATGCATGGAGAGGCAGAAATTATCTCTGGAACCTTTACCTTACCCAAAAGGGTTATATAATAATGAGTATAGATAACAGAGGCACTCCTGCTCCGAGAGGAAGGAAGTGGAGAAAATCAATCTATAAAAAAATAGGGATTATTTCATCCTCTGATCAGGCAAAAGCTCTTAAAAAACTTTTAAAAGAGAGACCTTATATGGATCCCAAAAGGATAGGCATCTGGGGATGGAGCGGAGGAGGCTCAATGACCCTTAATATGGTATTCAGGTATCCCGGGCTTTATAAGATGGGAATGGCTGTTGCTCCTGTTCCTGATATAAGATACTATGATACTATCTATCAGGAAAGATATATGGGGCTTCCTCAGGATGATCCGGAAGCATATAAAAACTCATCTCCCATAAGATTTGCAAAAAATCTTAAGGCAAAGCTTTTGATTGTTCATGGTACAGGGGATGATAATGTTCATATTCAGGGAACCTATGCTCTTATAAATGAGCTTGTTAAAGACAATAAGCTTTTCTCTCTTATGATTTATCCGAACAGAAGTCATGGGATTTACGAAGGGAAAAATACAACAAGACATGTTTTTGAAACTCTGACAAATTTTATTTTTAAGAATCTTTAAGAATTTGGTTTTTAGGGAGAAAAAAAATGATTGTTTTAAGTGATTCTGAAGTTAGGGAAGCGGTAAGTTACAAAGAGATTATAGAAGCTGTTGAAGAGGCTCTTTTGATTTATGAAGAAGGGAGCTTTTATATGCCTGAGAGAATGCATGCTGATTATAAAGGAAATACTCTTCTTCTTATGCCATCATTTACGGATGAGTATTTTGGAACAAAGCTTGTTTCCATTTTCCCTGAAAACCCTGAAAAAGGAATTCCCTCTTTGCAGGGAGTATTTGTCTTAAATGATGGAAACACAGGCGCTCCCCTTGCTCTTATGAATGCTGCAAAGCTTACCGCTTTGAGAACTGCAGGCGTGGGGGCTTTGAGCACTAAATATTTGACAGATATGTCGATAAAAAACATAGGTATTATAGGTGCGGGTGTTCAGGGCTTTCATCAAGCTCTCTTTTCAACTGAGATTAGAAGTATTGAGAAAATTTTTGTTTTTGATAAAAACAAGGAAACTGTTAAAAAATTTTCAGAGGAATTGAAAAAATTAAAACCGACCGTTGAAATTATAAGCGCTGAAAACTCCGAAGAGGTTTTAATAAATTCGGATGTGATTATTACTGCCACTACCTCTCTTACACCCGTTTTGCCTGATAAACCGGAGCTCTTTTCCGGGAAACACTTTATTGGAATTGGTTCCTATAAACCGGAGATGAGAGAGTATCCGAGTGCATTGTATAAAAAGGTTGAAGCTGTTTTTATTGACACAAAGACAGCTATCAAAGAATCGGGAGATATAAGCTTTGCGATTAAAGAGGGCTTAATTGGGGAAAGTAAGATAAGAACACTCGGCGATTACATAAAAAAAGGTGAAAAGGAGAGATTTTCAACTACATTTTTCAAATCCGTGGGAATGGCTCTTTTTGATTTGGTAGTTGGCTCTT
Source organism: Candidatus Aminicenantota bacterium (assembly GCA_027067555.1). Taxonomy (GTDB): domain Bacteria; phylum Acidobacteriota; class Aminicenantia; order JAMOAD01; family JAMOAD01; genus JALXDT01. The sequence goes on along the minus strand of JAMOVU010000129.1, from coordinate 28,346 downwards.
TGATTTATGAAAAAGCCCTTGATAAAGGGCTTGGTAAAAAAGTTAATCTGGGGTGAAAATGATGAAAAAAATACCTGAAGATTGGATTAGGATAAAAACGATAGAATCCCATGCAGCGGGGGAGCCTTTAAGGGTGATAGTTGAGGGATACCCGGAAATAAAGGGGAAAACAATTCTTGAAAAAAGAAGGTATGTTAAGGAAAATCTTGATAATTTCAGAAAGATTCTTATGTTTGAACCGAGAGGCCATGCTGATATGTACGGAGCTCTTCTGGTTGAACCTGAGAGAGAGGATTCTGACATTGGTGTTATTTTTATGCATAATGAAGGATACAGTACAATGTGCGGACACGGAATAATAGCAATGACAAAGGTGTTGCTTGATATGGGAATAATTGAAAAGAATGGCGATTCAGTTGAACTTAAGATAGATACACCGGCAGGGCTTGTGATTTCCAGGACAGAGAGAAAAAACGGAAGAGTTGATAAGATTTCTTTTGTTAATGTTCCTTCCTTTGTGTATTTAAAGGATGGAAAAACAGAAGTGGAAGGTCTTGGCTCTGTGGAGTATGATATTGCATTCGGTGGAGCTTTTTATGCTTTTGTTGATGCCAATAAATTGGGCCTTGAACTTAATCCTGAAGAATATAATAAAATCATTGAATTCGGTAAAAAGATAAAAAATAAAATTGCTTCAGAGGTAAAGATAGAGCATCCATTTTCGGAAGATCTCGGGTTCTTGTATGGAACAATCTTTGTGGGGAAAGCTAAAAATCCTGAAAATCACAGTAGAAATGTCTGTGTTTTTGCTGAAGGGGAGGTGGATAGATCTCCAACAGGCACGGGAGTTAGTGCAAGGGCTTCGATTCATTATTTTAAAGGTGATATAAAGTTGGGAGAAGAACTTAAAATAGAAAGTATAATTGGGACTGTTTTTAGCGTAAAGCCTTTAAGGGAAGTGAAATTTGGAGATTTTAAAGCCATTATTCCTGAGGTTTCAGCAAAAGCATACATAACGGGAGAAAGCGAGTTTTTCCTTGATCCTGATGATCCTTTAAAAGAGGGATTTATTTTTAGGTAGTTAAGTTAACTAAATTTATATTTTTGTTTTTAAAACAATAGCATACTTTGTTTTTTTTAGCGATAGCTTTATGATTATTTTATTTTCTGAATACTTAGATTTTAGTTTTTCCCCATTAAGAGTGTAAAATTCCGGATGTTTATCGAAAAGATTTTTTAAAATTATTTTCTCCGGATTCTCTTTATCATTTTTCAAATAAAAAATATAAATTGTCTCTCTTTTTTTTGTAAATCTTATATTCTCATATCCGTAGATTTTATAAGGTCTTGTTCCGTATATCGCTTCTCCGTTTTCTTTTAGCCATTTGCCTATCTCTTTAAGGTTTTCATATGCTTTCTTATCCCATTCTCCTTCGGGTGATGGTCCTATGTTAAGAAGCAAATTTCCTCCTTTGGAAACTATATCAATTAAAATGTGAATCAATTCTTCAGGAGTTTTGTATTTCGGGTTTTTTACATAAGACCAGCTTTGAGACATTGGCATACATGTTTCCCAGGGGTAGGGGATGATGTCTTCAGGTATACTCTTTTCAGGGGTAAGATAATTTTGGTTTTTACCCGCTACAGCTCTATCCACAATTATTATATCAGGCTGAACCTTTCTTACTTTTTTAACTAATTCATCCATTTTAATATCCTGAGACACCTCTCTGTGTTTTATAAAACCTGTTTTGGATTCCTTAAAGGCATTTTTATAATAATTTTCAATATCCTTTTGACTCCTTTTCTGAACCCATCCTCCATCAAGCCATAAAATATCAATTTTTCCGTACTCTGTCATAAGCTCCATTATTTGATTATGAGTGAATCGGACGAATTTATTCCACAATTGAGGGTAGACTTCAGGATCATAGTTGACATTTCTGTCAAAAGGTGGAAAATATGGATTCCAGTAGTATTCGGAATGCCAGTCAGGTTTTGAAAAATAGGCACCAACCCATAGCCCCTCTTTTCTGAAAGCATTGAAAAGTTCCTTTGTTATATTTGCTCTTTTGTTTTTGCTGAAAGGGCAGTTTTTTGAAGTTATTTTATAATCTGTGTACTTAGTATCAAACATGCAAAATCCATCATGATGTTTTGTTGTGAATATCATATATTTCATACCCGCATCCTTTGCAGCTTTTGCCCACTTTTCAGGATTGAATTTATGCGGATTAAAGGTTTTAATCAAATCTTCATATTCTTTTTTATATTCAAAATAGTTTTTTGGATTTTTGCCTTTATCTCTTTTACACCATCCGTAATCTTCTGGAGAAAGAGACCATGATTCCACTATTCCCCATTGACTGTAAGTTCCCCAGTGCATAAGAAGACCAAACTTCAAGTCCTGCCACTTTTCAATCTTTTTTTGAACGAGAGGATTTGGTTCCTTAAAATATCGGTAGTCTTCACTTGAAGCAAGACTTATAAACAAAAAAGATAAAGAAACAAGAAAAAGTATTTTTTTCATTTTTTTCTCCCGTTTTCTATAAAGTTTAATAAAAACAATCTAATCTTTTATTTTATTATAATTTGAAATAATTTGGTATTATTTTGGTGTAAATTAACAGCGGAAAAATTTTCCGTAATTTGACATCAATTGCCATTGTTTTGACATTTTATCTTCAAGAATTCTTTTAATTTAAGCTTTTTGAGGTTGGTACGCTTTTTGATGTTTGTTTTACGGAGGTTTGATATGTGGAATGGATATTATACTGCTGCATCCGGAATGCTTTCAACAATTAGAATGCTTGATATTGTTTCAAACAATCTTGCTAATATTACAACCCCATCATACAAAAAAGATAAGGTTCGAATAGAAACCGTTGATTTTAAGAATCCTGGTGCCAAAGGGGAGAATTTTGATGATATCTTAAACAGACAGGCAAAGGTTGGAGGTGTTTCAATTGATTTTGAGCCCGGCTCACTTAAGACAACTTCAAGAAAGCTTGATCTTGCAATTTTAAATCCCAATGGTTTTTTTGCAATAAGAACTCCGAATGGAATAAGGTACACGAGAGATGGTGAGTTCTTTCTGAATTCAAAAGGGGTTTTAGTAAATAAAAATGGCTTTGAGGTTATGTCAAAATCCAATAAGCCTATTATGATTCCTCCCAACAAAGGAGAGGCTAATTTGGCTTTCAGTGAGAATGGAGATGTTTATGTTGACCAGGTACTTTTGGATACTATTAAGATAGTGGACTTTAATGATAAGAGTAAATTGGTAAAAGAGGGAAACTCTATGTTTTATATGTCAGATCCTACTCAAAAAGAAATTGTGATTTCTGATCCGCAAATCAGATCAGGTGCACTTGAAAGATCAAATGTTTCAATAGCTGATGCAATGGTGGATATGGTTAAAATCACGAGAATGTATGAATTTCAGCAAAGGGTGATGGATACAATTTTAACTGATATAGCAAGAAAGACAACCGATGAGGTTGGAAGACCATAAAAGGAGGTAAGATATGTTAAGAAGTCTTTTCTCGGCTGCATCAGGGATGCAGGCTCAGGCTTTAAATATTGATGTTATTTCCCACAATCTTGCAAATGTTAATACTGTGGGTTTTAAAAAATCAAGGACAGAGTTTGAAGATTTACTTTACAATACTATAAGGGAACCCGGGGCAAAGTCCACGATTAATACTGAAATTCCCACTGGAATTCAGGTTGGACTCGGCTCAAGGGTTATAGGTATAAATAAGATTTTTTCTCAGGGAAATTTTAAGCACACTGGTAATCCCCTTGATTTAGTTATAGAAGGGGATGGTTTTTTTCAGGTTACACTTCCTGATGGAAGCATTGCTTATACGCGAAGCGGAAGTTTTTCAAAGGATTCCACAGGAAGAGTTGTCACTCCAGAAGGATACCCTCTTGAACCACCTTTGAACATTCCTGCGGATGCAATAAGCGTAACAATAGGAAATGATGGAACTGTTTCGGTTATAAGTCCTGGAGCTACAACAGCGACACAGATTGGTTCAATTCAGCTTGCAAAGTTCATAAATCCCGCCGGTTTAAAGAGTATAGGAAAGAATCTCTTTATACAGACAACATCCTCGGGGGACCCGATACTTGGAACACCGGGGCTTGATGGTTTCGGGACAATTGCACAGGGCTTTCAGGAACTTTCCAATGTTGACATAGTCGAAGAATTGGTGGAGATGATTATTGCTCAGAGAGCCTATGAAACAAATGCGAGGTCTGTTAGAACCGCTGATGAAATGCTCAACAGGGCAATTAATCTCGGAAGATAAACTAAGATGGAAAAAAGAAAATTATTTTTTATACTTTTTTTAATAATTACCTCCTTTTTAAGTGCCAATGTTTTGGTACAGCTTAAATACAACACTATTCCGCAGGGAAATGTCCTTTATTTAAAGGATATTGCATCTGTTTACAGTAATTATGAGAGTTTAAAAGAGAAAGTTGAAAATATTCTTATCTCAAAGGGAAATCTTCCCGATAAGATTGATAAGAAAACAGTTTACATGAAGCTTATAAATTATGGAATTAATCATTTTAATGTTACCGGCCCCAGAGAGGTTTTAATTCTTAAGAAAAGGGCAAAGTCTTACAACATATATTTGAAAAAGAGAATAGAAGAGTATGTGAAGCAACAGTTTCCCTATGCAACTTCTTTGAAAATAGCATATCAAAAAGTGCCCGAGATAAAAGCTTTTAAAGGAGAATCTGTTAAAATAATCAGATATGGAAAGGGATTTTCCAATTCATTCCTTTTAAAGGTTTTGCTTGTTAAAAATAAAAATATAGTGGAGCAAAAATTTGCTCAGGTTTTTGTAAAGGTTTGGGCAAAAGTTCCTGTGGCAAAACACTTTATACCGCGGGGAAAGATTATAGGTTTAAGTGATATAAGATGGGAAATAAGAGAGGTTAATTATTCAAACCATAGATTTGTTAAAGATCCAAACTTTTTGATAGGAAAAAAGGCAAAATATTCGGTAAATCCTGGAAATGTTATTGTTGAAAATCTTCTGATGAATAAGGTTAGTGTTAAGAGAGGGGATCTGGTTAAGATAATTTTAAAATATAATTTCATTAAAGTTACCTCTGTTGGTAAGGCAATTACCAGCGGAGAGCTGGGAAAATTAATTAGAGTGCTGAATCTAAAATCAAGAAAAATTTTAATGGGAAAGGTTGTTGGAGATGATATAGTGGAGGTGTCTGTACTATGAAGAAAATGGCAATTTTTATCATATTTATGGTTTTTGCTTTTTGTTTGATTGCTCAGGATACTCCCGGACACAGAGCCTCATTATGGAATAAAGGATCAAAATCGCTTTTTAATGATCCCAAAGCAAGTCAGATAAATGATATTGTTATTATTAAAGTGGAGGAGAGCACAAAGGCTGAAAATTCTGCAAATACCAAGACTCAAAAATCAGCATCAAGCTCAATGGGGATTAGCAAATTTTTAGGTTTTGAAACGACTCTTGCAGGTAAAATAAATTCAAGCTTTGATCCCACAAGCCTTTTCGGAGGAACAGCTTCTAAAAAGGATGAGGGAACAGGCTCAACTCAAGCAACAACAAAAATTCAAAGCTATATAGCGGCAAAGGTTGTTGAAGTGCTCCCCAATGGAAATCTTATAATTGAGGCTAAAAAAGAAATTATTATAAATAATGAAAAGCAGACAATGGTTTTAAGAGGAATGGTAAGACCGAGGGATATTGATTACAATAATATTGTTTCTTCAAATGCAGTGGCTGATGTTCAAATAATGATAAAAGGGAAAGGGCCAATAGCTGAGCAACAGAGAAGAGGCTGGTTATCATGGCTTTTAAGCTTAATCTGGCCGTTTTAGAGGTTTAAAATGAGAAAAAGAAAGTTATTTGTTGTTTTTATAATTTTATTTTCGGTTTCAGTTTTTGTTTTTTCAAGCAGTGTCAGATTAAAGGATATTTCAACATTTGAGGGAGTTAGAGATAATGTGTTAATTGGATACGGTCTTGTGGTCGGTCTTGATGGTACCGGTGATACCACTCAGAATAAATTTACTTTTCAGGCAATAGCAAATATGCTTGCAAAAATGGGAATAACAGTAAATCCAAAGGAATTTCAGCTAAGAAATGTTGCATCTGTTATGGTTACCGCAAGTTTACCCCCTTTTGCAAGATCCGGTAGCAAAGTTGATGTCACTGTTTCATCAATAGGAAGTGCGAAGAGTATTCAGGGGGGAGTTCTTCTTCTCACTCCTCTTAAGGCTGCTGACGGGCAGGTTTATGCTGTTGCTCAGGGGCCTATTTCAATCGGAGGTTATAATGCTGGAAGAGGCGGAGGAAATGTTAGAAAAAATCACCCGACTGTTGGTGTGATTCCCAATGGGGCTACTGTTGAAAAGGAGGTACCCTTTACTTTTAACACTGAAAATTATCTTAATATTGTACTTTATAATCCTGATTTTACAACATCAACAAGAGTTGCTGAGAAGATTAACTCACTTGTTGGAAAAGGAACAGCTATTCCCCTTGATTCCGCAACTATTAAGGTTAAGATTCCTTCTGAATACAGAGGAAAAGTTGTTAATTTTGCCTCTCTTCTTGAGAATATAACACTTACGCCTGACAGCAAAGCTGTTATAGTTATTAATGAAAGAACAGGAACGATTGTTTTCGGAGAAAATGTCAAAATAGGAAAAGTGGCAATTGCTCACGGTAACCTTACAGTTTCAATTCAAACACAGCCTGTAATCTCCCAACCTGCACCACTTTCTCAGGGGCAGACAACAACTGCCAATGTAACTCAAACGACTGTTGAAGAGGAAAAGGCATCTTTTCTAATGATGGAAGGACCTACGGTGGGGGATCTTGTTAAAGCATTGAACAGCATAGGTGCTACTCCGAGGGATATAATTGCAATACTTGAAGCTATAAAAAAAGCTGGAGCAATAGAAGCAGAGATTAAGATAATGTAATGAGTACAGGATTTGGAAATATACCTGTTGTAGATCCATTTTTGCTTGTAAAATCAAGCGAAAAGCTTAATACTCCGGATCTTTCCAAACTAAGCCCAGAAGAAAAAAAAGAAAAATTAAAGGAGATAGCCTCTCAGTTTGAAGAAATCTTTGTTGAAACACTTCTGAAGACAGCAAGGGAAGCTGAGAAAATAATAAAAAAAGATGAGGATAATTTTGGTTTAAACCTTGGATTTTACAGGGAGATGCAGGATTATTATTTAAGCCAGAGTATTGTTGCCAATGGAGGGCTTGGACTTCAGGATTTAATAGTTGAACAATTAATGGAAAAACTTGATATGACCCAAAATAGTTCAAATCCTCTTAAAGAGAAAAAAGAACTTATAAAACCTTCTGAAGATTTAAAGACTAATGTTGCTCTTAATTTGAACTTTACAAGGCCTGTAAGTGGGGAAATTAGTTCTCCTTTTGGATGGAGGATAGATCCTTTCACAGGGAAAAGAGCTTATCATAGGGGAATTGATATTAGAGCAAAAGAGGGAACTCCTGTGAAGTCAGCGGAGAGCGGAGAAGTGATTTTTGCAGGTGAAAAAGGAGGATACGGAAATCTTGTTATAATAGAGCACAGCGGAGGTTACAGGACTTATTATGCCCATCTTGAGGAGATAGATGTTAAGGAAGGGGATAGTGTGGCTAAAGGAGCTATTATAGGAAAAGTGGGGAGTACCGGAAGATCTACTGGCCCCCATCTTCATTTTGAAATTAGAAGAGGAGATAGAGTTCTCAATCCTTTGAGTGAATTGAAAAATTTCAAGTTTAAGGAAAAAAATCCGAATACAAAGGTGGATAATTATGATAAGAGGAGGATCTTATGAAAGTTATTAAGACAAATGATGTTGAAAAGAGCTCGGAAATTCTTAGAAATAAGGTCGAAAAAGCAAAAGAAAAAGGTAGTAAAGGTCTACAGAATCAGGTTGAGAATAGTGTTGATATAGTTGATATTTCAAAAGAGAGTGAGGTTCTCTATAAAGCAAAAAAAGAGATTGACAAATTACCGGATGTTAGAAAGGAGAAGGTTGAAGCTATAAAGGATAAAGTGGAGAATAATCAGTATGAAATTGACGAAGGAAAAGTTGCAGATAAAATTTTGGAAGAAAGTATTATTGATGAATTAGTGTAAAATGGCTGAAATAGGAAAGATTAACAGAAATACTCCCAAGCCTTTCCCTGTAATCAGAAAGTCCAATGATCCATTAAAACCTGAAACAGGTGAGGTGGAATTTTCTCAATATCTTTCCGAAACGGATGAAGCACAGAGAAAAGAAGTGCAAGGTACGGCGGAAACAGAAGGCTCTATAATAAGAGATGATGAAAGGAGAAAAAGGCTTAGATTGAAAGAAGAGAAAAGAGAAAAAGATGAAAAGGAGGAAGATGAAAAAGATGAAAAAGATCTTGATGAAGATGAAGAGGAAGGAACAATAATAGATGTAGAGGTTTGAAATGAAGAATACAAAGGAAAAAATTTTTAAAGAATTTTATCTTTTTATGAGAGATTATTTAAAGGTTCTTAAAGAAGCATTTAATGAAAGTATAAAATTAAGAGATGCTTTGAGAAAAAATGATATAAGTTTAATTGAAAAAAATATAGCAAAGGTTGAAAACCTTGAAATTAAGATAAAAATCTTGGAAGAAACAAAAGAAAATATTCTTTTAAAAATGGCGAAAGCTTTGGGAATAAGAAAATCTGAAATTAATTGGGATTTGATAGAGAGAGAGGGTGGAAAAGAGATTTCAGAATTGGGGAAAACTATAGAAAATAGTTTGAATAAATTAATTGATATTAACATTGTTAATAAGCTTGTTATAGAGAAACTTATCCTTTTTAATCTCTCAATGAGGAGGATAATAAATAGCAATAAAGATGAGCATCTTTATGATAATAGAGGGGATATTACTGTAAATGAATCATCTTTGTTAGGGGAGGTCTGAGATGGTAGATCTTTTCAGTTCCCTTGAACTTGCGAAAAAGAGTCTTTTAACTCATCAATTTGTCTTTCATGTAATCGGGCACAATATAGCAAATGTTAATACTCCCGAATATTCAAGACAGAGAGTTGAACTTGGAGTTGTAAGACCTCTGAAGTTAGGGTTCAGGTCGGTGGGGGTTGGTGTTGATGTAATAAAAGTTCACGGGATTAGAGATAAATATCTTGAATATCAAATACAAAAGGAATTACAAACAAAAGGGAAAGCTTCTTCACTTGGAGGTGCTTTTAAAATAATAGAAGCAGTTTTTCAGGAGCAGACTGATACTGGAATTTCAAAGATTATGGAAAACTTTTTTAATTCCTGGAATGATCTTGCAAACAATCCCACTGGTATGCCGGAAAGAACAACTGTTTTAAACAATGCTAAGGTTTTAGCTGATAAGATAAGGGAATCTTACAGACGATTGAGAGAACAACAAGCAGTGCAAAATAATGATGTTGCTCTTATGATTGAGGATATTAATCAGCTTGGAGATGAAATAGCTACCTTAAATCAGCAAATTACTGAAGGGGAAGTTGGTGGTGCTGAGATGAATGATTTGAGAGATAGAAGAAACAAGCTCCTTCAGGATTTGGGAGAAAAGGTTGGAATTAATGTTTATGAGAATGAGATGGGTCAGGTAACTGTTGAGATTGGAGGAAGGCCATTTGTAGTGGGCAATCAGGCAAATCATCTTCAGGTTCAGAAGGATGCTTCGAATTACAATTATTATGATGTTTACATAAATGAAGCTGATCATTTAGTTGATATTACCTACCAAATTAATGGTGGAGAATTGAATGGTCTAATAGAGATGAGAGATACTTATATTCCTGAATACATTAAAAGATTGGATAATCTTGCTTATGGTTTAATTACGAATGTAAACAATTTACACAGCACAGGATTTGATCTTAATGGGAATACCGGAGTTAACTTCTTTACTCCTTTTACACCTGTGGCTCCGGGAGATTACACCGGAGCTGCTGCTCACATTGAGGTTAATCCTGCAATTGCCAATGATCCGGAAGCAATAGCGGCATCATCAGCTCTTGGAGAAGTTGGAAACAATGAGATAGCTCTTGCTATAGCTGATCTTGAAAGAGCGTATAATACAGTTGATAGTGATAATGATGGAACCTTTGATTATGGAACATTTCACGATTATTATCATCAATTGGTGACTCTTGTTGGGGCGCAAGCTAAAGATGCATATACAAGAGAAGCAGCACAGGAAGAAGTCTTGCTTAGTTTAAAGGATAGAAGAAGTGAGGTCTCCTCTGTTTCTCTTGATGAAGAGAGTGCCACACTGATTCAGTTTGAGAAAGCATACCAGGTAATGGCAAGATTTATGGGTGTTGTAGATAAAATGGCAGATATAATGGTTAATCTTGGGAGGTGATAAATGAGAGCAAATGAAAGTATCTGGTATAGAGATTCCCTTTTTTACATTAATCTTACAAAATTAAGATATGATGAAGCTATAAAGCAAACTACTTCCGGAAAGAGAATAAATAAAATTTCTGATAACCCTTCCGGTGCAGCTTTTGCCCTTGGATTAAAAGACAGAAGAGGTCAGATAGAGCAATTTTTAAGGAATCTTGATACCGCACGAATTTATCTTGCAAATGCTGAAGATGTATTGAATAAAGTTCAAACGGTATTGAATAAAGCTATTACGGATGCGAGTCAGGGAGCTACGGATACAATGGATATTAACCAAAAGAGGATTATAGCCAATGATATAGATCAATTAAGAAGCCAGATAATGGATCTTGCTAATACCAGAGTTATGAACAGATATCTATTCTCAGGAACTTTGACTGATACAAGACCTTTTACTGAGGTAGGAGGAACTGTTGTTTACAATGGCAATTCAAATGATATAGATATTCAAATCGGATACTCAATAAGAGTGACAACGAATCTTCCGGGAAATCAGGTTTTTACCAACCCAACTGCCAATGTATTTGAAGTATTGGCAAATATAAGAGATCATTTGAATGCAGGTGATTCCGGTGCTGTTGCCTCTGATATAGAGGATCTCGGTGCTGTGGTTGATAATATAGCTTATCAAAGAAGTATAATTGGAAACAGAATGAGTGAGCTTGATATTATGAAGAATAATTTAAAGGAGTTTTCAACAAATCTTCAGGAAAAGATATCCTCAATAGAGGATGCTGATATGGCGGAAGCCATTTCAAATTTAACAAAAGAAGAAACCGGTTTAAGAGTTACACTTCAAAGTGTTTCAAGAATTCAAAGATTGACATTATTTGATTATCTGGGATAATAGGTAATGAAGATAAAAACAAGAAATTTTGGGGAGCTTGAATTTCCCGAAGAGGCAATTATCGATTTTGAAGAGGGAATCGTAGGTTTTTCTTCTTTGAAGAGGTGGATTGTTATTGAAAATCCGGAGATGCGACCATTTAAGTGGCTTCAGTCAGTGGATAATCCTGAAATAGCTCTTATGGTAATAGAGCCACGACTAATAAGAGCCGATTATAAAATGATTATTGCTGCTGAAGAGCACAAAAAGATAAAGCTTGAGAATTTAGGGAATGAAAAAAAATGGATTGCTTTATGTGTTATAGTGGTAGATAACAATATTGAGGATAGTATTGTAAATCTAAAAGCTCCAATTATAATTAATCTTGATGATAGGAAGGGGAGACAAGTTATTCTTTTAAATGATGATTATGATGTGGAAGAGCCTCTTTTTTCCAGAGAAGTGCTTGAAATGAAAAGGGAGAGGGAGAATCCTTAGTGTTAGTTTTAACAAGAAAAGCAGGGCAGGCGATTTATATTGGAGATAAAATAAAAGTAAAGATTCTTTCTATTTCTTCTTCAGGTGTTGAGGTTGGAATTGAGGCGCCGAGGGAGTTTAATATCGTAAGAGAGGAGCTCTTGGAAAGAGTAAAGGATTTAAACATAAAAGCATCGAAAATAAACAAAGATTCACTTGATAAACTAAAAAATCTTATTAAAGAGAGTGGGGAAGCAAAAGAAGAGTAATTGGTGAAATTTCAAAAAATAAATGATACAATATATTGAAGGGCGGGGAAGCTTTTTTTGTTTTTTAGAAGATTCCAGTTCCCGGACATTCCGATTTCTAAGAAAGATTTCCATAGATGATAGGAAGCTATTCCCATATCAATCATCTGAAGATCAGATGAGGGTATCAATTTACTATAGAGTTTATCTCTTCGTAAGTAAATATCAATTCTGTCTTTATGAATAAAAAAGCGCCAAGGCTGTTTGTTTGAAGCAGAGGGAGCTATTCTGACATTCTCCAATACCTCTTTTAATTTGGTTTCGGAAATATTTGCAGGTATTTCATTTATAAAAAATAATTCATCAAAAGGTTTTCTTTTATCCCCTTTCGCACTCCATCTAACAATTCTATCCCTTAAAGTTCTTTTTGAAGCACAGTATCCAAATGGTATAATTGCAGGAATAAGCTCATCCTCTCTTATTCCAAGCTCACCACCAAATCCTTTTCTGTCGAAAACCCCTCCGATCCAGCAAGTATTAAGTCCTATTTGTGTAAGATAAATGATTATATTCTCCATAAAAAAACCGTATTTTACCCAATCAAACTCTGATTCTTTTTTTAAAGTTCCAACAATGTAAAACTTGTCTCCCTTGAACATACCATAAGTTCCTGTTGTAAAAAATTTTTTTGCTTTTAACTCATGTTTGTTAACAATCCCTGCTCTAAAATTTTCCGAACTCTCATTTGCTTTCTCAATTTGTTTTTTTACGAGATTTAGTTTTTCTTCCGAAACACCATTTCCATCGAATGTCCTGCATGAAAATCTTTTTCTTGCAAGTTCTGAAAATTTCCCATTTACTTTAATGAGTTCTTCTAACATTGTCCATAAGTTTTAGGTAAAGCTCTTCCTGCTTTTTAATCATTTTCTCAGGATTAAATTCATTATATGTTCTTTCAGCTTCAGTTAAAATGTTTTCCTTAAGATTATTGTCATTGAGAATCTTTATTACCAGTTCCGATGCCTTCTGATAGTCTTTTGGAGGAAAGAGATATCCGTTTTTCCCACTTTTTATAATGTCCTTTGTACCATTGACTGCTGATGCAACAACCGGGACTCCGCTGACAATTGATTGAACAACAACTTGAGGTAACCCTTCCCAGAGTGATGGAAGTAAGAATACATCAAAAGAAGGAATTAAATCCTCAGGGTTTTTTATCCATCCTAAAAATCTAATTTTATCCTCTATTTTATATTCTTTTATCTTTTCTACCATTGCACTCTTTACATATCCATCCCCTGCTATTATAAAAAGAATATCATTCCTTTGCTTTAAAACAAGATTTGCAATTTCTATGAAACCAACAGGGTCTTTTTGGGGTTTAAAACAAAACACTCCTCCCACTATCCTTATATCAGAAGTAATCTTGAGTTTTTTTCTTAGCTCTTCTTTTCTTTCTCTGTTTGCATAGAATTTATCAAGTCCTACTATACTTCTAATAATTGATGAATTGTCCCTTTTTTTAAGGATTTTAAGTTTTAATGCCTCTTCTCTGTTAGCCTTAGAAACAAAAATAAGATGTGAGGTGATTTTTGCAGTAAATTTTTCAAGAAAGATGTAAAAATTTCTTCTTAGCTTTGAATGAAAAGGGCTGAATGCAAAACCGTGAACCGTATGTATGATTATAGGAGTCCCCGCTAAAAATGCGGCCAATCTTCCCAAAATACCCGCTTTAGAGCTATGCGTGTGAATTATTTGAGGCTTAATTTCCCTTATTTGTTTTAAAAGTGAGATTAAAGTTAAAAAGTCCTTTATAGGGGAGATCTCTCTTATAAGGGTTTTTATACATTTAAAATTGTTTGTGTACCTATTGACATCAGGATTTAAGATTCCTTTGCAATTTGATATAAGATATGTTTCAAATTTATCCTTATTAAGCTCTCTTACTGTTTTTAAAGTAAATAATTGAGCTCCTCCTAACTCAAGCTCTGTTATTATGTGAAGTACTTTGATTTTTTCCATTTACTTTTTTCTAACTACAAATTTTATCGGAGTTCCTTCAAAATCAAAAACAGCTCTAAACTGTTTTTCAAGGTATAATTCGGCAGAGGGCATGAGTTTTTTTGCTGATGATGCAAAAAGGCCAAAAACCGGAGGACCATACTTTATTTGTGTTATATATTTTATTTTAATGGGATTTGAGTCTACCGTTAAGATTGGGGTTTTGTTATTTATATTTTCAAAAACCCTATTAAGCTCTGATGTTGGAATCTTTCTTTTGTAGTTTTCGTAGACATTAACACTTAAATCCAATAATTTTAATATGTTTTTACCTGTTTTTGCAGATACAAACACTTTAGGGGCAAATTTTATAAAGTGAAATTTGGCATCAACTTCTTTTATTAATTTATCCCCTTTCTTTTTGTCTGGAATGAGATCCCATTTATTTAGTGCTATAACAAGTGGTTTCATATTTTCCTTAATAAGTGCTGCGATTCTCATATCCTGCTTTGTAAATTCCTCGGATAAATCAAGAACAAAAATAATAACATCTGCTCTGGGGATACTCTTTTCAGCTTTAATAATAGCAGCTTTTTCCTTTGAGTCCTTTAATTTATTCAATTTTCTTATTCCGGCTGTGTCCATAAGAATAAATTTTTGACCTTTATATTTTATCTCCTCATCCAAGATATCTCTTGTTGTATGAGGCACAGAACTTACAATAGCTCTTTCCTCATTTAAAAATTTATTTAGTATTGATGATTTTCCTACATTTGTCTTACCTACTATTGCTATTTTTAGAGGGATCTCTTTTTCATCTTTTTCATAATATTCGGGTATATTTTCAAGGATTTTTTCCAAAAGCTCTTCGAGTCTGTGGTTATGCTCTGCTGAGATGGTAAGCATTTCTTCTCTAAATTCCATGAAAGAAGTTTCTATTTCTTGAATTTTTTCAGAATTCTCTGTGTCAACTTTATTTATTACTATTATTATTTTTACTCCTGTTTTTTTTAGAATTCTGTAAAGCTCTTTTTCTATCGGAAGTAGTTCCCTTCTACTATCAAAAAGTAAAATAATTAAGTTACTCTTTTCTGCTAACTTTATTGCACTTTCTTTTACCTTTGAAAATATTTCTCCATCTTCTTCAAAAAATCCTCCTGTATCATAAAGCTCAAAAATTCGTCCCTCATGCTTTACTATATCTTTAACGAAATCCCTTGTCATTCCGGCTTTTCTATGGACGATGGCTTTCCTTTTTTTGACAAGTTTGTTAAATAGTGTTGATTTCCCAACATTGGGAATACCGGCAATAATTACTTTAGGTATGTTTTTCATTATTTTCATCACCCTTGAAAATTGAGTATTCTTTAAATAAAAAGAGAGGAATTATTATATTGGAAGTGAAGAAGAAAGTAAAGGCTAAAATAATTATTTGAAGAGGATAAAAAAATATCATTTTCTTTATAATAAGGTAAAGGGGGAGAGATATAAAATTGAGAATAATAAAAAAAATAAAAGCAATTTTTGCTATTTTTATATTATCCTCTTTATAAATTTCATGGTTAAATTTTTCTTTAAAATATTCAGATAAAAATCCTTTTCTTGTGAAAAGAAAATTTTTGTTAATATTCAAGGACTTTGATAATATTTTTCTTGTGAGTAGTTTATTTACTAAAAAGGTTAATAAAATATAAAGCAAAGTTAAAAGAAATAGAGTAAATATATTGTTATTCTTTATCTCTTTTAGAAAAAAAAGTGAAAAAAAAGCGAAAAATAAAATATTAAATGTAAATTTTGCAAATAAAATAGGAGCAACTTTTATAAAATAATTTAAACCTTCTTTTGGAAGTTTCATTAAGTGTTCTCTGTTTTGATTTTAAGTTGGTCTATTTTTTCTTTTAATAAATTAATATCCATTTTTAATTCAGCGGCTGTTTTTTCTATATTAAAGTTATTTTTTGAAAGTCTGTAAGATAGAAATTCTTTTTCAAATTTTTTAATAGCCTCATCAAAGCTATGATAGGGAGCTGTGAGGATACTTGAGCTTGAAGGAGCGGATAAGCTTAAGAATTTTTCAATATCTTTTTCAGTAATTTCCTCAGCTTTCACTAAGATTGCTATTCTTTCAACAAGATTTTTAAGTTCTCTTACATTTCCGTACCAGGGGTATTTGACCAAGGCTCTCATTGCATTATCACTAAAATATTTTTTATCTCCTCCATACTCTTCAGTGAATAATTCCAAAAAATAATCGGCAAGAAGTGGGATATCTTCCCTTCTTTCCCTTAAAGGTGGTATATAAATAGGGACAAAGTTTAGAATTTCAAAAAGATCTTCTCTAAAATTTCCACTTTGAACCTCATAAGCAAGGTTTTTTGTTGTGGAACTTATTATCCTCACATTGATGTTTGCTCCCTCTGAACTTCCTATTGGCGTTATTTTTCCTTCCTCTAAAACTCTTAGAAGGGTTGCCTGATTTCTCTTTGAAATTGTTTCTATTGCTTCTAAAAAAAGAGTTCCCCCATCGGCGAGTGAGAATTTTCCTTTTCTACTGCTTAGTGCATAAGGGATGGCTCCCTTTTCATATCCAAATAATTCCTGTTCGAATTCTTCTTCAGGAATGGCTGCAAAATTAACTTTTACAAAACTCTTTTCTGCTCTTTTTGAGTTTTCATGAATAACCCTTGCTACAAGCTCTTTACCTGTTCCCTTTTCCCCTGAAATTAACACCATTCTGTCTGTTTGAACTACAAGTTCTATATCCTCTTTGAGTCTTCTAATTGCCGGACTTTCTCCAATTAAAATTGGTTTTACTTTTGAATTCATTCTGAGAAGCTTATTCTCCTCGAGGAGTTCAAGCCTATTTAGTGCATTTTTTATTGTTAAGATTACTTTTTCAAGTGATAAGGGCTTTTCAAGGAAATCAAAAGCTCCTGCTCTTGTTGCATTTACTGCCATCTCTATGGTTGAATGTCCTGATATCATAATCACTTCTGTGGATTTGTATTTTTGTTTTATTGTTTTTAAAATCTGGATGCCATCTTTTCCGGGCAATAAAACATCCAAAATAACAATATCAAAAGGTGCTTTTTCAAGCTTTTCAAGGGCTTCTTCCCCTGTAATTGCAGTTTCTCCGAGCCACCCTTCATCTTCGACTATATTTTTTAAGGATGTCCTTACTCCTGATTCATCATCTACTATTAAAATTTTCCTTTTACTCATTTTTTAAACTCCACTACAAATTTTGCACCTTTTTTGTATGTTTTGTCAAGGTAAAGTTCACCTCTGTGTTCATTTACAATTTGGTGGATAATGGAAAGCCCTAAACCTGTTCCCTTTTCTTTTGTGGAGAAATAAGGGGTAAAAATATTATCCTGAATCTCAGGGGGGATCCCGGGACCTGTATCAGCAACTTCCATAACTATTTTGTCATTTTCTAATTTTGTTGAAATATAAATTTCCCCTTTTCCTTCCATAGCTTCAGATGCATTGTTAAGAAGGTTTACAATAACTCTTTTAATTTGTTGAGGATCAAGCATAAGCTCCGGAAGGTTAGGGGATAGCTCTAAAATTACTTCTATACCTTTATTAACTTCTCTGAAAACGGAGACAGTTTCTTCAATAAGAGAGTTTAAATTAATGCTCTTGAATTTGGGATCAGGCATTCTTGCGAAGGCCATAAAATTATCTAAAAGATTTCTAATTCCGGAAACTTCAGAAAGAATTGTAACAGAAGCATCTTTTGCAATTTTTTTTAACTCATTGGCGGGTTTATCTATGTTTTTAATTATTCTTTGTGCGGACAATTGGACAGGTGTAAGGGGGTTTTTCAACTCATGGGCTACCTTTTCTGCTATAACTTTCCAATCGGATAATCTTTTAGCTCTTATAATGTCAGTAAGATCATCAAGAACTATTATAAGCTCTCCCTTTCCTCCTTCACTTTCCTTTAAGTATGTTATTTTTATTGCTATTTCTCTTTTAACTCCTCTTCCGGTTGTTATAGTTGTTTGAAATTCATTATATCTTAAACCCATCCTCTTAACCCTTAAAACTTTTTCAAAAATTTCCAGAAATGCTTCATCTTTTATCAATCTAAAAATATTTTTACCCTTAATCTCATTCTTTGAATCAATATTTAATAATTCTATAGCGGTAGAATTTAATTCTAACACCTGTTCATTTTCATCGAGAACTACAATTCCAGCTCTTATATTGTGTAGAATGCTTTCCTGAAATTCCTTTCCCTTTTTCATTTCAGCTTTTTGTTTTTCTGCAATTTCTCTCGTATTTGCAATTTCTTTTACCATTTTATTAAATGATTCAATTAGAAATCCAAATTCATCATTGCTATCATAATCAATGTGTATATTAAGTTTCCCCTTTGAAATTTCTTCCGTCGCATATGCTAATTTTTCAACAGGAATTGTTATCTCTTTTGCAAGATGGATTCCAAGCCATGAAGCAGAGAAAATTATCAGAAGTGTTATTAAAAGAAATATTGATATGTAGGTTATTTTTATCGGAGTTTTTAAATGCTCGAGTTGTTTGTATCTTCTAAGACTGTAGATTATTTTTCGTAAAGGAGCAAATCTTTTTTCGTATAAATATTTTCCTGAAACAATTAAAAGGGAAATACCATTATAATTTATGGCTTTCCCCCCTCTTAAAATTTCTCCTGTACCCAACTTATCTGATCTGAAGATTTCTCCGTTTACTATTCCTTTTAAAATTAAATTATCCGGAATATTTTTATATTCATAAAGAGGGATTTCCGGATTTAGAATTGTAATTTCCTCTTTATTGTTTATATATAGGCTTATAAGATCCAAGCCGTATTCCTTCATTTTTTGGATTAGAAATCTGTTGAGGGATTGTTTGGCTTCGGGTTTATAAAGCTCCTGTTTAGTTATCTTGTCCAATATTATTTTTGAAAAGTGAAGGGTTGTTTCTTTATATTCATCAAAGATTGCAGTCCTTATGTTCTCAGCCCCTTCCATAACTGATTTGATAGGGCCTTTGTACCATTGTTCAATGCTTTTTGAGATGATTCCGGCTGCGAATAAGAATAAGAGAATGGCAGGAATAATTGAGAAACCGACAAAGAACATTACAAGTTTGCTCTTAAAATGTGCTCCTATTATCTTCTTTTTTTTCTCAAGTATTAATTTAACAATATTTCGCCCTAGAATTATAAATGTTACCAGAAATAAGAGGAGCACAATTACCAATATTGAAAACAGAATTATCGAATCACCTATAATTAAAGGGGAGAGATTTATACTTTCACTTATAGCAAACCAGAATATTACTAAAAGAAGAACTATTATAATACTCAGAAGTAAGATTATTCTATTTCTTCTATTCATCATTCAAATATTAACACAGAGGCTTGATTTGTTCAATTATTAAAAGTATAATTTTTTATGAGGACAAATGTCGAAATACTTGTGTTTAGAGTGGGAGAAACTATTTTAGGTGTCAATATAAGAGAGATAAAGGAGGTTTTAGGGGAATCTAAGATTTATCCTCTTCCCAATGTCTCTGAAATTATTCTTGGAAATATAAATGTGAGGGGTACCATTTGGGTTTTATTGGACCTTAAAAGGATATTATTAGGTGAGAATAAGGATGGTAGCAAGAAGAAATATTTCTTATTAACAAAAGACAGAGAAAATAAGGTAGCTTTTCTTTGTGATGAGATAATAGATATTCTTGATATTACTCCGGGAGAAATTCAAAGAATTGAGAATGGTAATAAGAAGGCAAAATCTTTCTTTTTGGGCCAGGTTTATTATAATAATAGGGTTATCCCTATTATTAATTTAAAAAAAATAACTCAAACGGACTTAGATAAGCTTTCTGAAATAAATTTTGAAGAAATAATCAGGTGAGGTGCTGCAGTGAAAAAGTATATATTTGATAATTTTAAAAAAATAGTTGTTATTTCAGCAGTATTAATATTTTTGGCTTCTTTTTTGTTTTTTTTAACATTAAGTGATTATCAAAGAGATAGATTATTACTTGAGGAGTATAAGCTTTCTCATAGATTGATTTCTCAAATATTTGATCATAATGATATAGAAAAACTCATAAATCATGGGGAAGGGAGTGAATATATTTTAGAAAAATTAAACAGCTCTTTCGATAGTATTGAGAAAAGTTTCTCTTTGGGAAGAAGAGATGTTATTTTGGCGGAAAAAAAGAATGGTGCCTTTTTCTTAATTTTTGTAAAAGGGATGAATCCTTCAAAAGAATTTAAAAAGAGGATTAAAGATGATTTTAATTTTAGAAAAATTCCGTTTAAAGGAGGGAAAAAATATTTTTTGCTCATAAGGTTTACAAAAAAATTCTACCCTTCTTTTCCAAAAGCTCTTTTGTTTTCTTTTGTAATTTTGTTTTTCGTAATAACAAGTTTCTGGATAGTATTTAAAGAGAGAGAAAAAAAATTTGATGTTTTTGAGAATATCGAGAGATTATTACCAATTAAGGATTTAGAAGGGAAATTAAAAAGGGAACTGGGTTTTTACCGGGCCATAGAAGCTTATATTAGAAAAGTAAATGAGTTAGTATTATCAATAAGTACTTATATTGAGCAGGTGAATTTAGAGAATTATAAGGAGAAAATGAAAGAAATTTATGAGTTTTCGTTAAAATTATATGATGATGGAGATAAAATTCTTGCAAGCGGTGATGAAGTTTCCTCTGAAATTAAAAGTATTTTGGAGAAAACAGATAAAAATTTAGAAACATTAGGAGAATTATCCAAAAAAAACTTAAAAGATGTTTTGGATAAGGGAAGAACATTTTTGGAAGAGCTTGATTTGAGTATTCAGAAGATTGATGAAACAGATAATGAACTTAGAAATTTGTTAAATAATTCAAGAAATGCAATCAATAATATTGTGGAAATTGCTGAGCAAACTCACCTTATCTCTATCAATGCTGCTATTGAAGCAAGCGGAGAGGAAGGGAACAAAAGGTTTTCAGTTGTTGCTGGAGAAATGAGAAAACTGTCAGTAGAGATTAAAAATGCAACAGTGGTAATTCAAAATTCTTTTGATATAGTAGAGAAATCTTTTAACAAAGAAAGGCTTATTTTAAATGATGCTTTAAAAGAGAGTCAAAATAGGTTAAAAGAATTGCTCAATGCTGTAAAAGAGTCTTCTGATAAAAGAGAATCTTTGTTTAGAAATCTAACTCTCGAGCTAAGAGAGACAAAATTTTTACTGAATAATCTGCATTCGAAAGTGGAAGCTAAGAAAAAGGTTATCAGTGATATTAATTTTTTTGTAAAAACTCTTTCTGAAAAGATAGCTAACCTTAATAATTCATATGAAAAATCTTTTTCTTTGCTTCAAAGAATTGAAAAAAAAGTAAGTGAGGTAAAGAAAAATGTATAAAAGTGAGAATCTTGTTTTTATAATTTTGGTTCTTTTAGCTATTGGATTAATATTCGGAACTATTTGGTATGATTTTTCAACATATAATGTAATAAATGGGGTGATATCCGATGAAGTCTCTTTAAGAAATATTATTAAGGTAAAGAATCTCATTGTTGAATTGGAGATTGATTTAAGAAAGGTAAATCCGGAAGCCCCTTGTGATTCTCCTTTAATTGGGGAGCTTGTTGAAGCTATTAAAAAGGAAAGCTTTAAATATCCTCTGTTCTCTCCGGAACTTTTTGAAAAGATAAAGAAACAGGTTGAAAGAAAAGAAAAGGTGGGAGAGATTTTAAAGAATGTTGATAAATTTAGAAAGGTTTATAATGAGAGGATTATTGAAAACCTGAAGAATTTGGAATTTTCAAAAAAGGAGATATTAGATAAAATTAGGAGTGCAAAAAGAGTTAAACTATTGCTAACTTTTAATATATTAGGATTAATTTTATTTATTATTTATGTATACAAGATTCGTTTTGTCAGAATATTAAACTTAATTAAGAAACTTCTTTTTAAATTAAGTAATAAAGACATTAACTATGAAGAGGACATTGGTCGAATAGAAGAGAATATAATTAGAAAAGACAAAGATTTTTATGGCTTATTTAATTTGATGATAAAGAATCTTAAGACGGTTAAAAAAATAATAGAATCTCTTCATTTAGCTTCTATTAAACTTTCTTCGGCTTTAACAAGCATTGATAATTCAATGGAACAACAATCCTCAGTTATAAGTGAAGAAGCTTCCTCAATCAATCAGGTAACAGCTTCAATCGAAGAGTATAGTATTACTGCAAGTGAGATAGCCGCTTTAGCTGAAGATATAAAAAAGATTGCCTCCTCCGGCAGGGAAGAAGCTGAAAAAGGTAAAGAGGCGGTTAAAGATTTAATAGATTTTTCTAAAAAGTTTAAAGAAAATTTCTATGAACTTGCTGAAAAAAATTTGAGTATTATAAGAAAATCCAAAGAAATTGACGGAATTTTAAAAATAATGGAAGAGATAACATCAGAGATTCATCTCTTAGCTTTGAATGCTTCAATTGAATCCGCAGGGGCCGGAGAGTATGGAAAAAGGTTTGGAGTTATAGCTCAAGAAATAAAAGATTTAGCTGATAATTCAAAAAAATCCATTGAAAAGATAAAAGAAACAATTAAAGATTTTCACGATTCCCTTAATAGCTCTGCCATTGAAATTGAAAAAAGTTCTTATTTGGTAAATGAGGTTGATAAAAAGATTGGAGATTCGGAAAAGCATTTTGATAAATTGATGTCTACTATTGAACAGGTTGACATGTTTTCAATAAATGTCTCCAATGCCACTTCACAGCAGAAAATTGCTTCTGAGCAAATAGTTGTTGTTATGAGAGAGATTTCAGAAGTAATTAATATTTCAGCAAATGAAATTACTCGAATCAAGGCGAATCTTGAGAAAATTATGGAAGTTTCTCTTCTGATAAGCTCTATCTTAAACACTTTTAAACTTTCTAAGAAATATAATTTAATAAGACAGACAATGGAGGATATTATAGAAATAGCAAATGGTTCAGAGGAAGAGATAAATGATAGGTTAAAGGAATTGTTGAAACTTAACCCTTTTATTGAAGGGATTTTCATAGCGGATAATGATGGTATCGTCAGGCATATAGTTTTTTCTGAAGGATATGAGCATTATGGTGAAAAATATTTATTGAGTGATGCCTCTGAAAGAGAATGGTTTAAAACTGCTATAGAAGAGGGTAGTTTTACAGTGACAAAGCCGTATACTTCATTGATTTCCAATGAATTAACAATTACTTTTACCACCCCCTTGCAGAAAAACGGAGAGAGAGTGGGTGTAGCTGCATTTGATATTAATTATAAGAAGTGGATAGAAGAGATTTCTCATGAGCTTTAATTTAGACTCTTTTAAAAAAAAATTCTTAGAAGAAGCAAGGGAGAACCTGGACTTTTTAACAAATGGTGTGATCCTTTTGGAGTCAGAGCCGGGGAACATAGATAAAATAAAGGAACTTATTAGAGTAGCACATACTTTGAAAGGTTCATTGAAAATGATGGGATATTCTGAAATCTCAAAAATTATACATGAGATTGAATATTATTTAACGGATCTTTTTGATGAAAGAGTTGAAATTGATGGAGAAAAAATTACCGAACTTTTACATAAAATTGAAGAAGTAAGAAACCTTCTTTTCAGAGAGGAAAAGGAAAAACAGGATATAAAGAAGAAAGGAGAAAAGAGAAGAGAAAGGAAGAGTCGAACGGAATTAAAAAAGCCAAAAAAGGAGAAGGTGATTGATAAGGAGACGAAAGTGATTGTTGCTAAGGAGAGCTCTTACTCTCCTGTTCTTAACTATGTTAGAGTAAAATTTGATGATATCCTGGAATTTTCAACTATCATGGAAGATTCTTATTACAATATTTCTGCTTTGTCCAATCTAATTGAAAATAAGGAAGGCATAGCAAAAGCAAAGGAAGTAATAGACAGGATCAAGAATAATATTAGTTTTTTGTTATCAAACTTGAGAAACTATCAACTTATTCCCCTTTCACTTCTTTTTGATGTTCTGCCGAAAAGTGTTAGGGATCTTTCAATGGAGCTTGAAAAAGAAGTGGAATTAAGAATAAAAGGTAAAAATATAAAAGTAGAGAAAAAGATTTTTGATCAGCTTTCTTCAATTTTGATTCATATAATAAGAAATGCGATTGATCATGGTATAGAATTTCCTGAGGAGAGGGTTAAAGCTGGTAAGACCAAGAAAGGAAAATTATCCATAGAAGCTTATGTTAAGAGAGGAAAAATCTATATTGAAGTAAAGGATGATGGGAGAGGTATTAATTGGCAAAAGCTTAGAGAAAAAGCTGAAAAATTGGGATTAAAAGAAAAGGGAGATGAACTGTCTCCTGAGGAGCTGAAAACTTTGTTGTTTTATTCGGGCGTTTCAACAAAAGATAAGATAACGGAGATATCCGGAAGAGGTGTGGGGCTTGATGTGGTGTATAGCATAGTGAAAAAATTAAATGGAAATATTGAACTTGATTCAAAGGAGGGAAAAGGAACTACTATTATTCTTTCTTTTCCTCAGATGCTTTCCCTTGTAGAATCTTTAATTTTTGAAATAGGAGGAAGGAGTTTTGCTATACCGGTGAGCAATGTGGAAAAGATATTTAATAAGGAGAAAATTAAAATATTAAATAAAAACAATAACGCGTACCTTTATTTTCTTGATCAAATAATTCCTTTGGTGGATTTAAAGGAGATTTTAAACATAAGCTCAACCTCTCCGTCTTTTATTATAGTTGTTGGAGAAGGTGGAAGCAGTTATGGGATTTTAGTTGATAATATTGTAAAAATTGAGGATTTGATTCTTGAAAGCAAGATTCCTCTTGTTGAAAAGTATTTTCATATTTTGGGAACCTCTTTTTCTGAAAGCGGAGAAATAATTCCTATCCTTGATCCTGTAAATCTTATAAGAACAATAAATTTAAGAGCTATTTCAATAGACGAATTTAATGTTAAGAAGATTAGAGTTTTGATAGTGGAAGATTCGGAATTAACAAGGGAAATAATTTATGAAACTCTTTTAAGAATGAATTATGAAGTGGAACAGGCGGCCAATGGTATTGAAGGTTTGGAAAAGGTGGAAACCTTTAATCCTGATATTATTCTCACAGATATAGATATGCCCAAAATGGATGGAATTCAATTTTTTAAACATTTAAAAAGCAGGGGATTTAACAAACCGGTTATTTTCTTATCATCTCATGAAGAAGACGAGACAATAAGATATGTTGAGAGCATTGGAGCTTCAGGTTTTTTGAAAAAAAGTGAATTTTCTCCGGAGTTAGTTAATAGAGTGATAAAAAAAGAATTCTTTAATGCTAACTAAATAAAAAAATGGAGAATACTATAAACAAAGGCTCTTCTTTTTTAATTGGAATTGTAGCATCGGCCGGGGGGCCATCTACTCTTAAGAGTCTTTTTATCAAGATAAGGAATAGTATGAGAATCCCTATAATTGTTTCTCAGCATATGCCTGATGGATTTAAACAGGGTTTGGTTGATTGGTTAAAAAATGAAACAGGAAAATCTATTAAAACGGCAGAAAATGGAGAGTTGATTGAAAATGGAAAGATATATTTTCCACCGGATGGTTTTCATATTAAGGTAAAAGGGAGAAGAATTCTTTTAAGTGATTCTCCTCCGTTGAAAGGTATAAGACCTTCAGGTAATTTGCTTTTGAATAGTCTTGCGAAATCTTATAAAAAGAAAGCAATCGGTATTATTTTAACAGGGATGGGAAATGATGGGACTGAAGGGATAAAGAGTATTTTTAAAGCTGGAGGGACTACTATTGCTCAAACCCCTCGAACTGCAAAGATGCCGAATATGCCCGAAAATGCTATTCGCTCTGGAAGTGTTAAGTACATTTTTACTCTTGATGAAATAGCTAATTTTTTATCAAAATTAGAGGGAAAAAGATGAAAGTATTAATTGCAGATGATTCACCTTTTATGTTATCTGTTTTGTCTGAGTTTATGAAAGCTCAAAATTTTGATGTTGAAACTGCTGAAGATGGCTTACAGGCTGTTCAGAAAGTATTTAACTTTGAGCCGGATGTTATTATTCTGGATGTTATGATGCCTTTTATGACGGGATATCAGGTTGCAAGAATGCTCAAAAGTGATAGATTGACTAAAAATATCCCTATTATTATTCTTACTTCAAAGTCAGATGCGGCAGATGAATTCTGGGGTTATCAAGTTGGTGCGGATTACTATGTTGTAAAGGATGAAGATATGGAAAGTTTAATGAAAAGGTTAGCTGAGATAATTTCTAAATTAAAACCAGTTAAAAGAGAGAAAAAAATCATTACCAAAAAGGATTATTCAGCGCTTGATATAGTTGCTAAGGTTAATGAACTTTTAGATAGAAAACTTTATGAGCTAACTATATTAAATGAAATAGGGAAACTTGTAGGGACTATCACGAATTTAGATTTAATAGTGGAAAAACTGATGGGTTTTCTTTCTAAAATTCTCGAATACTCTGCTATAATTATCATGATAAAAGAAAAAAATAGCATAGAGATAATTTCCAATATCTCAAAAGATTTTTCTTTAAAAGATTATGAAAAAATAAAGAAAAATTTAATAGAAGAGCTAACCAAAGAGGTGGATAGAGAAATACTTCTTTCAAATGAGAGAATTTATGGAAATAAAAATCTTAAAAAGGAGAACTTTAAATCTTACAATGAGTTAAGGACTGAAAGAATAGAAGCAGAAGGAGAAAATGAGGGGATTATTGCTTATCTTTCTTTAAAAGATAAAAAATTTTCAATTGGAGAAAAAGCTCTTTTATCTTCAATCTCAAATTACTCCTTTTTGATTATTTACAGCGCTATTTTATATAAAAGAGTGGAAGAACTTTCAGTAAGAGATTCTCTTACCGGTTTATTTAATCATGCTCATATTATTGGTATCTTAAATAGAGAATTTAAGATAGCAGAAAGATATAAAAAGCCTATTTCTATAATCATGGGGGATATTGATAAGTTTAAAGAGATAAATGATACTTTTGGTCATCTTTCAGGAGATTTTGTTCTTGAGAAAATTTCAACGATTTTATCTGAAAGTATAAGAGATATTGATTATATTGGAAGATATGGTGGAGAAGAATTTTTAATTATACTCCCTGAAACTAAAAAAGCAGAAGCAGTTAAAGTTGCCGAAAGAATTAGAAAAAAAGTTGAAAACACTGAGTTTAATATTGTCTCTCCTCCAATAAAAATAACAATGAGTTTTGGTGTTGCTTCAAATGAGGATGATGTAAAAACTTCACATCTATTGATTAAAAAAGCAGATGATTTACTGTATTTAGCGAAAAAGAATGGTAGGAATAGGGTAGAGTTCTAAAACCTTAATCTTGACATGCTTTTTGTTTTGGAATAATCTTTTTTATGAGAGGTATAAAATTTAAAATTTTAGGTCTTGTTGGGGGCTTTTTTTCTTTTGTGCTGTTATTAATTCTACCAAGTTCAAATGCTATCCTGTTATCCGGAACCCGGACAGTACTTTCTCACAGTGAAACCATGATTTTGAAAAAAATAGGAATTTCATCTTACAAAGATGTGAACTCAGATAATTTCCCGAAAATTCTTCATAAGGCTAAGGCAGTTTATGTAATAATTCCCAGGGATTTTTCTAAGAGCGGGATGCGTGGAATTAAATTATCTGAAAAAAAAGGAGAAACTTTATTTAAGTTGATTCAAATTCAAGGATATGCTATAAAAGCAACACTCGCAATAGCTTTACTTATGGCTATCTGGTGGATAACAGAGGCCATTCCCATTCCGGTTACTTCGGTTCTCCCTCTTTTGCTCTTTCCTCTTCTTTCTATTGCTGGTCCCAAAGGAATCTCTTTTCCAGGTTTTTTTAATCCTTTTTATCCATATATGCATTATTTGATAGTACTTTTTCTTGCCGGTTTTACAATAGCTGAAGCCATGAAAAAATGGAATCTTCACAAAAGAATATCGCTATTCTTTCTTTCAAAAATTTCTTTTTCTCCAAAAATGGTTGTATTTGCATTTATGATTATTACAGCTGTAATTTCAATGTTTATATCCAATACGGCAACCACTGCTATGATGCTTCCGATTGGCCTTGGTATAATTTCTGCCTCTGGTATAAAGGATAGTGAAAATAATTTTGGAAAAGCCTTAATGTTGGGTATTGCTTACGGGGCTTCTATTGGAGGCGTTGGAACTTTAATCGGGACTCCTCCAAATGTTGTGCTTGCAGGGTTTGTTGATAATCTTTTGGGGGTAAAGATTACTTTTTTTGATTGGTTAAAAATAGGTCTTCCAGTTACAGCTCTTATGTTG
>JAMOVU010000128.1 GCA_027067555.1 Candidatus Aminicenantota bacterium | reverse complement strand
AGGTAGAGAAGAAAAAGACAATTAATTTATGAGTTTAAGAATAGCTATTATTCACGATTGGTTGGTGGGAATAAGAGGGGGAGAGAAGGTTTTAGAAGAAATACTCTATGTAATTGAAAAAAAGATTAAATATGAAAAACTTGAGATTTATACTCTTGTTTACAAAAGAGGTAGCCAGTCAGAGATTGTGGAAAAGCAAAAAATTAATACTTCTTTCATTCAGAAACTACCTTTTGGGTTGAAAAAGTACAGAAATTACCTTCCTCTCTTTCCGTCAGCGATAGAATCCTTCAATATTAAAGATTTTAACTTGATAATTAGCTCATCACATGCTGTTGCAAAGGGGGTCATTCCTCCGGTAAATGCTGTTCATGTTTCTTATTGTCACACTCCGATGAGATATATTTGGGATCACTATCATACATACTTTGGAAACAAGAAAGGCCTGAAAAAAGTTTTTTACAATATGGTAGCAAGTTATTTGAGACTATGGGATAGAGTTTCCTCTGATAGGGTGGATTATTTTATTGCTAATAGTGAGAATGTGAAAAAAAGAATAAAAAGATATTATGGAAGAGAGGCAGAAGTGATATATCCACCGGTTGACACGGATTTTTTCTTTTGCAAAGAGAAGGATAAAAGAAAGGACTATTTTTTACTTGTCTCTGCAATGGTGCCATACAAAAGAGTTGATCTTGCTATAAAAACCTTTAATACAAACGGATTGCCATTAAAAGTAGTTGGTGATGGACCTGATTTGAGAAAGTTAAAGAGAATTGCAAAAGATAATATTGAGTTTTTAGGGAGAGTAAATAATTCTGAACTTAAAATACTTTATTCAGAAGCTAAAGCTCTTATTTTTCCAGCAGAGGAAGATTTTGGAATCATTCCAGTGGAAGCTCAGGCTTGCGGTGTTCCTGTTATTGCTTATAGGAGAGGAGGAGCTCTTGAAACTATAGTAGAAGGAGAAACAGGATTATTTTTTGATAAGCAGACAGAAGAGGCTCTTTCGTCAGCTATTGACAAATTCCTAAATAAAAGGTTTAATAGTGGATTAATTAGAAAAAATTCTCTGCAGTTTTCAAGGGAAAACTTCAGGGAAAAATTTTCTCTCTTTATAGAGAGAGTAATAAGAGAGAGGAAAATTGATTAAGATTAGAGAAAGATTATATATTTCATATCTTTTTATAGCAACTTTGATAGTTATTCCTGCTTCTATGTTTTTGTCCTTTTATATAAGGTTTAATTTTATTCCAGCTCCAAAAGGAATACCTGATATCCATCAATATATTTTGTTCTTCATTGTAGCTTTTCTTGTCCATGAGTTTATTCTCTATCTTCAAGGTTTCTTTAAGTTTAAGCTTAAAAAGGGGGTTTTGGACACTCTTTATGAAGTTTTCTTTAATTATTTTTCCACAATATTCATAGCTTTGGCTTTTTTTAGTTATTTAAGAAGCTATAATTTTATTAATTATGAAATATCTCACAAGTTTTTACTTGTTTATTTTGTTATTGGAATAGTTTGTCTTTCTGCAACAGAAAGATTCTTCAGGTTTATATTAAAAAAATCCTATCAGAATCCGAAAAACAGACGAAAAGGTTTAATTATTGGTTTTAATGAAACCGGAAAAAAACTTAGTGAAAAATTATTAAAGTACAAGGATTGGGGAATAGATATAATTGGTTTTATAGATGAAGGTAAGAGCAATGAAGTTTTTAAAGGTATTTCTGTTATTGGAGATTATGAGAATCTTGAAGATATTATAATAAATTATAATGTCAAGGATGTTTTTATTACAATTCCTCTTAAAGATTATGATAGAATAATTGAGCTGATTAGAATTGCCAATAAAAATTTAGCTGAAATTAAAATTGTTCCGGACATTATTCACTTGCTTTCAATAAAAGCTGAACTCCAGCACATAGAGGATATTCCTATTATTAATCTTAATGATATCCCTCTAAAGGGCTGGAAAGCGATAAGTAAGAGAATCCTTGATTTATCACTTTCTTTTATAGGCCTGATATTCCTTTTACCGGTTTTTGTAATTATAGCTATTTTGATTAAATTAACTTCAGAAGGACCGGTTTTTTATTTACAGGAAAGAGTGGGGATAGACGGAAAGGTTTTTAAGATAATTAAGTTTAGAACAATGGTTAAGGATGCTGAAAAGGATAGGGGGCCTGTTTGGTCTCCCACGAGCGATGATCCGAGGATTACGAAAATCGGAAGATTCCTGAGAAAATACAGCATAGACGAGCTTCCTCAACTTATAAATGTTTTAAAAGGGGAGATGAGCCTTGTTGGACCAAGACCGGAGCGGCCTGTTTTTGTGGAAAAATTTAAAAAAGAGCTTCCCCATTATATGTTAAGGCATAAAGTTAAAGCCGGAATGACTGGCTGGGCCCAGGTACATGGTTTGAGAGGGAATACTTCAATAGATGATAGAGTTAAATATGATCTTTATTATATAGAGAACTGGACTTTAAAGCTTGATTTGAAGATTTTGTGGATGACCTTTTTAAGATTGGGTTTTGTTGACCCGAATTTATAGGAGAAAAGAATAATGAAAAAAGTGAGGAAGATGATTGAAAAGTTTGATTATTGGAGTGCAATTGAGTATATGGAAAGAGAGATTAAAGAGGGGAAAGAGAAGGGAGAGTTTTTTCTTGAATTGGGCCATCTTTATAGAGGAGTAGGGGAAATAAAAAAAGCCCGTGAATATTATTCAAAGGCAGTTAAAGCGGGGGTAGAGGAAGCAAAAGAGTATGAAGAACTAACAGAGTACTTATTAGAAGAAAAAATTAGTAATGGAGGAGAAAATGAGATTCAGAAACATTGATATTAAAGAATTAATTAAGCTTATGAAAGAAAATGGAGTGTCTGAAATATCTTTGAAAGAGGGAAGAGCTGAAATTGAAATAAAAATGGCTGGTAATACAATTGTTCAATCAGTTGAGAAAGTAATGGAGCCTGCAAACACAGTTAGTAGAGTAGCAACTAATGAGGAAACTTCAAAGAAAGAAGAAAAGGAGCCTGTTGAAGAGAAAAAAGAGGAGAAAAAGTATCATGAGATAAAAGCTCCTATAGTGGGTACATTTTACAGAGCTCCTGCACCTGATGCTGACCCATTTGTGGAAGTCGGAGATAAGGTAAAGGTTGGACAGACACTTTGCATTCTTGAAGCTATGAAAAATATGAATGAAATTGAGACTGATGTTGATGGGATAGTAAAAGAAATCTGTGTTGAAAATGCAAAACCTGTGGAATTTGGGCAGGTACTTTTCAAAATAGAGCCAACGGAGTAAGATGATCTCAAAGCTTTTAATAGCTAACAGAGGAGAGATTGCGGTTAGAATAATAAGAGCCGCAAGAGAGTTGGGTATTAAAACTGCTGTTGTTTACTCGGAAGCTGATAAAGATTCTCTTGCTGTTAAAATTGCAGATCAAGCTGTTTGTATAGGACCTCCTCCTGCTACGGAGAGCTATCTTTATTATCAAAATATCCTATCTGCTGCTATTACTCTAAAAGCTGATGCTATTCATCCGGGGTATGGATTTTTAGCTGAAAATGCTGCTTTTGCAGAAGCCTGCAGAGCTTTGAATATTAAATTTGTTGGTCCCAATCCACTTGCAATAAGAAAATTGGGAGATAAAGCTACTGCTAAGAAGATTGTAAAAGAAGCTGGAGTTCCTGTTGTTCCGGGCTCTGATGGGATTATAAAAACTTATGAAGATGCTCTTGAAGTTGTAAGGAAGATTGGTCTTCCGGTAATAATTAAAGCTTCTGCCGGAGGTGGCGGAAGGGGAATGAGAATTGTTTACCGTGAAGAGGATCTTGAAAATGCTTTTAATTTTGCAGCTACAGAAGCTTTACAGGCTTTTGGGGATGCGAGTGTTTATATAGAAAAATACATAGCAAGTCCAAAGCACATAGAGATACAAATTTTAGCTGATAAGCATGGAAATGTAATTCACCTTTTTGAAAGGGATTGCTCTGTCCAGAGGAGACATCAAAAGTTAATAGAAGAGGCTCCGTCATCAATCTTAAACGATGAAATAAGAAGTAAGATGGGGGAGGCCGCTGTTAAGGCTGCTAAGGCAGCAAATTATGATTCGGCCGGAACGGTTGAATTCCTATTTAATCTTGAAACAAAAGAGTTTTACTTTATTGAGATGAACACAAGAATTCAAGTGGAGCATCCGATTACAGAGGAAATAACAGGTGTGGACCTTATAAAAGAACAGATTAAGATTGCAGAAGGTAATCCTCTTGAGCTTAAACAGGAAGATATAAAAAAATATGGTCACTGTATTGAATGTAGAATAAATGCTGAGGATCCATCCAATAATTTTTCTCCCAATCCCGGAAAGATAACCCAATTTATTGTTCCGGGAGGACCGGGAATAAGGGTGGACTCCGGAGTTTATCCCGGTTATACGATACCTCCGTATTATGATTCTATGGTTGCAAAACTTATTGTTTGGGGAAAAACTCGAAAAGAGGCAATTAACAGAATGAAGAGAGCTTTGTCTGAATTTTTTGTTGAAGGGATTAAAACAACTATTCCATTTCACATAGAAGTGTTTAAAAATCCTACGTTTTTAAGTGGTCAGTACACTACCCACTTTGTGGATAAATTTTACAATGAATAAGGAGTTTGCTCATGTCAAAACTATTTATAAAATGCCCGAGATGTAAAACAACACACTTTATCTCATTCTTAAAACATTCGGCTTATGTTTGCTCAAAATGTGGCTATCATTTTAGGCTTGATGCCCCAAAAAGAATAAAAATGTTGTGTGATAAGGGGAGTTTCAGAGAATTTGACAAGAATATTAAGAGTCTGGACCCTTTGGCCTTTCCTAAATACAAAGAAAAGCTTGAAGCTTCAATGAACAAAACCGGTTTAAAAGAGGCTGTTGTAACAGGTGAATGTAAGATCGGGGGCTTTCCCACGACTTTCGGTGTGATGGATCCTCGATTTATCATGGCTTCGATGGGATCTGTTGTTGGAGAAAAGATAACAAGAATGCTTGAGTTTTCGTATGAAAACTATTTACCGGCTGTTTTAGTTATATCTTCAGGGGGAGCGAGAATGCAGGAAGGGATTTATTCTCTTATGCAAATGGCAAAAACCTCAGCTGCTGTTAAAAGACTTAATGATAGGGGATTACCACTTTTTACAGTTTTGGCGGATCCTACTACCGGCGGTGTGACAGCATCTTTTGCAATGCTTGGAGATGTTATAATAGCTGAACCCGATGCTCTTATAGGGTTTGCAGGGCCAAGAGTTATTCAGCAGACAATTGGTCAAAAACTTCCGAAAGGGTTTCAGAAGTCCGAGTTTTTACTTGAACATGGAATGCTTGACATGGTAGTTCCACGGAAAAATTTAAAAGCTGTATTAACCAGCCTTCTTGAAATTCACAGCACAAGACCTTATGAAAACTTAAGAGGAGAGAGATAATGAACAAAGAAATAGAAAGAGAAATAAAACATTTAAAGGACAAAGTAAAAAAGTTGAAAGATAGAGTTTTAAAAGGTAATAAAAAAGAGGCAAAGAAGATTGAACCTCTAATAGAAGAAATGAGTAGCAAGATTCAGGAATTGGAAAGACTTAATGCTCAGGTTAAGCCTATTGATATTGTGAGGTTGGCAAGGCATCCAAAAAGACCTACTACTCTGGATTATATAAGGCTTATGATAAGAAGCTTTATGGAACTTCATGGAGATAGACGGTTTGCTGATGATCAGGCAATTATAGGTGGAATAGGATTTTTAAATGATATACCCGTAACAATTATAGGCCATCAGAAGGGGAGAAATACCAAAGATAATTTAAAAAGGCACTTTGGGATGGCACATCCTGAAGGATATAGAAAAGCGCTTAGGCTTATGGAGCAGGCCGAAAGATTTGGAAGACCGATAATAAATTTAATTGATACTCCGGGTGCTTATCCGGGGATCGGAGCTGAGGAAAGGGGACAGGCAGAAGCAATTGCTTATAATCTTTACAAGATGTCCGGATTAAAGGTTCCCATAGTTTCTGTTATAACAGGTGAAGGAGGCTCTGGAGGGGCATTAGCTTTAGGAGTTGCTGATAGAGTGTATATGTTATCTAACACAATTTATTCAGTTATTTCACCTGAAGGTTGTGCTGCTATTCTCTGGAAGGATGCAACAAAATCAGAAGAAGCCGCAGAATCATTGAAATTGACTGCAAATGATCTTTTAAAATTCAGGGTAATTGATGATATTATAGAAGAACCGGGAGAAGGTGCTCATACTGATCATGAAGAAACTGCAAAAAGGTTAAAGAGCAAATTATTGGAAACTATAAAGGAACTATTAACAAAGGATTTATCCACACTTTTAAGGGAGAGGTATGAAAAATTTAGAAAAATAGGGGTTTTTGTCGAAGATATGCCAGAGGATCCTCTTGTTAAGATGTAGTAATAATGAATTTAATAAAAAAATCTATAATTGTTTTTTTAACTGTTTTTAGCATTTTATTATTTTTAGAAAATTGTAAAGAGGTGAAAACAGAAAAGAGTGATAATTATAAATTAAGAATAGTTTCCTATATTCGCACATGGGAACTTAAAAAGGAAAATGGCAAAAGAGTATTCTGGAAGGCTGATAATATAAACGGAGAGCTATTAACAGACTTAAACATTGCTTTTGCTGAAATAAGAAATGGTTCTGAGATTTTTATAAGTAGCACTGAATGGAAAGATGGTTTTTTTGATTTATTTGATCAAATAGCGGAAATAAAAAGAAGGTATCCATCTTTAAAAGTCAATCTTTCAATCGGGGGATGGGGAGTTGATGGATTTTCAGATGTTGCTTATTATGAATATTTACGAAACTCTTTTGTGAATAATGTAATAGAGTGGATTTCAAAATATGGATTTGATGGGGTTGACATTGACTGGGAATATCCTGTGAATGGTGCTAATGGTATGATTAAAGCAAGACCTTCTGATAAAACAAATTTTACTCTTTTGATGAAGGAGCTTAGAAGTGCACTTGATGATACAGGAAAAAGACTGAACAAAAAACTAACATTGAGTTTTGCCGGGGGAGCTTTTTATCCTTACCTTGATTGGATAGAGCCCCGGGAGATTTCAGAAATAGTTGATTATGTTAATTTAATGACATATGACTTCTATGGTGAATGGTCAAAGACAACCGGACATCATTCAAATTTGTATAAAAGCTCTTATCAAAGAGATGATATTTGTGTTGATAAGGCTGTTAATTACTATATCTCTCATGGTTTTGATTCGAGAAAAATAGTGGTAGGAGTCCCTTTTTTCGGAAAAGTTTGGAGTGGAGTTGAGGGTAGGGATAATGGATTGTATCAAAAATTTAAAGGTGTTCTCTATCCCGAAGGCATAGGTTATCAGGATATCCTCTCATTAAAAAATACAATTGGCTTAAAAGAATACTGGGATGAGAGCGCAAAAGCCCCATTTCTTTACAATGGAGATATCTGGATATCATATGATAATGAAAATTCTATAAAGGTTAAGGTTGATTATGTGAAAAGTAATAGACTTGGCGGTATAATGATCTGGGAATATTCCCATGATTTAAGTGGAAGGTTGCTTAAGTTAATAAAGGAAAGAATCAAGACAAAATATATTTCTGATAGAAAATAGGTAATTCTTAACAAAAGCTTTGTAAATAAAAGCTTTTAATTGACTAAAATAGGGGGGTGTGTTAAAATTCTAACTATAATTTTATATAAAGTTAGGAGGCTTTATAATGAGTAAAAAAATGTCAACAATTGATGGAAACACAGCAGCTGCCCATGTGGGATATGCTTTCAGCGAAGTAGCTGCTATTTATCCTATTACACCATCTTCTCCAATGGGAGAATTGGCGGATTCTTGGGCCTCTTTCGGAAGAAAAAATATTTTCGGGGAGACTGTTGAAGTTATTGAAATGCAGTCAGAAGGAGGGGCATCGGGTGCTGTTCATGGATCACTTTCAGCTGGTGCTCTTACAACCACATTCACTGCATCACAGGGATTGCTTTTAATGATTCCAAATATGCACAAGATTGCAGGTGAAATGTTACCAACCGTTTTCCATGTATCTGCAAGATCTCTTGCGGCCCAGTCATTATCTATTTTCGGTGATCACTCTGATGTAATGTCTGTTAGAAATACAGGTTTTGCACTAATGCCTTCATCCTCAGTTCAGGAGGCAATGGATATAGCTGTTATAGCACATTTATCAACCCTTGAAGCAAAAGTACCGTTTTTACACTTTTTTGATGGATTCAGAACATCTCACGAAATTCAGAAAGTAGAAGTTATTGATTATAAAGATATGGCTGAACTTCTTGATATGAAATATGTGGAAGAGTTCAGAGCAAGAGCTTTAAACCCTGATAAGCCGTTTGCAAAGGTCGGAGCCCAAAATCCGGATGTTTATTTTCAGGGAAGGGAAACTGTAAACAAGTATTATGAAGCAGTCCCTGAAATAGTTGAAAAGTATATGAAAAAGTTTGCTGAAAAATTCGGAAGAGAGTATCACATCTTCGAGTACTTTGGCCATCCGGAGGCTGAGAAAGTCATCATTTCAATGGGTTCAAGTGCAGATACAATAGAAGAAACGGTAAATTATCTTGTTAAAAGAGGAGAAAAAGTAGGGCAGATAAAGATAAGGCTTTATAGGCCTTTCTCAGTTAAGCACTTCCTTGAAGTTTTACCAAAGACAGTTAAGAAAATAGCTGTTCTTGACAGAACAAAAGAGCCCGGTTCAATAGGAGAACCTCTCTACCTTGATGTAGTGGCAGCTCTTAAAGGAACTGATATTATGGTTATTGGAGGAAGATACGGATTAAGCTCAAAAGAATTTACTCCTTCAATGGTTAAAGCTGTTTACGATCACCTTGATGGGGAAGCTTTTCATGGTTTTACGGTTGGAATTAATGATGATGTTACACATAAATCAATTCCGATTAATGAGGAAATTGATACAGAGCCCGAAGGAGCATTCAGAGCTATCTTCTGGGGATACGGCTCAGACGGAACAGTTGGTGCTAACAAAAACTCAATTAAGATTATCGGTGATAATACTGATATGTATGCACAAGGTTACTTTTCCTATGATAGTAAAAAGTCGGGAGGAATTACCATTTCCTATTTGAGGTTTGGTAAAAATAAAATTCAGTCCCCATATCTCATCACAAAAGCTGATTTTGTGGCTCTTCATAAACCCGAATACATCGGAAGATATGATATATTGGGACCTTTAAAAGAGGGTGGTGTCTTCCTCTTAAACTCTCTTTGGGATAATGATGAGGTTTTCTATCACCTTACAAAAGATATGCAGGAGACTATAATCAAAAAGAAAATTAAATTTTACAATATTAATGCTCTTAAAATTGCAAAAGAGGTTGGGCTCGGAGGAAGAATTAACACAGTAATGCAGGCCGCATTCTTTAAAATTTCCGGAGTTTTGCCTGAAGAGCAGGCGATAAAGCTGATTAAGGATTACATTGAAAAAACCTTTGCAAGAAAGGGAGAAAAAATAGTTAAGATGAACTGGGAAGCTGTTGACAGAGCAAGTGATGCACTTGCTGAGGTCAAAGTTCCCGCTTCACTGGATGATGTTGATAAATATTATGAGCCTAAAAGGCTTATTCCGAATGATGCGGATGATTTTGCAAAGAATGTTATTGAAAAAGTTATGCATCTTAAAGGAGATGAGATTCCGGTTTCACATATGTCCTTTGATGGAACAGTTCCTACGGGAACAGCTGCACTTGAAAAAAGAGGAATTGCTCCTGAAGTTCCAAAATGGATTCCGGATAATTGCATACAGTGTAATTTATGTGCCCTTGTTTGCCCCCATGCGGCTATCAGAGTAAAACAAATTGATCCGGAAGCTCTAAAAGATGCTCCTTCCTCATTTAAAACAATAAAGTCAAGAACTAAAAATGATAAAAATCTTCAGTACAGAGTTCAGGTTTACATAGAGGATTGTACGGGTTGCGGAGATTGTGTTGAAGTGTGTCCCACAAAGGAAAAAGCATTGGTATTTAGTCCTATAGAGGAAGAGAGAAAAGCTGGTGAAAATGAGAATGAAAGATTCTTTGAAAAGCAGCCTGATATTTTGGACGGTGTTTCTCTTAACACCTATATTGGTTCCCAGTTTAAAACTCCTCTTTTTGAATTCTCAGGAGCATGTGCGGGATGTGGTGAAACACCATATATTAAGCTTGCGACACAGCTTTTTGGAGAAAGAATGATAATTGCAAATGCAACCGGTTGTTCTTCAATTTACGGTGGAACATTCCCGACAATTCCTTACACTAAGAATAAATTAGGTCAGGGGCCCGCATGGGCAAATTCACTTTTTGAAGATAATGCTGAATACGGTTTTGGTATGAGACTTGCAATTGACTCAAACAGAAAACAGCTTAAAACAAATATAGAAAAACTTCTTACTATGGGAATAAGTGATGCTCTGGGTGATGCTTTAAAGAAAAATCTGGAGCTCTGGGAGCAAACAGATATGGAAGCTCAGGATGCAGCAAGAAAGACAAAGGAGCTTTTAAAAGAAGAGCTTAAAAAAGCAACAAAGGAGCAGGAACCTGTTTTAAGAAAGATAATTGAGCTTCAGGATTACATTGTTGATAGATCTGTATGGAGTATTGGTGGAGATGGTTGGGCTTATGACATAGGATACGGTGGACTTGATCATGTTTTGGCAGCAAATAGGAATATAAATGTTTTGGTTCTTGACACAGAAGTGTATTCAAATACAGGTGGACAATCATCAAAGGCAACCCCTTTTGCAGCAACCGCAAAATTTGCAACAGCCGGTAAAAGAACACCTAAAAAGGATCTGGGTTTAATTAGTATGAGCTATGGTTATATTTATGTGGCATCCGTATCTCTCGGAGCAAATCCTGCTCAAACAGTAAAAGCTTTTGTGGAAGCGGAATCTTACAAAGGTCCATCTTTGATTATAGCTTATGCTCCCTGTATTGCACATGGGTTTGATATGAGATTTACAGTAGATGAACAGAAAAAGGCTGTACAATCAGGATACTGGCCACTTTACAGATATAATCCCAAATTAAAGGAGCAGGGTAAAAATCCATTTATCTATGAATCAAAAGATCCGAAAGTTGATATGATGGAATTTCTTATGAATGAAGTCAGATACACAGCTCTCAAGAGACAGTTCCCTGATATTGCCGATGAGCTTTACAAGCAGGCAATAGAATTCAGAAGGGAGAAACACGAGTTCTACAAGAAGTTCAAGAAGGTATTTGACGAAGAATAAATAGTTGATTGCTGAAAATAAAAAGGGAGTTTCCGAAAGGAAACTCCCTTTTTTTTATTTAAGTGAGCTAAGCCTCTAAACTTCTATATTAACATTTTGTCCAAGATGGGGAGTAGCTTCTTTTAATAGTTCTATTAATTGAGCAGCTTGCTCTTCCTGAAGATCCATACTCTTTTTAAGTACGGATATTTCAACCTCTTGTTTTGTTTTACTCATTTTTTGAGCTGATACATAAGAAGCTACATTTGCAATATCACTTATAGTATTCATATCTTATTTTCGGAATTTATATGAAAAACTTAATTATTTTGAGTGAAAAAATAATAGTTTAGACTTTTGCCATTAAATTTTGCATATTTTAAATCAACAGGTCCTTTTATTATCAATCCCTTTTTCTTGAATGGGGATGTAAACCTGGTATATTTAAAATTGACACCTTTCTCAAAAAGAGTATTTTCAAAACTTAATCCACTGTAAAATTTTGTGAATTTAAAATTTGCTGTTCTTATGAATTTTGAATCACTAAAATCAACAAATTCTTGAAATTTAGTATATTTAAAATTAGCTTCCCCTTCAAAAGTGGATTTTTTAAAAATGGAAAGATCGTAAAATCTTGCAAATTTAAAGTTTGCTGTGTCAAAAAAATCGGAATTAGAAAAATCTGTTTCAAATCTGAATTTTGCATACTTAAAATTGGCATCATTTTCATATTTACAGAAGGAAAAATTGGCTTTTCCATCAAATTTTGCATACTTAAAGAGAGATTTACCATTAAATTCTGATTTTGAAAAATCCGAATCTTTGAAAAATTCTGTATATTTGAAATATACATCAGAATAGAAAGTTGTTCCTTTGAACTCTACTTTTTCATTAAAATTCGTTTTATATAATGTTTTAGTAAAATCATCATAATAATATCCGATTACTTTTCCGTAGACTTTACAGTTTCTTAAAATTATAGGTACTTTAATGTGATAAGTATATTCCTTTTCACTTTTAAAAATTCCATTGATTTTCTTTTTTATCGTAAAATTATTAACTTTTCTGAAATCAATATCTCCGCGAATATCAGAGTTTTCTATTATAACTGCTTTTCCCTCGTTAATTTTTTTGATAATTTCATCTCCTTTTATTGTTTCCGAGTAAATAAGCATGGATATTATAGCAAGAAGTATTAAAATAAGTGTTACTTTTTTAATATTTATCATACTATTCCTCCTAATTTGATTTATAATAAATAAACGAAAGTTTTTCAAAAAAGTTCCTATTTTTGTATTTTTTTATAAAAAAGAAAAAATTTTTCAATAACTAAGAACTATCTTGAATGAATATCATAATATTGATACAATTAATTAAATTAATAATTTTCGGAGGTATAATAAAATGAGTATAATAAGAGCATTTAAAGGATTGAGACCTAAAAAAGAATTGGTGGAGAAAATTGCATCTCCCCCTTATGATGTACTTTCATCAGAAGAAGCAAGGGAGCTTGTTAAAAATAATCCCTATAGCTTTCTTCATGTTATAAAACCTGAAGTTGATCTTGAAAGGGGAATAGATTTATATGATGAGAGAGTTTACAAAAAGGCCGCAGAGAACTTCAATCATTTTATTTCAAAGGGTTATATGATTCAGGATAGTGAGCCAAAGTTTTACATTTACAAACAAATAATGGGAGAGCATTCTCAGATTGGTTTTGTAGGTGTAGCTTCGGTTGATGATTATGAAAAGGGAGTAATTAAAAAGCACGAGCTTACAAGGGAGGAGAAAGAGCTTGACAGAACAAAACATATTTTAACTTTAAATGCTCAGGCAGGGCCTGTTTTTCTCGTGTATAGAAAAAATGAGGGAGATGAGCTTAATAAAATTTTGGAACAAATTGAGAACAATGAACCTGAGTATGATTTTGAGTCTTCAGATGGTGTGAGACACATATTTTGGGTAATTAATGATAAATCATTAATTGAAAGGATTGAAAAAGGATTTTATAATATTCCTGCTTTGTACATAGCAGATGGGCATCACAGATCTGCTGCCGCTTTGAGGGTTAGAAATATTAAAAGGGATGAAAATCCGAATCATACGGGAGAAGAGCCGTATAATTTCTTTCTAACAGTTATTTTCCCCGATAATCAAATGAAAATAATGGCTTACAACAGAGTAATTAAGGATCTCAATGGTTTGACAAAAGAAGAGCTTTTAAAAAAGTTGGAAAATGTTTTCTCAATAGAAAAGACCGATAAGCAGGCGCCTGAGAAAAAGCACAATATTGTTATGTATCTTGAGGGCGAATGGTATTGTCTTAAAGTAAAAGATGGGATTTTTGATGAATCCGATCCAGTGGAAAGTCTTGATGTTCAAATTCTTCAAAAGAATGTGATTTCTCCAATTTTTGGTATTGAAAACATAAGAAAAGATAAGAGAATTGATTTTGTCGGAGGAATTAGAGGAACAAATTATTTAAAGGAATTGGTTGATTCAGGGAAATTTAAAATTGCATTTTCAATGTACCCGACTTCAATAGACGAGCTTTTGAGAGTGGCAGATGCAGGGAAGATTATGCCTCCGAAATCCACTTGGTTTGAGCCAAAACTTAAGTCAGGGATAGTGGTACATTTATTAAAATAAGAGGTTAGAATGGGAATTTTTAAAAAACATCTTTTGACTAAAAAGTTAAATAATATTCCTTTCTTATTTGACAGGAAAGGAAGCATAAACTATGCAAATCTTACTTTTAAGGATCTTTACTATACTTTTATGAATCATATTAGGTTCTTTAATTTTATTTTTATAAATGAAATTATTGAAAAGCAATATTCTTATAAAGAAGTAGCTGATATTTTAAAGGAAGATTTTTCTCTGTTAAATGATTCAAATAATCTTAAAGTTCACGAGTTTTTAATTCAAACATTTCAATCATCTCTTTTTTCAAAGGTAAATGATAGAAAGCTTTATTATTCATTTTTTACAAAGGTAAAAACTTATGTTAAGCCTGTTTTTTTGAGCATGGATGAAGAGCATTTAAAAATCATAACCAATGATTTTTTGAATGTTTTTAATCTTTACATTTCGTTTTTGTATGAAACTTTAAAGATTAAGTTATTTTATTATGAAAAGGACCAAAAACTATGGGATAGCTTTTTACCTCTTGTAAATAAGGAACATCCTCAGATATACACTTTATCAACAGGTATTTTTATT
The DNA here is from genome assembly GCA_027067555.1 of Candidatus Aminicenantota bacterium. Taxonomy (GTDB): domain Bacteria; phylum Acidobacteriota; class Aminicenantia; order JAMOAD01; family JAMOAD01; genus JALXDT01. The sequence continues at coordinate 15,525 of JAMOVU010000128.1, read as the reverse complement.
GATTTATTCCCATTTGTGATTTTGAAAGAAGGGCAATTTTTTGTATGGCAGGGTACTTTTTCCCCTTTTGCCTACAAAGATGAAAATGGAGAAATTGTTGAGATTAAAAATGAAGAAATAAGGGAAAAACTTTTGGAATTTTGTGAGTACTTTTTCTTAACTGAAAAAGCGGATACTATTTTAAGAGAATATGAGAATCCCTATCTTAGAAAGACTTTTAAGTACCTTGCTAAAATAGAAAGAGATATTTCTAAAAAGGATTACATGTCTCTCATTAAAGATGTTTCCAATTATAAATTCAGTTATAGAGTTCAAGAAAAGGAAAACAAGTATCTTGAATACTTAATCGGAAAAGCTTATAAAAAATTGGGGAATGTTTCCCAGGCAATAGTTTTGATGGAAAAGATCCTTGAAAATAGCCCGGATTTTTATTACCCGTATCTTCTTTTGATTGAGATATACATGGAGAACAGTCAGCAAACAAAGGCAAGTTATCTTATCGAAAAATTAAAAAAACTTGTTTTTCACCCGGATATATTAAGAAAAATTACAAAAATACAGGATTATATTCTAAAGAAAAAGGGGGGAGCTTCAAAACTAAAATTAGAAAGGGAGTTGGTTGATCTTAAAAAGAAAGTGGAAGAGCTGTCTCCCGTTATAATCGGAAGAGAAGATAAAACAATGGAGGCTCTTGAAGCATTAAGCTGTATGAGGAAAAATTCATTGATTATACTTGGAGATTCCGGAGTGGGTAAAACTTCTCTTGTTTACAATATAGTTCATAAGATTATTAAGGAAGAGGTTCCCGAAATTTTAAAGGAATCAAATATATATGAGCTTAATATTGGAGCTCTATTTTCAGGAACAAAATATAGAGGACAATTAGAGGAAAAGCTTTTGGCTATTTTTAATAAATTGGAAGAGGAACAGGCAATTTTATTTATTGATGATATGAATTTTCTTGTGACAAGTGATTCTGCTAAAAGTGCTTCCTTTGATTTTTCATCATTTTTAAAACCTTATCTTGAAAGAAAAAAACTTAAAATAATAGCAACCTCTAACTATGAAGATTATATAAAGACAATATCAAGGATTCCCGTTTACACAAGATTATTCCAGAGACTTGATCTCAAAGAGCTTGATATGGAAGATGTTACAATTATCTTAAAAATCAAAGCAGATGAACTTTCAAGATACCATAATGTTGAAATAGATATAGATAGAATTGTAGAGCATCTTGAGTTGGTAAAGCAATTTTTCAGAGAGAGAATGCTTCCTGATAAAGCAATAGAGCTTCTGGACAGGACCTGTTCAAGGGTTAATTATGAGTATTTTAGAGGAGAAAGAGAAGACAATAGAGTAGGAGAGCTTGATTTTCTTAAGACAATAGCTCAAACTAAGGGAGTTGAGCTTAGTACCATATCTGTCTCTTTAAAAGAAAGATTAAAAAATCTTGCGATTAATTTAAAATCCGCAGTAGTTGGACAGGATAATGTTATTGACGAGCTTGTTCGAAAAATAATCCCGGCAAAAATGGGATTTAAGCTTAACCCTGATAGGCCTGACGGTGTTTTTCTGTTTATAGGTCCGACCGGTGTTGGAAAAACCGAACTTGCAAGGAGATTGGCAAAAGAGCTTTACGGTGATGAAAATAAACTGCTTAGATTTGATATGTCAGAGTATATGGAAGAGTTTACATTTTCAAGATTAATCGGTGCTGCTCCCGGTTATGTCGGATACTATGATCAAAATCAGTTAACCGATGAAATGAAAAAGGATCCTTATAGAGTGATTTTACTTGATGAGATAGAAAAGGCACATCCCCAGCTTATAAATATTTTTCTACAGGTGTTTGACTCAGGCGTTTTAACTGATGCAAGGGGGAATAAAGCCTATTTTGATAATTCGATAATAATTATGACTTCAAATGTTGGAACTTCTCTATTTTCAAAAATTAATGTTGGATTTGATGAGGATGGTGGAAAGTCCAAGGTTACAAAAGCAGAACTAAATGCAGAAATCAAAAGATTTTTTAAACCTGAGTTTTTAAATAGAGTGGATGAAATTTTATATTTCAATTCTCTTGATATTTCAGATGCTAAAAAGATAGTGGAACTTAAAATCGATGAATTTAACAAAAAGATGAAGAATAAAGTTAAAATTGAGACTGATCAAGCAGTTTTGGAATACTTAGCAGAAAAAGGATTTTCAAAAGAGTATGGTGCAAGAGAGATATTAAGGGTTATCCAGAATGAGCTTTTGTTAAAAATTGCAAATAAAAAATTATTAAGCGAAGATAACTTTAGAAGAGTATATGTCTCCTACGATAAAAATTCTGATGAGATAATTATTGAAGAGATTACAGACATAAAAGAAAAAGTAGAAATCAAGAAAGAAAAAGAAAAAACAAAATAGTAGCTATTTTTTCTCTAAATTCTTTTTTAGTTGTCTGAAAACATCCTTTAACTCTTCAAATCCTTTAAAGATAATTATTATAGACATAATGGTAAAAGTTGAAATTGAAAATATTAGAAGAAGTCCCCAAAAAATTGTATATCCTTTCATTTTATATCTCCCTTTCATTTTTAATGGGTTGCAGCAAATTGTGTAAGAATGATCCGACTATCATACCCCCAGCTGCTATTATGTAACTCCAATATCCCAGAACACTTCCGCTTTTAATTGGATCAGAAGGATAAAGATTTTTTATAAAATCGGGAAAAAGATTTCTGAATCCCTGAGGGAAGAAATACCATGCAACTACCATTGCTCCGAGGATGAATGCAAGATAAGCTCCTCCACTTCTTGCTCTGAAAAGACCAAATTTTTTCTTTTCAAAATAGATACCTCCGATTGCGGACACAAGAGTGCCGGCAAGATATAGGTTTCCGGAAAGCATTAGGTAAAAGAAAACCAGACCCTGAAAATGATAAAAGAATGACCACCAAATAATAAAAATCATAACAGCAAGCATTGTCATCCTGCTTATAATCATTTGGGTTTTATTCGGTAAATCTTTTCCTCCTCTCAATTTATTGGCAACTACTCCGATTATGTCCTGAGATATTACAGAACTCCAAGAGAGAAGATAGCTCGCGTATGTGGACATTGAGGCAGCAAGAAGAGATGCAAAAACCAAACCCAATATTCCTTTTGGAGTTATGTTTAAAATCATAAGGGGTACGGCATCCATAGGATTAGACGGTTTTCCCGGATTAAGGGTGAAATATGAAAGAGCTAAGATCCCCCAAAAGACAGGAATTACAGCTCTTGCAAGAAACATTATGCTTGACCATGTGAATATTTTTCTTCCGGTTTTTGTATCTTTTGCACTGAAAATTCTCATTGTAATAAATGGGGCAACAGCAAGAACAGAAAGCTGAAATAAAAGCTGCCATACTATAAAGCTCCATCCGAAATCGCCAATAAATGGATTAAATCCCTTTTCTCCAAAATTTTTTGAAACAGATGCCACTATATTTCCCCATCCCATATTTGCAACTCCGGCAATAGCAATAAAAACCATTCCAAGGCTTAAAAGTATAAATTGGATATAATTTGTAATAATGACGGATACCATCCCGCCCAGGGCAGTATAAATCAAAACTATTGTAAGCATTACTACCATTGTGAAGAATACATACTTGTGGGGTATTCCTGTTATCGTATTTATAAAATTAGCCTCAATTCCGGGGAAAACTCCGAAATTAATAATACCTCCTATAGCCATTAAAAGTGCTGATAAAAATCTTATTCCTCTTCCGAATCTTTTTTGGAAAAGTTCCGGTAAAGTCATTATCTTCATATCCATAAGGGGCTTTACAATAAAGCCCGTTTTTCCCAGGAAAATAAAAACTATAAAAAAAGGAATTCCTATCATAAGAGCCACGAAACCGTTTTTGTATCCGGCTTCCGAGAGATACATATAGGTAATGATTCCTATTTCACTGCTTAAAAGAGAGACAAGACCCAAATGGAAACCCATTGATCTATCAGCCACAAGAAAATCAGCCATATTGCCGACATATTTTTTCACAAATGAACCTGAGTAGAAAATCAGGATAATATAAGCGGTTACGATAAAATAATCGAAGATGGTAAAATTCATTTTACCTCCAATACTAAATCAATTGTTTGAAATTTGATATTAACAAAGAAAAAGACCATAGTCAATTGAAGCTTTGATAATAGCTCGCATCCTCCCAATAAACAAATTTTATCTGATCTCACTTGTAATTGACATATAAAGTGTATTTTGTTATTTTATCTTAATGTTATTTCTAATTGAAAATGCAGTAAAAACAAGCGAAAGTTTTAGTGTTTGGGATTTTTTTTCAAATATTGGTATTGTTGGAAAACTTGTTCTTCTAAGTCTTGTGTTTTTTTCAATAGTTAGCTGGGCTGTTATCTTTTACAAGTGGAAGCAGGTTAACTCAGTATTACGAAAATCAAAGAAGTTCTTAAAAAGGCTTGAAACAGCAAGAAGTGTACAGGAAAAGTTTAAAATAGCAACAAGATATCCGGATTTAATAGTTGCTGAGATATACAGAGCGGCCTATGAGGAAGCTTCCAATCAGGTAAAATTAAAGGGAAAGGATGAAACAAAATCATACTATCTCAACCTTGAATCTCTTGAAAGAGCAATGGTATTAAAAATGAATGAAGGGATTGAAGCTCTTGAGAGCAAAGTGAGTTTTCTTGCGACAACAGCATCTGTTACACCTTTCATAGGCCTTTTCGGAACAGTTTGGGGGATTATGGATGCATTCAGGCAGATCGGACTTCAAGGTTCAGCTGATCTTGCAACGGTTGCTCCCGGGATATCCGAAGCCTTAATAAATACTGCGGCAGGGCTTTTTGCGGCAATACCTGCTGTTATTGCATACAATTATTTATTAAGGAAAATTCAAGATATATCATCACTTTCAGAGAATTTTATCTTAGAGATTGAAAACACATTCGGTAAAATAAAGTATTAAAACATGAGAAAATTAGGGTTTAAAACTGAGGTAAGAGAAAAGGCTATGTCCACTATAAATGTGACACCATTGGTGGATGTTATGTTAGTGCTTTTGATTATTTTTATGATAACTGCTCCGATGATGAAATCCGGTATGAAAGTAAACTTACCTCAAGCAGAGGCAAAAGAGATTAAAAAGATTGATGATGTTGTTGTTTCAATTACGAAGGATAAATATATCTATGTTAATAAGACAAATGTTAACATAAATTTATTAAAAGACACCCTTTTGAGTATATTTTCAAATAGAAAGAAAAAGGTTGTCTTTCTTGAAGCCGATTCATCAGTGCCTTACGGGTATGTTGTTTATGTGCTTGATGTAATAAAGAAAGCGGGAATAGAAAAGGTGGGAATTGTTGTTAAACCTAAAAAGAGAAAAAGATGAGAAGTTCTTCCAATGGAGACAAAGCATTTAAACTTTCCATTGCGATTTCAATTATTTTTCATACATTAATATTTGGGATAATAGTAAAAAAGCCTTTCTCGTCAACTTCAAACAAAAGAACAGTTTATTATGTTGATATGGTAAATTTCGGAGGTGGTGGAGGTACTAAAAAATTTCAACCAAAACAAAACAGTAAATCTGAGAAAAAAGTGGTAAAGCCTCCTGTTAAAAAAGCTTCAATGAAAGAGCTTAAAGCGGAGAGGGAAACCGTAAAAAAGAAAAAGAGCCTTACCTATTCAAAGCCTGTTAAAAAAGTTAAAAAGAAAAGAAAAACCAGGATTAAAAAAACAAGGCCAAAGAAAAAGAAGATAATAAGATCTCCACTTGAGGAAGTATTTAAAAATTATGAAAAAGAGGCAAAAAAAAGCTCTGAAGGTACGACAGGTGTTGGTTTCGGGCTTGGTGAGGGTAGCGGAAGTGGCCCCCTTCTGGGAAATTTCCCATATGCATATTATATAGAGTTGATTAAGAACAGAATTTCTTCGAATTGGGTAACTGGTAGCATGGGAATAAGCTCAAAAGATAAATATCTTGTGGTTATAAGTTTTAGAATTTTAAAAAACGGAAGGGTTGTTGACTTAAAAGTGGAGAAAAGCTCTGGTGTCAATTCACTTGACACATCAGCATTGAGGGCTGTAAAGTATTCATTGCCCCTTCCGCCTCTTCCGGCTACTTACGATGGAAGAGATCTTACAGTGTTTATTCAATTTGTTTACGGAGGTAAAAAATAAAAATGGAGATAAAAATGAGAAAAATTGTAATTTCAGCTTTAAGCTTATTTCTTCTTCTATCCTTTTCTCCCCTTTTTTCACAGGGTAAAATTGGAATTACAATAGAAAAGGGAGTTCCTGCCATAACCGTTGCTATTCCAAAACCAGTGTTTAAAACTAAGGATACGGAAGCAATAAAGATGGGGAATTATATAATAGGTGTGTTTAAATCTGATCTTGATTTTTCACTTGTTTTTAGTAGAGTGCCGGATGGTTTCTATTCATATATAAGACCATTAAACCCCGAGCGAATTTACTTTAAGGATTGGGAATCCATAGGAGCTAAGATTTTAGTGGTAACAGAAATTTCAAAAGATGATGAAGGGGAAATAGTTTATGGGATGAAAGTTTATGATGTTAAAACTCAAAGAATGATTTTTGGCAAGGCTTTTAAAGGAAAAAAGGGAAGTGAAAGGCTTATTGCTCATAAAGCAGCCGACCAGATGATGATTAATTTCGGGGAGAAACCGGTTTTTTCATCTAAAATTGTTTTTGTCTCAACAAGGGATGGGAACAAGGAAATATATATGATGGACTATGATGGATACAATAAAACAAGGCTTACATATAATAAATATATAGATATTCTTCCGTCGATTTCCCCTGATAAGACTAAGATTGCCTATACCTCTTACAGAAGCGGAAGACCTGATCTCTATATACAATACCTTTATGAGGGAAGGCTTAAAAGAGTGTCAAAGGGAGGTGTCAATTATGGGGGAAGATGGAGCTTTGACGGAAGATACTTTATTTTTACCTCTTCAAGACAGGGAAATGCGGAAATCTATATTGCGGATGAAAATGGAGATAATCAGAAAAGAGTGACATTTAACAGATGGGTGGACTCATCTCCAGATCTTTCCCCTTCTGGGACGGAAATTGCTCTTACTTCTGACAGGAGTGGTTCCCCTCAGATTTATGTTATAAATAGAGATGGTACAAATATAAGGAGAATAACCTTTGAAGGTACTTATAATGATTCTCCTTCGTGGAGCCCGGATGGAGAATATCTTTTATTTGTTTCAAGAATTGAAGGCAGGTTTGACATTTATAAGTATAATTTCAGGACAAGGGCATATACGAAACTGACCTCAAGAGGAAGAAATGAGAATCCAAGCTGGAGTCCGGACGGAAGGCACATTGTTTTTTCCTCAACAATAGGTGGCTCTCCTCAGATTTACATAATGGATTACAGAGGATTGAGACTCAAAAGACTAACATATAAAGGTACAAACACAATGCCTTTCTGGTCAAAATAATGGAAATAAGCTTTTGTATAATTACTTTAAATGAAGAAGACAATATTGAAGATCTTATAAAAAATATAAAAGCAGTTGCTGATGAAATAATCATTGTAGATTGTGGCTCGAAAGACAAGACAGTTGAAATAGCTAAAACCTTAGGGGCGAAAGTAATATTTAATGGGTGGAAAGATTATTCTACACAAAAGAATTTTGCAATCTCAAAAGCTTCAAAAGATTGGGTTTTTGTCCTTGATGCGGATGAAATATTGTCGGATGAGTTAAAGGAAAGTATTTTGTCCGTAAAGGAAAAAGAATTTTCGGATATAGAGGGATTTTTAATAGGTAGAAAAACTTTTTACCTGGGTAAATTCATTAATCATTCAGGATGGTATCCGGATATCAAAGTCAGGCTTTTTAAGAAAGAATACGGAAAATTTTACGGGAAATATGTTCACGAAGGGTTTGAATTCGGGGGCAGGGCTAAAAAACTTAAAGGTGATGTGCTTCACTATTCTTACAAAAATATTGGTGATCACATAGAAAGAATTAAAAAATATTCGTGTCTTTCTGCAAAGAGAATGAAATCCGAAGGGAAGAATTTCTCATTTGTTAAACTTCTTTTTAGTCCTCCTTTTGGTTTCATAAAGCACTATTTTTTAAAATTAGGTTTTCTGGATGGTTTCAGAGGTTTTATTATCTCGGTTTTAACATCTTATTATATATTTTTAAAATACCTTTTTTTATGGGAAATTGAGAGAAATGAAAATACTTCATGTTGATGCAGGCAATGAGTGGAGAGGTGGTCAGCGTCAGCTTTATTATCTTGCAAAAGGGCTTTCAGAAGATAATGTTGAACAATTTGCACTTGTCTCAAATAATAAGTTAGAGCAAAAGTTAAGATCTGTTGGTATAATTACATACAGATGGAAATACAGGTTTGAGTTTCATTACGGGCTTTTCAAATATTTTTCTATTTTAAAAAAGGTAAAGCCTGCTATTGTTCATTTTCACGATTCAAGATCACTCTCTCTTTCAATTTTTACAAAAATACCTACAATTGCAACAAGAAGAGTGGATTTTGAGCTTAAAAGTCTTCTTTCAAGGGTAAAGTATAAGAAAACTGATATTATAGTTGGAGTTTCAAAAAGGATTAATGAAGTTTTAAGGAAAAGTGGAATAAATAAAGCAGAGCTTATATATGATGGAATTGACCCATATGAGTTAAAAACAGATTTAGATAAAGAAACATGCAGAAAAAAGTTTTCTTTCGGAAAACCTCCAATTTTTATAAATGTGGCAGCTCTTGTTGACCACAAAGGACATATATATCTCCTAAAAGCTCTTGAACTATTAAAAGATAAAGGGATTACTCCTGAAGTTCACATTGCGGGAGACGGAAATTTAAGGGAAAAGCTTTTAAAATATAAAAGAGAAAAAAACATTAATAATGTAATATTTCATGGTTTTATTGAAAATATAAATGAATTTTTCAAAGCAGGAGATTTTTTTATTATTACCTCCCATCTTGAGGGTTTGTGCTCATCTATTATGGATGCTATGGCTCTTAAAATTCCTGTGATTGCAACAAGAGCAGGAGGAATTCCTGAATTGGTGGAAGATACCGCACTTCTTGCTGATAACAAAAACCCGTACTCAATTGCTGATAAAATCATATTTGCCCTTGAAAATTCTGAAAAGATGAAAGAATTATCGGAGAAAGCTTATAAGAGATTTTTAAAAAATTTTACATACAAAATAATGACGCAAAAATACTTAAAACTTTATGAGAAGTTTATTGAAAGTAATTTGAGTTAATAAATATTTCAAAATACTTAATATCAATTAAAGTAATTTGAGTTAATAAATATTTCAAAATACTTAATATCAATTAAAGCAATTTTATCTTCAATAGTTATGAAGCATAAACTTGTCACTCTCAATCGTTTGCCTTTGAAATTTTAATTTGGAGTCTCCTTAAATTTTGCTTTATATAAATCTAAAGTTCAACAACTCTATCTTTTCCGAATATTTTAATGGTGAAATAGAGAGGAAATAATTTTGTTCTTTCCTTTATTATAGGCAAGCCATTGTAAAAAATTATGCCATAAGGAGAATTTTTTTCATTGAGAAATATATTTATACTTCTTCCATATCTCTTTTTACCGGATTTTATTTCAATGGGGATAACTTTTCCCTCTAAAACTTCAACATAATCAACTTCCGCATTGGAACCTCTTTTTTCTCTGACCCAATAAAAAAGTTTTTTTCTTAAATAAGGGATAGAATAGGATAAAATCTCCTGTCCTATAAAAGCTTCAATAATACTTCCCTTGTTTATCACTTGAGGCTCCTGATTTAGAATAAATAAACCTGTATTCTCCCCGAGAATCGTTTGCATAAGCCCAAAATCAAGAAAAATTGTTTTGAAAATCTTGTACTTTGCTTCCGCTTCAAGAGGAACACCATTTGAGGAAGAGTGATAGATCGGGGTTATAACCATAGCCTTTTTTAAAAGCTCAAAGGCGTTTTTTATTTTATAAATTTTTGATGAATCTTCGATATTTGAATAGACGAACTTTTTCCCTACAAAGTAAGGGACCTTTGAAAAAACTTTCTCAACATATTCAACTTGATTGTTTTTTGAATATTTGCTGAAATCCTGTCTGTATGTATCAATTATTGAATTATGAACGAGCTTTACCTCTTTTATATCTTCGGTTTCAATCCAAGTTTTTATGGCCTCCGGCATTCCTCCAATTGTTAAATATTCGTTTATTTCCTCAACAATCAAATTATGTATTGCATTGTCAATCTCACCGTTGATTATTGCATCTATAATAGTATTTTTTTCTTTTGCAATAAGGAATTCTAAAAATGACATTGGGTAGAGATAGAGATTTTGAATCCTTCCCACCGGTAGACCTGTTTTTTCAATAATAAATTCAAGAAGTGAGCCTGCGGATACTACATCCAATTCTGGCATTTCTTCGTAAAAATATCTCAGTGATAACAATGCTCTTTCACATTCCTGTATCTCATCAAAAAATATTAAGGTATCTTTTGTTTCTATTTTTTTACCAAAGAAAATGGATAATTTTTTTATGATTTTTTCAGGTGTTAATGAATTATTAAAAATATCACACAAACTCTTTTCCTTTTCAAAGTTTATTTCAAAAAAATTTTTGTAATTTTTACCAAATTTTTTGATTAAGTAGCTTTTCCCAACCTGCCTTGCTCCCCTGAGTAGGATTGGCTTTTTATGCTTTTTATTCTTCCATTTTAATAATTCATTCATTAATAATCTTTTCATTGTTATCTCAATAAAGTATTATAAACTTTTGTTTTAAAAAAGTCAAGGTTAAAGTAAGAAAATATTAAAAAATATCAAGGTAAAATAATTAAATTATTTAAAAATATCAATGTTAATAAACCTGAACAGATATTGTCTGAAAAGTCATTGTGTATCTCTAGTATCTACAATAAATTGAGACAAATCAGAAATGTATTACGAATAAACGAATAGAGCCTCCTTTACAAACACCGCTATTTTAAATAAAATACAGCATGGAAGTAAAAGATAAAACAAAGGTTTTACAGGATTTTAAACAAAAACTTGATAGAATTTCCGCATATCTTGAGCTTGACAAAAAGAGAAAAAGATTGGAGGAAATAGAAAAAGAGCTTCAGAATCCCGAGCTCTGGAATGATAGAAAAAAATCTATAAAACTTTCAAAGGAAAAAAGCTTAATTGAAAAGGATATTAAACTTTTTGAAGAGCTTGAAGAGCTTTACAATGAAGTTGAAGTTTTGGTAGAGCTTGAAGAGGAGGGAGAGGATATAGAGGCTGAATTTCAGAAAATTTATGAAAAGTTTGAAGAAGATTATAAAAAGGCTGAGCTATTTTCGGTTTTTAAGGCTGATGAGGATAAAAATCCTGCATATCTTACGATTCATCCGGGAGCAGGCGGTACCGAATCTCAGGATTGGGCTGAAATGCTTTTAAGAATGTATTTGAGATGGGCCGAAAGAAAAAATTTTAAAGCTGAGATAGTTGAAATACAGCCGGGAGAAGAGGCTGGTATTAAAAGTGCAACAGTTAGAATTGAGGGGGAGTATGCTTACGGATTTTTAAAGACAGAAACAGGAATTCACAGGCTTATTAGAATATCACCTTTTGATGCAAATAAAAGAAGACATACATCTTTTGTTGCAATTTTTGTTTATCCGGAAGCTGATGATTCAATAGAAATTGAAATAAATGAAAAGGATTTGAGAATAGATACATTCAGAGCTTCAGGACACGGTGGTCAGCATGTTAATAAGACTGACTCTGCGGTAAGGATAACCCATATACCAACAGGAATTGTTGCAACATGTCAGAGTGATAGATCACAGCATAAAAACAAGGCTATTGCAATGAAGCTTTTAAAAGCAAAACTTTATGAACTTGAGCTAAAAAAGAGGGAAGAGGAAAGGAGTAAGCTTGAGCAGAGCAAAAGTGATATTTCTTGGGGTAATCAGATAAGGACCTATACTCTTCATCCTTTTAGATTGATAAAAGATCATAGAACGGGGGTTGAAATAGGGGACACACAAAGGGTTTTGGACGGAGACATAGATGAATTTATCTATGCGGCTCTTATGAAAGGAATTGGCAGAAAAAAGAAATGAGAGCAATGATTCTTGCTGCCGGTTTCGGCACAAGATTAAAAAAAATAACGGAAAAAACACCAAAACCATTGGTAAGAATAGGAAAAGGAAAAAGAATAATTGACACTGTTATTGATAATCTTTTAAGAGCTAATATTAAGGAGATTGCTGTTAATTTACATTATAAAGCTGAACTTATAGAGAAGTATCTTAAAGAAAAGTATGAGTCAATAATATGGAAATTCTTTTATGAAAAAGAGATTTTGGGGACAGGGGGAGGAGTTTTAAATGCAAAAAGTTTTTTTGAAAAAGAAGATGATTTTGTATTGATAAATTCTGATATTTTAACATTCGTGGATCTTAAGGAATTAATAAGGATTCACAGAAAGTCCAATGCTCTGGCTTCACTTGTTGTTTTTGAAAATCAGAAGGATCCGAAACCTGTTTTTTATGATAGAAAAAATGGGAAAATAATCTCTTTTGGAAAAGATAAAGACTTTGAAATTTTTATAAAGGGTACTTTTACGGGAATTCACATAGTAAGCGGAAAAATTTTCAACTTCATGAAAGATGAAAGTGGTTTTTTCAGTATAATTGCAATCTACGAAAAAATAATAAAAGCAGGAAAAAGAGTTGGAGCAATAGAGATAGATGATTACTGGAAAGATGTGGGCACTATAAACTCTTTAAAAGAGGGCAGGGAGGATTTCAGAGTATTTTCTTTTATTGAAAATGACTTAGGTGAGAAAATTTTAAAGGTAAAGAGAACATTTAAAGGAGGCTCTGAAAAAAGAGTTTTCAGGATTGAAACGGATGGAGTTTCAAGGATTGCTGTAATTTCAAATAAAGAGGAAATTAAGAGTTTGAATACTCTCTCAAGATTTTTTTATGATAAAAAGTTTCCTATTCCATACATTATTAAATCCGATAAAAAATGGCTTTTAACGGAAGACGGAGGTAAAAAGTCTCTTCTTGATGTAGTTGAAGAAGGGAGAATAAAAGGCTTTTTCCCTTTGGAACTTTATAAAAAGGCGATAGATTACCTTGAAGAGCTTGCCAGAGTGGATGTTAAGCTTTTCCCAAAAGACGCACTTTTTCAGAGGGCTTATTTTGATTTTGAAAACATAATATTTGATTTAAAATATTTTAACAAATACTATTATAAAAACAGATTAAGTGATTCTGAAATTGAAAAAATGGCAGAGAATATATATTCCCATCTTAAAAAGCACCCTCTTTCAATAATGCACAGGGATTATCAATCCACTAATATTTTAATTAATAATAATGGAGAACTTAGAGTAATAGATTACCAAACCATGAGAATCGGATTTTCTGTTTATGACCTTGCATCTTTAATACTTGACTCTTATATTCCCTTTGAAAAAAAAACAATTGAGTACTTGAAAGACTATTTTTTCAGCCTGGAAACTTTTAAAGATTATGATAAAGATGTTTTCTGGACAGCGGCATTAATCAGAGTGCTACAGAATTTGGGAGCTTTCGGTAATTTGGGGAGAAAAAGTGAATTTTTCAAATCAAAAATACCTGAGGCTGAAAAGAGATTAAAGTTTATTTTAAAAAGAGTAAAAATTAAATTCTCTATGGATATCCTTTAACTTTTTAAAACTCAATATTGAAATCTTTACAAAAGTAAAAAGAGATGTTATTTTATAGAACCTTTGGAGGTATGAAATGATAAACTATGATGAAGCTCTTAATCTTTTAAAAAAGTATATGAAAAACAAAAACCTTATCAAACATTGCATAGCAGTTGGAGCATGTATGGAGGGGCTTGCAAAAAAATTCGGTGAAGATGAAAAAAAGTGGAAAATTGCCGGACTTTTACATGATATTGATTATGAAATGATGAAGGATAATTTTGATGAGCATGGACTTAAGGGGGCCGAGATCTTGAAAGAGGAAGGAATTGATGATGAAGAGATTTTAAATGCCATAAGAAGACATCCGGGGCATCCGGGCTATGAGCCCTCTGAAAAAATAGACTGGGCTCTTTATTCCTCTGATCCTTTAACCGGTCTGATTGTTGCTGCAACTTTGATGCACCCTTCTAAAAAGTTAAAAGAGGTTGATTTAAGGTTTGTTAAAAAGAGATTTAAAGAGAAAAGGTTTGCGGCAGGTGCAAACAGGGAGCAAATAAAACAGTGTGAAAAGCTTGATCTTGAGCTCGATGAGTTCATAGAAATATGTTTGAAATCAATGCAGGGAGTATCGGATGAGCTTGGATTATAGAAAGATTCTTAAAATAGCCAAAGAGGCTGCTTTTCAAGCGGGCAATTATTTAAAAGAGAATTTTGAGATAAAGCCAAAGGTTGAATTTAAGGGAGAGATAAATCTTATTACTGAAAGGGATAGAAAAAGCCAGCAGATAGTTTATAATATTATCTCCAGTGCTTTCCCGGAACATTCAATTTTAGGAGAAGAAGAGCTAAATGTTGAAAGAAACAAAGAGTTTTTGTGGATAGTTGATCCCCTTGATGGCACAACAAACTATGCCCATGGACTTCCCTATTTTTGTGTTAGCATCGCATTTGTAGAAAATGATGAGACAAAGGTGGGGGTTGTTTATAATCCAATGCTTGATGAAATGATCTGGGCTATTAGAGGTGAAGGAGCTTATCTTAATGGAAAGCGACTGAAAGTTTCAAAGGAGATAGATATAAATAAATCACTTCTCGCGACAGGTTTCCCTTATGATTTGAGGGAGTCAGAGGAGAATAATATTAACTATTTTAATTCTTTTATATATAAGGCACAGGCTGTCAGAAGATGTGGCTCTGCTGCCCTTGATCTTGCCTATGTTGCAGCAGGAAGATACGATGGCTTCTGGGAACTTAAACTTTACCCCTGGGATACGGCTGCCGCTGCTCTGTTTGTGGAAGAAGCAGGTGGTAAGGTGACAGACTTTTCAGGAAAACCTTTCAACCCTTTTAAAAAGGAATGTCTTGCTTCAAATGGAATTATCCATAATCAATTATTGGATGTAATAAAGAAGGTTAGGAAAAAATGATAAAAAGACCATCAAAAGACAGATACTATTTAAATATTGCAAAAGAGGTTTCAACGCGTTCAACATGCTTGAAAGTTTTGATTGGTGCTATTATTGTAAGAGAAGATCAGATTGTGGCAACCGGTTATGTTGGTGCTCCAAGAGGAACAAAGAGTTCACTTGATTGGGGTTTCTGTTTAAGAAAAAAACTTGGAATTCCTTCCGGAACTCAATATGAACTTTGCAGATCTGTTCATGCGGAGCAAAATGCTATTATAAATGCAGCAAGGGCAGGTGTGAGTGTTCTTGGTGGTGATATGTATATTTACGGTGAGTTGAGAGATTCTGGAGAGATAATAAATGCTTTTCCCTGCTTTATTTGCAAA
>JAMOVU010000127.1 GCA_027067555.1 Candidatus Aminicenantota bacterium | reverse complement strand
AAACCAAAAACAAAAACTTAAACATTGAAACTTTTGTCCCGCTATTGCGGGAGGGGTTAAAACTTAACATATTCTCCTCCTAAAATTTTATTTTTTTGATTAAATCTATTCTGAAGCATAAAGCCAAAAGCATCGGAGCCTCCAAGGCAGCTTTTTGGGCATAAAGCCATTGAAGCTCTCAGCTCTTGCTCCTCAACTCTTTGCTCTTTTTTAAAAGCAAAGAATTGAAAAGCTGTTCGGCTGCTCTGCTGCTCGGCTTGGAGGCTTGAAGGCTTGTTTGCCGTATTGCTGAGCGAAAACTACTATTGTGCCACCGTTGGAAACATATTGTTTTAGGGTTTCTTTGAGGGATATATCATTTTGGTGTGAGAATAGGGAGCCTGTGGGGAAGACGATTACTTTAGTATTCCCTTCAACAATTAAATCATCAATCGTATTTGAGTATGTATAATATATTTCTCCATTATCTCTTAATATTTTCCCCGCTTCATTACTGAATCCTTCATCATAAACCACATTCTCAGTTATGGAATATGTCTTTTGATAACTACCCATCATACTTCTAAACTTCATCTCCCTAAGAACTTCAACGCTTTTACATGTTTTACAACCTGTTGAATACGAAGAATTATCATCCGGTTTATCCCCGCCGGGAAAGGACATATTTCCACTTTTTAAATTCCTATCATCACAATTACATTGGCTCTGATCTTTTGTCCCGTCACCCTCAGGATCATCAGCACATGGGAATACTATCCTCGAGCAATCTACAGCTGTCCCCTCTAAACCATACCCCGCTGCATGTGTTAACTCATGTGCTATCAATCCTTCCAAACAATCCTTCCCTCCACACGCCTTACCATCATTTGTTAACAAAAAATTCGGCTCACACAATGTTACATGGTGCCTGTTCGGTACTTTAACATCCTTCCATTTATTTCCGACATATTCTTTGCGAGAATCATGATATCCTCCAAATCCGCAGGCACCAGCACATCCCTCCGACCCGCAAGAATACTCAACTACCAATGTAGGCAATACTTCTTCCATATCCTTTTTCATACACTCGGGAAACCTTTTATTTTTATATATCGCATCAATTGTCCTGTTAAAAGCATTAGCTATCTTTTCTTTAACATCGATTTCGTTTATCTTAGTAAATTCACAATAATTGTCTACTACATCAAAACCAGCTCTGTCTTTTACATCTTTTTTACTCTTATGCCATTTTTCCCAACTTTTAGCCCAACCATCAGCACTAAACTGCAGTATTAGAGAAATAATTACAATAATATAATATATCTTCCTCATTATTACCTCTCCTTTTTCTTACGAGCTTTTAAAAATATTTTTATCTTCCTAAGCTTATTTTTTACTACTTTAACTTTTATTAATTTTATTTCAGTCACTCGGGTATCTTTTTCATGATCATAAAAATATGATACCACTGTATACTCTCCTTCAGGTAATGGTGTTGCTTTAAAATATCCATTCTTATCCGTATCGGTTTGTATATAATCAAGCTTTACGAAGTTCCCGCTAACTCTTTCTACTTTTTTTGTAACTGTAATACTTGCCCCCTCTATTGGCTTTCCTGTCTCCTCCGAATAAACATACCCCTCTATACCAGTCCCATCCGTAAAATCATATGCTATTATATCCCCGAGATCCTTTATCTCTCCGCTCTTTACCTTTACCTTTGTCGCAAAATATTTAAAATAATAAGTTCCATTCCTTATATAGTCTCTATCAAGTGTTATAAAATACTCACTCTCAGCACCTATACACCAGAATTTACCATCATCTTTCGTTTTCTGTAACATACTACCAAAATCCTTTCCGGCACAAAAAATATATTTCCCTCCTAATGGTTTTATATTTCCATCCTCTTCCTTTATTAACAATCTACCGGTTAAAACACCCCCTATTACCATCTTTACCTCTAAGTATGTCTCCTTACCTTTCTCTATACTTACATAATATTTATACCTCTCGGGAATATACGCCATTATCGTCCCCTTTCTATTCAAAAAACCAACCAACACCATGTATTTCCCTCTCTCTGCTACAAGCTTCTCAAATACCACCTCTCCTTTATCATTTGTCTTCTTTTCATATGTTTTACCACTCTCTATCTTGACCAGATTCACACCCAAATCCTTTACAGGTTTACCACTTTCCTTAATCACTACTTTTACCCTTAATCTTCCGTATGTCTTTGCATAGCTTACTGAACTCATTAAACTTACAACCACAATTCCAAACAAAACCAAAAACAAAAACTTAAACATTGAAACTTTTGTCCCGCTATTGCGGGAGGGGTTAAAACTTAACATATTCTCCTCCTAAAATTTTATTTTTTTGATTGTTTCATATTTCCCCGCACCAAATTATGAAGCTTAAAGCATAAAGCATCGAAGCATCGAAGCCTCCGTGGCAGCTTCTTGGGCTTAAAGCTATCAAAGCTCTCAGCTCTTGCTCCGGCATTCACTTTGTTCACTCCGACCTCCTTCGCAGCTCATCGCTGCTAATATTGTTTTTCCGATTAAATTTATTCTGAAGCATAAAGCATAAAGCCCCGAAGCCTCCAAGGCAGCTTCTTGGGCATAAAGCTATCAAAGCTATCAGCTCTTGCTCCGACACTCACTTTGTTCACTTCGACCTCCTAATATTATTATTTTTTTGATTAAATTTGCGTTCATATCGCTCCTCAACTCTTTGCTCCTTATAAAAAGCAAAGGATTAAAAAGCTTTACACAGCACGAATTTAAAAATTCAGCATTCATCATTCAGCATTCATCATTCATAATTATTACCAGCTTCGAGGCTCGGAGGCTTTGGGCTTCGAGGCTTTGCACAGCACGGTTTTGAAATAGCTCTGAGCCATGAGCTTTAGAAAGCGATTTATACGGTGCCGCAAACTGTTCTGAAAGGGCAGTATGAACATCTGTTATCCGAAGGATTGGGAATAAAAGAATCCCTTTGATACATATCTTTAAGTAAAAGATAAAAATTATAGTCGAAATTTTCCAAAAACAGATTAATCTCATCATCACTAAGATATCCGTTTTTGTTCTTTTTAAATATCTCGGTTAATTCAACCCTTTCCCCTCTCAAAAAAATATATGCCCCTCGAATATCTTTTTTATCATTATTAAAATATTTGTCATATAATTTAATATATAAAATAATCTGAATAGATTTGTAAATCTTTGAAAATCTGTCCAATAATTCAAGATAATCATCCCCGTCATATTTTAAAAAATCCTCCGATCGATATTCTATGTTCTCGGTTTTTAAATAAACGGATTCAGGTTTTCCTGTTTTATAATCCAATATTTTTACCACACCGCCCTCTTCATCTATTCTATCTACAAACCCTTTTAATTTCAGATTAATTCCACTAAACTCCATCTCTTTTGTCAAATATTTTTCAAGATAACGGATTTTAACCGTGTTTTCGGAGATTCTTTCCTCTTCGTATTTTAAAAATTCATTAAGTTTTTCCAAAACAGCCCAAAATCTTAATCGTATTATACCCGATTCAAGGGAAAATCCCGAGCTTTGAAAATTTTTTTCGAGTGTTTTCTCAAGATTGTTTTTTATCGAGTTTATACCATCGGGCGAAAGCTCTTTACCTATAAAAGGTTGATAAAGCTCTCTCAGAGTTTCATGAACAATTGTTCCGAATATTCCGGCATCAGGCTCTTTTTCAAGCTCCCTTTTTTCCTCAAGATTCATAATCTTTTGAAAATAAAATTTTAGTGGACAATCCATATACAATCTTACGGAAGATGGCGAAAGCTCCATATTTCTCATTATTTCTTTTATTTTCTCATCCTTTTTAACGATTTTAAGCGTTCTGTTATGGGGAATAAATTCTGAAACCTTTTTTATTGTTTTTATCTGTTTTTCTGATTTTTCAAGCTCATAAACAATTCTCTCTATAAATCTGCTTTTCTCCGCAAATTCACCCCCCGTTTGTTTTGAGCTCCATAATAAACCCACTTTTTCAGCTGCTGCAATAATTGAAAAATAGTTGTATCCGAACAAAGCTTCATAATCCTTATAAGTTCTAAGCCCGAATAATTTTCTTATATCATAGGGTAAAAGGGGATCATACTTGAAATTTCGGGGCAAAATCCCCTCTATATTATCAGCGATTATAAGATGTTTGAATTTCAAACCTGAAAATTCCATGAGTCCCATCACCTGAATCCCCTTCAGAGGAGAGCCGAGAAAATTTATGTTTTTCTGAGAAAAATAATATTTGATAAAATCAACGGAATTTTTAAAATCGGAATTTTTAAAATCTTCCGAATTCTCCTTAATAAATTCAAGCATCTCATCAATTGTATTTACGGCAACAGCTTTATACTCATTTAAAAACAGATTTGTTTTTCCTTCGAAAACAGAGATTGATTTCATGGAATTTTTTAAAAACAGACATAAATCCGTAAGCCCCGTAAATTCATCGATGATAAATGTTTTATGAACTCTTTTTATCTCTTTAATCGCATCACCCTTTTTTTCCTTATCCCCGAAATATTTATCCTCTTTTTCCAAACTCTCTTCCATTAAATCTTTATTAACATATATGAGATTCTCTTTTGATATCATATTTTCAATAAAATGGATTGCTGTTTTCAAAGGTTCGGCATTTTTCTTATCTTCCCTTGACAGTTTTACATAGGGATGTCTTAAAAGATTAAGATAATTTTCCGAAATAATCCCTCTATCCCCTTTTGTCAAACCTGTTTCAAGTATATAATCGATAAGTTGAAACATCGGTGTTCTGTTAAAAGGATATCCTATGGTAATATTAAACGGGATTTTTTCACCCCCTCCGTTAAGTCTTGAGACAACACCATGAACAAAAGGGATAAGGTTGGAAGGGTCGGAAAGCACAATCCCTATATCTTTTAAATCAATCTCTTTTTCATTCTCAATTATCCGTTTAAGTATCCGTGATATTTCAAACATCTCGGTTTCAATATTTTTAACAGGATAAAACTCTATCTTATCTCCGAAATCATTCCATCCGATACTATCCTTGACAGGGATAATGGTTTTTTCGATTTCAAGATTATCCATCGCCTCTTTTTGCAATCTGAAAGGGGAATTCTTATTTTCAAGAGCTTTTATATCGGTTCTGAAAATAATCTCATTCTCTTCCCCCTCTCGTAAAAATTTTTTAATGATTGTAAGCTCTGCTCTGTTAAGCGCATTAAAACCCGCAAAAATATGCTTTCCCGAAAAAATCGATTTATCATCGCTGTTTTCCATCATATCCGCAGTTTTATAATAAATATATCCCCTTGTTGCTTTCCCTTCCTCTTCAAGCAGATTTACAAATTTTATTGTCAGAGCGGGAAGTTTCTCAAGAAAACTCTTATATCCTTTATGATACTCTCCGTATTCAATAAAAAAACGGTATTCCGAAGGGTTTATCTTCTCAATGCCCAAACCCGACTCTATCAGAATCTCCTCCACAACCGTCAAAAGTTTTAATGCCCAAGGGAAAAAACTCAAAAAATCATTGTTTTTCTCTCCGCTTATATACCCTTTATCATCAATCTCATTAAATGCTTTGTATATCAATGATGCGGCTTTTATCTTATCCGCTCTCTCATACCCGTGAAAAAATTTATCGAAAAGGGTTGAAATAAAACTCTCCATCGTCCAAACTTCGGGGGGTAAATACGGTTTCCCGATTTTAAGACTAAGATAATCTCTTAAAAACACCCCTCCCCTTTTCGTAGGAAAAATTATTTTATAATCCGATAAATCATAAGAGCCTGTTTTAAGTAATATATCCGCAATATTTTTAATAAGATTCTCTTGAAGAGGGATAAGTTTTATCATTTTACCACCTCGGTTTTCATTAAATCAATATACAAAAGATAACCTTCATATTCATAACCATTATATAAGGTTTTCATAATCTCAATATATTCTTTTACCTGCTCAAAATGCTCCTCTTTTATATCTCCTGTTTTATAATCTATTATGATAAATCTGTTTTCATACAATAAAAGCCTGTCTATCCTTTTGAAATCATATTCACCGTTTTTAACGGATACAACCTCTTTTTCATTAAACACCTGAAAATCACCGTTAAAAAAAGAAAACACATCATCAAGGGAGAGAAAATCCATTATTTTTTTACAATCTTTTTCAGGGATTTTATTTACATTACACAAAGGTAAAACAATCTCGGGGATATCCTCTTTTTTATCAATTTTTATTATTTGTTCAAACAATTTATGAAAAGCATCTCCCCTGTCTATCCCCTGTTTCTCATCCTTTTTTAATATCTCACTCTTTTTAAAAACAAGAAAATCTCTCTGCCATTCTATTGTTTCGATTTTCTTGGAATCTATTTTATATGATTCCCCCGTTTTTTTCTTTATCTCTTTTTTCTTATCTTCACGATTTCCCGAAGAGTATTCCCATATCCCCTCTTTTTCTTCAAATTTCTCAAAAAGAGGGTGTTTATAAATTATTCTGCTCATTGTCTTAAAAGAGCTATAATCCGCCGGTTTGCTTTTTGATTTTTTCTCCGATGATTCCTTTTTGTTTTTAACCATAACAGCAGGGATAAACAACCCTTTTACCGCTCTCGTAAAAGCAACATACATAAGATTCAAACTATCAATAAAATCTTTTTGTATCTCCCTTTCATATATATATCTTAATTTTGAATTCAGTAAAGTATAATCCTTCTTAATATAGTGTATTAACCCGTTATTTAGATACAGATTCTCATTTTTACCACCCCCTTGACTGTCAAAAAGGGGGACAATAACAACAGGGAACTCCAAACCTTTTGATTTATGGACAGTCAGAACATTTATACTGTCTCCGCTTTCATCCGTTTCTATAGCCGGAGGTGAATTTGTAATATTATCTTTTTCCCA
>JAMOVU010000126.1 GCA_027067555.1 Candidatus Aminicenantota bacterium | reverse complement strand
AGTTATGGGACTTTTAATAGGAGCTTTAAGTTCAGGTTTTATTCTTGCAATCTTTATGGCAAACGCAGGTGGAAGCTGGGATAATGCCAAAAAGTACATAGAGGAAGGAAACTTAGGCGGAAAAGGTTCCCCTTCCCATAAAGCCGGAGTCGTCGGAGATACTGTAGGAGATCCTCTGAAAGATACAGCGGGACCATCCTTAAATATTCTCATTAAACTTATGAGTATGGTTTCTGTTGTTGTGGCAGGTCTTACTGTAGCCTTCCATATTTTTTAAAACTTGACAAAAATAAAAAAAATTATATATTAGTATATAATTTAGAAAGGGAGCCTTGGCCTCGTAAAGAGGCAGCAAATGAGCTATAAAAAAGGCTCCCTTTTTTTATTTAAAGGGGAATTATTTGCTTTACTCATGGTTTTAATTTAAAATAAAGAAGTAAATGTCCAATGATTTATGAGCTCTGAATCTTTGCATCTTTTTCTTTTTTTCCGTCTTTATTATTAACTTTAGCTGGTGGGTCAGTTTTTTTGCCCTATAAACCCTATCAAAAACAAAGGTTTTTGTTTTTTTTCGGGAGAATGAGGATAGGCAAAAACATACTTATTTTTTGCTTCAATTCCCTTAAACTGTTTTTTTCCCTTTGACTTTCCACCTATTTCAATGATAAATTCTTCATCCTTATATTTAATGAGGAAATCCGGAGTCTTTTTCCCTCTTTTTGTTTTCAGATAGTAAAATTCAATATCCGCATATTTCATCATATCAGCAAAAAAATCCTCTTTTATGTACCCAATTGCATTTTCAAAATCATTATAAAGCAATCGATAAGGCACTCTCATCAAAATCTTCGGCTCTTTTAACACATTGGTTCCTTTTGGAAAGATAATATTCAAGACAAAGGATTTTTCAAGAAGTTGAAGATATTTAATGGCTTTATATTTTGAGATACCAATATTCTTAGCAATATTTGTATAGCTCATATCTTCCGCCCGGGATTTTCCTATGAACTTTAAAAGATTTTCCATAGTATGAAGTTCTCCGAATCCCAAATTTGAGGATGAAGCAATATCCTTAAAAATTATCTTTTTCAATATATTCTCAAGTAGTTCGGTAATATCAGTTTCTTCCAAGGAAATAGGATAATTTCCACCCTTCAAATAATTATCAAATAAATATTCATACCTTAAATACTCTGCATTGTCATTTTGTACAATATCTTTTAATGATAGTGGCTCTAATAAAACATCTTTTTTAAAGAAAAGATATTCTCTTAAAGAAAAGGGATAAAGATAGTAAAATTTAATTCTTCTTGAAAGATCGTAGGAAGAGTCCAAGATTGAAATTGAAACAGAGCTTGAGAAAAAAAGATTCACATCCAAAAAATCAAAGATATTCTTTAACGATTTTTTGTAATCCCTGTTAAAATGTATCTCATCAATAAAAAAATTTTTAATTTTGTAATTAAGGTTAAGATTTTTCACAATATCAAAAAGATTGGAATCAGGCTCAAGTGTATCCATTGAGATATAAACAGAATCTTTAAAGTGAGCGGATAATTGCTCTAAAAGTACGGTTTTTCCGCTTCCTCTCGGTCCTACTATCCCCTTAAAGTGTTTTGATTTTAACTCTCTTACCATGTTAAACAGAAATCTCTTTTTCGGATATTTTTTTACAACTTCTCTTGTTAACTCATTAAGCTCAAAAATCTTTCTTATGATATTTTTCATATAATAATATTATAGCAAAATAGTCATTTTGTCAAAACATTGAACAAAATACATATCATTTTGGAAAATTGTTAGACAAAATGTAAGCACCATACTTCTTATATGCTCATTAATACAACCCCAAAAACTTGAATAATCAAGTCCAAAAAACTGAACAGCATTCAGCTGTTCCAGCTTATCTGGCAGTTTTATGGGCTTATAGCCAAGAAAACCCTTAAGCTTTTGCGAGATTTACGGGACTGCCTAAAGAGGCTTGACTGAGAATAACTGACCAACTGTTAATCATGAAGCTTTATTGTGAGCTAATCACTAACTACTAAGTATGAAGCTTCATTATGGGCAATTAATAGTTACAAACTATGAAGCTTCCTATTCAAATTTTCATCTTTACTGTAAACTATTCTCTCTTACTTGATGTTTTGGGCGAACAAAGGTTGTTTGCATCCATAGTTCTTTTGTTTTAAAATAAAATACAAAAATTATTTAAGGAGTCAAAAATGAGAAAAAAAGGTATTATATTAATTATTTTTTTGTTTTTTATCTCCACTATATCTGTTTACTCAAATAATCAAAAATGCAGTTGTAATTGTTTCACAATAATTGCCGGGAAAAATGCCACAGCGGATGGCTCCGTGCTTTTAGCTCACAATGAAGATGATGGCGGAAATCGATATCTTCAAATTATGAGAGTTCCTTCAAAAAATTTCCCATCCCCTGCTTTTGCCTTTCTAAAAAACGGAGAAAAGATTGAAGTTTCTTCTCATACACAGGAATTAATCTGGTTTGAAATGCCCGAGCTTTATTTTGCAGATAGTTTTTTAAATGAAAGCGGAGTTGTAATAGTATCAAACGGCTGTGCCTCAAAGGAAAAAGCTCAGGAGAAAGGTAAAATCTCATATATGTTAAGAAGACTTGTAGCAGAAAGAGCACGCTCTGCAAGAGAGGCTGTCTTGCTCCTGGGAAAATTTGTTGAGAAGTATGGTTATGATTCATCGGGAAGAACATATTCAATAGCTGATAGTAATGAAGGGTGGATGGTTGCTGTGGTAAAGGGTCACCACTGGGTTGCCGAAAGAGTTGATGATGATAAAGTTGCCATAATTCCAAACCATTATAATATTCATAAAATTGACCTTAAAAATAGTAAGAAATTTTTAGGCTCAAAGGATATAATCTCTTTTGCAATAAAACACGGGCTCTACAACCCACAAAAAGACGGAGAATTTGATTTTGCCAAAGTTTATGCAACAAACCTGAAAAACACTTATAATACCTACAGGCAGTGGAGCGCTTTGAGACTAATCGGAGGGGACAGATTTAAAGTTGAAGATATTTATCCTTTTGAAATAACACCAGAAAAAAAATTATCGCCCAAAGATTTAATGAGAGTTCTAAGAGATCACTTTGAAGGAACAGAGTATGATTTAAGTAAGAAAAAGGGGGGACCAAATACTCCTTCCACTTATGAAAACAAAAGGCCTATCTGTGTTTATACAACCAGATACTCAATAGTGGCACAATTAAGAAAAAATCTTCCGAAACCAATCTCTTCTCTTTTATGGGTATCCATCGGAAAACCTGACACATCGTTTTTTATTCCCATATATTTCGGGATAAAAGATTTCCCTGCTGATTTTTCCTTTAAAAAACCTCCCTATGATTATGAATCAATAGTAAAGCTTCACTTTTCACCTGTAAAATCTTACTTTTTAAAAAATAAATTGATTTACACAAGAGTAAGACAAATGGAAAGGTTCATTGAAAAGGATTATTACAACAGGATAAAAGTTCTCAAAGGAATTTTCGGTAACTTTGAGAAGGAACTTTTAAATCTTCAACCACAATTTGAAAAAAACTTCCTATCCATATACAAACAGGATAAAAAAAGAGCTCTTTTTTTCCTGGACACTTACTTTAAAGGCATATATATAAACTTTAAAGAAAAAATAGAAAAAGCTGAAAGGGTTTTTATCAAAAGTTCAAATTAGGGTTGACAAAAAAGATTTAAAAATTTAAAATTGACTAACTTTACAATGATTAATATTTAAGGAGGAATCATGAATTCAAAGGAATTAATTAAAATTAATGATGAATACGGCGCTCATAATTATCATCCGCTTCCGATAGTTATTTCAAAAGCAGAGGGAGTTTGGGTATGGGATGTTGAGGGCAATAAATATATGGATATGCTCTCTTCATACTCAGCCCTCAATCAGGGACACAGACATCCCTATATAGTCGAAGTAGCAAAAAAGCAGTTAGACAGAGTAACCCTTACATCAAGAGCATTTCATAATGATCAGCTTCCCCTTTTTCTTAAAAAAGTTTGCGAATTTTCAGGTTTTGAAATGGCTCTTCCGATGAACACGGGAGCCGAAGCTGTGGAAACAGCAATAAAAGCCGTAAGAAAATGGGGTTATTATAAAAAAGGTGTAGAAAAGGATAAAGCTGAGATAATTGTTGCTGAAAACAATTTTCACGGAAGGACAGTCACAATCATAAGTTTTTCAACTGAAGAGCAGTACAGAGATGGCTTCGGACCCTTTACACCGGGATTTAAGATTGTCAAGTATGGAGATGCCGATGAAGTGGAAAAAGCTGTAACTCCAAACACAGTGGCAATCATGATCGAACCCATTCAGGGAGAAGGAGGAATTATAATACCTGAAAATGGATACCTAAAAAGATTAAGAGAGATAGCGGATAAAAATAATGTTCTTCTTGTATTGGATGAAATTCAGACAGGGCTTGGAAGGACAGGTAAAAAGTTCGCATTTGAGTGGGAAGGCATAAAACCTGATATGGTAATTCTGGGAAAAGCTCTTGGCGGAGGTATAATGCCCGTGTCAGCAGTGGTTTCATCAAAAGAAGTTTTAGGTGTGTTTAACCCGGGAGACCATGGCTCAACCTTCGGAGGAAACCCATTGGGCGCAGCTGTCGGGATAGCAGCTCTTGAGGTTCTTGAAAATGAAAAATTACCTGAAAAAGCAAATGAAATGGGAAACTATTTTATGGATGAATTAAGAAAAATTAATAATCCCATAATAAAAGAGGTTAGAGGAAGAGGACTTTTAATAGGAATGGAGCTTACCGAACCTGCAAGACCTTATGCTGAGAAACTCATGGAAGAGGGGCTTTTGTGCAAAGAAACCCATGAAATGGTAATTAGATTTGCTCCACCTCTTGTAATTACAAAGGAGGAAATAGATTGGGCATTGGCCAAACTTAAAAAAGTGATGGAGGGATAATGAAAGTAAAAGAGGGAAAACTCAGCTCTAAAGGGCTGAAAATAGCAATAGTAATTTCAAGATTTAATAATTTTTTTTCCGAAAGACTTCTTGAAGGGGCCATTGATGCGATAAAAAGAACGGGAGGTAGCGAAGATAATATAACAGTTTACAAAGTTCCCGGATCTTTTGAAATACCGCTCCTTTTGAAAAAACTTGTTGAAAAAAAGAATAAACCATTTGATGGAATCCTTACTCTCGGAGTTATTATAAGAGGAGAAACCCCCCACTTTGATTACATCGCAGCAGAAACAACCAAAGGAATAGCAAATGTTGGAATAAACTCCCCTGTCCCCATAACTTACGGAATAATTACAGCTGATACGATTGATCAGGCAACAGACAGAGCAGGCACAAAGATGGGTAATAAAGGATTTGAATCCGCAATGGCCCTTATAGAGATGATAAACCTCTATAAGGAAATTTAAGAGAATCTCAGTCAAAGGATTTAATCGGAGATAGATGGGGAGAAGAAGAAAAGCCAGAGAAGAGGCATTAAAAATACTTTTTGAGTATGATTCCACCCATGATGATATAGATGAGATAATGAAATGCTTCTGGGAGAATCTTTCCACTACAAAGGATAGAAAAGTAAGGGAATATACTAAAGAGTTAGTAAAAGGAGTGGTAAACAACTTAGAATTAATAGACAAAAGTATTGAAAAGGTATCAAAGAACTGGAATTTGCAAAGAATGTTCAGAGTTGATAAAAATATTTTAAGAATTGCTGTTTATGAACTGATGTTTAAAAAGGAGACTCCCGTACCTGTGGTAATAGATGAAGCTGTTGAAATAGCAAAGCTTTACGGGACTGACACTTCCCCAAAATTCATTAATGGTATACTTGATTCCATAAACAAGAATCTAAGAAAAGAGTAAAATTGATAAAACACCTGTTTTTGCTTTTTTTTATTTTCAGGCAGATTAGCTTTTTTATCCCGATAAATAATAAAATAAATTTTTATGATTATAAGATAGAAAATTTCTCTCAGAGTGTAAGTATAATAAAAGAGAAAAAAGACATAAGAATAGACATAAGATATTTATTTAAAAAATTACCCTATGTATCCAAAGGCTTTCTATTTCCAAAGTTCAAAGGAAATGATAAAATCAGCTCCATTGCAAAAAGGATTTATTATTCATCAGATTCTTATACCTCTTATGTAAAAAATGTTCTGCTTTTTTTGAAAAACAATCTTAAATATGATGAGAGTAAAGCTCCTCAAGACCCAATAACTGTTTTGAAAAGAGGCACCGCTTTTTGCACAGGTTATACCAATCTGGCCTACGAACTTCTAAAAAGAGGTGGAATCACTGTGAAAAAGGTGTCGGGATTCTATTTTTTTAATAAAAAAAATATTTTGCAGAAACACAGCTGGATAGAAGTTTTTTTCCCGAACAATGGCTGGTTTGCAATAGATCCTATCTCAGGAGAATTTTCAGATTCTTACATCTACGGAGAAATAAGAGAAAAAACTATTTCTCTGAAAGACTTTTCGGTTTCCTATTCCATCGAAAACTGAAAACATATGGTATAATTTGCAATGAAAAAGATATTAATAATAATTTTAAGTTTAATTATCACCACAATTATCATATTTCATAAAAAAAGTGAAAAGCAGAGCGGGTTTTATCTTCTCAAACCGGCAAACACAAACATATTTACAGCTAAAAAAGAAGTGGAAAACCTTAATTTACCTTTTTCAGGAAAAATCAAAGGTGGTTTGTTTTTAAGAGGGGAAAATTCGGAAATAGAGATAGATGGAAAAAGGTTGAAAATAAACGGTAAATTTCTTTACTTTTTTCCTGAAGAAAAAGAGGCAAAAATTCAGATTATCAAAGGGAAAATATTTGCCTTTGTTTCTCCTAACTTTAAACTGAAACCACTTTATCTAAAAAGAGAAGAAAAATTTAAAGAGGAAACTTTTGTAAGAATCTTCGTAAAAAAAGATGATAATTTTTTCGAAGTTAAAGAAAAAATTACAAAATCTTTAGAAATTTCTCCAAATGAAAAGATTATTATCCAGGATAAATTTAATTCTGAGGATTGGGATAAAAAGTATGATTTTTTAAAAAACTATTCTTACATCAAGATAAACAAAACAGCATACGAAGCACACTATCTGCCATCAAAATTCACATCATTAAAGATAAAAATCAAAGTTAAGAGAGGGATGAGAGTTAGCTTTTATGCCGGATCACTCAATTCTTTTAATGAGTCAGACTTTTTTGATAAAATCGGAGATGGGACAGTATTTTCAATACTTTTAAAAAGTAAAACCGGAGAGAAGAAAATTTTTGAGAAAAGAATTACAAATGCGGTAAAGTACTTTGATATTGAAATTCCGGAAAATGGAGATACACTTATTTTAAAAGCTTCAAAAGGTAAAAATACAATAGGAGATATAAGTTTCTGGGGCGCTCCTTATCTTTATACACCTCAAAAAGAAAGAAAACTCATTATTCTTATCTCCCTTGATACAGTAAGAGCTGAAAGCCTTTCGTTATACAAAAAAGGGTTAAAAACTTCCCCTTTTCTAAAAAAATGGGCGGCTTCCGACTGCCTTTATTACACAAATGCATATACAACCCATCCGTGGACAACAGAAGCTCACAGATCAGTATTTTTTTCTACATATAGCTGGGACAAAAAGGAGCTTTCCGTAGCAGAGCTTTTGCAAAAAAAAGGATTTTATACAATAGCTTTAACAGGGGGAAATCTTGTCTCTTCAGGGCTTGGTTTTGCAAGGGGATTTACAAGCTATCTTGATGATAATTTTAACCTTTTTAACAGAGAGGCTGGAAAAGTTCTTTACAATAGAGCAAAAACATACATAGAGCTGAATAAAGGTAAAAATACATTCCTCTTTCTTCACACTTATCAGGCCCACTCACCTTACATGCCTCCACAAAAGTATGCAATCCTGGGTGCAGAGGGTGTCGTTGATATGTTTTCAATGACAAAGGGAGTGAGAGGAACATTCTCCCCTCTTCCAGAAGAAATAAGGAAGAAGGCTAAAATTCTCTATGAAGAGGAAATTTTAGCAATTGATCAGGAATTTCTAAAACCATTGGTTAACTATTTAAAGGGAAATAACTATTATGATAAAACAATGATAATAATTTTCGGAGATCATGGCGAGCAGTTTTATGAGCACGGAAGCTGGGAGCATGGATACTCCCTATATCAAGAAGAGGTAAGAGTTCCCTTAATAGTAAAAGATTTTAATAAAAAAGAGAGAGGAGAGAAGACTTCTCCCATATCCCTGAAAAAAATTCCACTTATTATTACTAAAGCCTTAAAATTAAAGCCTTACAAAAATTGGGATAATAAAAAGGAAGATTTTATTATATTCTCAACTTCACCCGAATATTCCCTCTTATCTTTTCCATTCAGGATAGGAGTCTTAAAAGATGGATACAAACTTATTTATAATGTAAAAATTGATAAAAGGAAATTCGAAAATCCTCCAAATCTTCCAAAATACGAAATGTATGATCTAAAAAAAGACCCTAATGAAAAACACAATGTTGTTTACAAAAACAGAAAAGAATTCAAAGAATTAAAGAGAATACTTAACTTTTACTATAAAAAAGCAGCTTCCCAGAGAAGAAAAAATCTTGAAAAAATCAAGAAAAATTTAAAATCTTTGGGGTATGTGGATTAAAAGGTTTTAATCCAATTCCTTCAGAACATCATTTATGTTCTTATAATTAATAATTTTGATTCTCTCTCTTTCATATTCTTCTTCGCCGGAATAAATAATGATTTTTTTAGCTATTTTATCTCCCAGGAAAGATTCAACTTTCTTGAAAACCTTGAAAAAATCATTAGTTATTGTATAAGAAGATTTTATTTCAAACAAAGATAACTCTCCGGCTTTTGAATATAATAAATCAATCTCATTTCCTGTTCTATCCCGATAAAAAAATATATTTTCTGATTTTCCCTGATTATATCTGTATTTGAGAATTTCTGAAATTACCATATTCTCAAAAATACTTCCTCTTAAATAAAAACTTTCCAACTCTTTTTTATCTTCTATTCCCAATAATGAATTAACTATTGCGATATCATAAAAGTACATTTTGGGAGATTTGATCACCCTTTTTTTTACATTTTTATAATACGGAGGTAAAAGGAAAACTATAAAACTTGTTTCCAAAACTGAAATCCACTCCCGGACAGTAGTATGGGAAATCCCCAGATCATTGGAAATTGATGTTAAATTTAAAATTTGACCTGTTCTTCCCGCACATAATTTCAAAAAATTCCTGAAAAGTAATCTGTTTTTCACATTAATAATTTCATTCAGATCCCTCTCAATATAAGTTTCAATATAACTTCTAATAGCCAAATTTACATCCTGATTTTCTATTAAGACTCTCGGATAAAATCCTTTGAATAGAATTTCATTTACAGATGGAGGTAACATATTTGCTTTTTTTAATTCACTTATACTTAAAGGAAGAAGTTTGAAGATAGCAACCCTTCCGACAAGAGATTGTTTTACCTTCTTCAGAAGAAGAAAGTTATTACTTCCCGTGAGCACAAAGAGACCATTTTTATTTTTCCTATCCACCATTATCTGAATATAACTCAGCAATGACGGGACTTTCTGCACCTCATCAATGACAGCTCCATCAGGAAATCTGTTCAAAAATCCTTTTGGATCCTCCACTGCAAATTCTCTCTCGGTAGGATCCTCAAGATTAACATAAGGTTTATCAAAAAGATATCTTACCAATGTGGTTTTGCCAGATTGTCTCGGACCTATGAGAGCGACCACAGGGAAAGTTTTGAAAGCCTTAATAACATATTCTTCTATCTCTCTCTTTACATACATAAATATTTCCTTATTAATAGCTTATCACAAAAGATTGCATATCG
Source organism: Candidatus Aminicenantota bacterium (assembly GCA_027067555.1). Taxonomy (GTDB): domain Bacteria; phylum Acidobacteriota; class Aminicenantia; order JAMOAD01; family JAMOAD01; genus JALXDT01. The sequence goes on along the minus strand of JAMOVU010000126.1, from coordinate 20,779 downwards.
CAAGTTTAACTTTCAATCTGGCAAAATAGTCAGTTTGTATAGGTGTTGAGTAAAAAGAATATAAAACAATTTTAGAAGCTTTCTATCATTATCTTTTCGCTTCTTTCAATGTATTCATTCAAATCCTTTATCAAGCCCTCCCTTAACATCTGGCTTTCAAGAAGGTGTATTGCAAGATTTTTGAGCTTTTCAGAATCCTTATCCTTTTTGTAAAGCTCCTGCATTTTTTTAATCAAAGGATTTTCAGGGTTTATTTCAAATATCTTTTTTGTAATTTCAAAATCCTTATTCATCATTTTCATAATTTTTTCCATCTGAATTGAAGGTGAGTTCTCAGGATTGACAAGAGTGCATGCACTTTTAACAAGCCTTGTTGAGATTCTTACATCCCCTACCCTATCTCCGTAAAGCTCTTTAAGGTATTTTACAAAATCATTTAATTCCTTATCATCCTTTTTCTTATCTTCTCCCACCTTAATATCAGAGCTTTCAGCCATCTTAAAAGGATAGGATTTAAAAACCTTTAGATGCTCCAATACAAATTCATCAACAGGGTCAGTACAAAAGAGCACATCAATTCCCTTCTCTTTAAAAATCTCAAGAGAGGGATTTTTCTCTATGGCCGAGTAAGATTCTCCGGAAATATAGTAAATTTCAGTCTGTCCCTCTTTAAAATTTTTCTTATACTCTTCAAGGTCAATAAATTTTCCCTCACCACCATTTAAAGACTCAAAAAGCAGAAGCTCGGATAAAAGCTCTCTATTGTCAAAATCACTTATTATTCCCTCTTTAAACTTTCTACCAAACTTTTTCCAGATTTTAAGATAAAGTTCAAAATCCTTTTTCTTTATCTTTTTAATGTGCTCCAAAAACTTTTTTGTAATGTGTTTTCTGATTTTAACAACAACAGCATCATCCTGAATACTCTCTCTCGAAATATTCAAAGGTATGTCCTCGGAATCCACAACTCCCTTTAAAAAGGAGAGATATTCGGGGACAATATCTTTTGAGTGCTTTTGGATTAAAACCTTTCTGGAGTAAAGATCCACACCGGACTCTTTTTTGAAAAGTTCAATGAACTCCAGAGAAGTGTCGGGAACATACAAAAGGGCGTGAAATTGAAAAGGTGCATCAGCAGAAAGGTGCAGGTATGCGAGTGGTTTTTCCTCAAAATTTGTAAGATATTTGTAAAACTCATGATAATCCTTTTCCTTTAAGGATGATTTTGGCTGGCTCCAGATGGGAGGTTTCTTCTCAAATGGTTTACCATTTATGTAAATCGGAAAAGGAACAAATTTTGAATGTTTATTAATTATATTCTCTATTCTAAGTTCCTCTAAAAACTCTTTTGCATCATCCTTTAAGAGGATTTCTATTCTCGTTCCCCTCTTCTCCTTTTTGCTTTTTTCTATAGTATATTCCTCTCCCCCTTGAGAAACCCAGAGATAGCCTGAACTTCCCTTTCTAAAAGATTTTGTTAAAATTCTAACCTCCTTTGCAACCATAAAAACAGAGTAAAAGCCCACCCCAAACTTTCCTATTAGGTCAAGCTCCTCTCCCTTTTTTCTCTTTTCAGCCCTTTTAAGAAAATCTATTGTGCCCGAATGGGCAATTGTACCGAGATTGTCAATCAGCTCTTTCCTGGTCATACCTATTCCCGTATCTTCAACAATCAACATATTTTTATCCTTATCAGTCTTTATGTCTATTCTGAGCTCAATATCCCTATCCTCAATATATTTATCAGTAAGCATTTCAAATTGAATTTTGTTAAGAGCATCAACAGCGTTGGAGATAAGCTCTCTTAAAAAAATCTCCCTGTTTTTATAAAGTGAATAAACAAGAATATCTAAAAGCCTTTTAACTTCAGATTGAAACTTCAGAACTTCTCTTCCTTTCATTTTCTACCCTCCCGTGTTTTTTTATTTATTATACCATGGAGGTCAAGGGGCATAATAATTTCCCACCTATACTTATATGTCTACAAATTTTAGAAATTCAGACTTATATAAGCTTAATATATCATTAAACCACTTTTACTTTATTTAACTATCTATCTTAAAAGGATAACTTTATTTACCCCATTTTTCTTTAATAAAAGATTCTTCATGTGGATAAAATCATCCATATTTTTTACCAGAAGTTCAGCCTCAATTGAGGAGGTTTCACCATTATCCAATCTTTTTATGGAATTCAAAAAAATATCATTGTTTTTGCACACTTCCGCAAGAGAGGAAACAATCTCCTCCATATTCTCACCTTTGATTCTCACCTTTATCTGCTGAAGAGAACTATCATTTACCCACTCAGCTTTTCTCAATCTTTCAGGATCCATTGCTCCGCTTTTTATATACGGGCAGTTAACAGAATGAACTTTAATTCCCGAGTTCTTCGTAATATATGCAACAATTGGTTCTCCTTTTATAGGTTTGCAACATCTGGCTATTTTAAAATCAATATTTTTCTCCCCTTCTATAATAATCTGAGGAGATAGCATCCCACCAATACTCTTTTTCTTTTTTAAAAATTCATCATTTTTTTTGTGTTTCAAAGGAAATAATTTTTTTAAAAGAGGAAGGCCTGCCTTAACAGACTTTGTGCCTATAGCAAAGTAAAGAGATTCAATATTTTTATACCCATGTTTTAAAAGATTTTCCTTAAACTCCTGCTCCTTATCAAATCCCTCGTATTTTTTCTTATGCTTTTTTATCTGAGAATCAAAAATTCTTTTACCCTCTTTTATAAAAGCTTCTCTTTCATTCTTTCTAAACCACTCCCTTATTTTTGACTTTGCTTTTGATGTTTTTACAAAATTGAGCCAGTTCCTTGAAGGCTTTGAGTTCTTCTGAGTGATAATTTCAACAACATCCCCGGATTTTAACTCTGTCTTTAAAGATACAAATCTTTGATTGACCCTTGCTCCCGTAGTGTGATGTCCAACCTCAGTATGAACCATATATGCAAAATCGAGGGGAGTAGAACCTTCGGGCAGAGAGATAACCTCTCCCTTAGGAGTGATTACACTTATGTAATCCTTTTTTATTTCACTTTGAATATGCTCCAGAGCCTCAATCGGATTTTCAAATATTTCATCATTTTCCAGAAATTCCTTTAATCTCATGGTCCACCCGGAGGTAGGCTTTACACCTTCTTTATAACTCCAGTGAGCAGCAGCACCATATTCAGCCTCTTTATGCATCTCTTCTGTTCTTATTTGAATCTCATACTTATCACCTGTTCTTGAAATTATAGTGGTTTGGATTGAACGGTATCCGTTTGGTTTGGGATTTGCAATCCAATCCCTGAATCTCCCGTTGATTGGCGTCCAATTGCTGTGAACGAGCCCCAAAATTGTGTAGCAGCTATTTATCTCATCCGTAATAATCCTTATCGCCATTAAATCAAAAATTTCGTCAAAGCCCACTTTTTTATTCTGCATCTTCCGGTATATACTGTAAGGCCTTTTAACTCTGTATTGAGTTCTTGCTTTAATACCATTTTTTTCAAGAATATTTTTTATTACCAAAATCATATTTTTCAATTTTTCTTCGTAAATTTTTTTGTTTTCCCCTAAGAATCTCTCTATCTTTTTATATTCTCCCGGATAAAGATGCTTAAAAGCTATATCCTCCATCTCAGTGTAAAGTTTGCTTATTCCCAATCTATGGGCTATAGTGGAATAGAAAAAAAGGGTTTCCTCAGACAATCTTTTTATATTAGATTTTTTCAATCTCTCTGCTTCTATAAGAGCTTCCAATCTTTCCGCAAGTTTAATAATAATAATTCTCACATCACTGCTAAGCTCAACAAAAAACTCCCTGAGCTGCCTTATCCTTCTCTCTCTTTCCGGAACAGTTATTCTGCTGAGCCTTTGAAGAAGCTCAATGCTTTCTATTACATTTTCTCCAAAGTTTTCCAACAGTTTCTTTCTAATAGAATCATCATAAATATTAGCTCTGGCAAGAAAACCTATTAAGGCGGACTCCTCTCCAAAATTTAAAGATTTTATTCTTTCATAAAGATTTTTAGAAAATATAAAATCCTCTTGATTGTATACCTGTTGCCCGAAATTTAGGAGTTTATCAGAAGGCATTCTTACCCTCCTTATCCGCCGTTATCTATTATATAATGAGCGCCTCTACTTATCTTATTAAAATAGGCTGAATAAATAACGAGTAGAGCTGTTTGCACACTATTTCTCAAACCGATTATTGAATCAACCACCTCCGCACTCTTATAGAATTTTTCTATCCTGTGCTTCAAATATTCCAAATCGGATTTTGCTCTGTTAAGCCTCCTTGTGGTTCTTATAATACCAGCATAGTTCCACATAGTTGAACGAATAAGATTCCAATCCTGAACAATCAGAGCAGGGTCTATTTTTTCCGGTTTTGAAGGGTATTTCCAGGGAGGGATTTCATTAAAAGCCGGCTCTTCTCCGATAATCTCTTTTGAATTTAAAATATCTTCCGCTGCAAAATAACCCCAGCTCAAACCTTCAAGAAGTGAGGTTGATGCCAATCTATTAGCCCCGTGAAGACCTGTGCAGGAGACTTCACCCGCAGCATAAAGTCTTTTTAAAGTGGTTCTTCCTCTTGTATCAACCTTAACTCCTCCGCATGAATAATGAGCTGCCGGGACAACCGGTATTGGCTCCTTTGAAATGTCCACCCCGTATTTTTTACATGTTTCATAAATATGGGGGAACCTATCTTTAACATCAACTTTTATATTTGAAAGATCAAGAAGAACATAGTGATCTCCATTTTTGAGCATTTCCTCATAAATAGCTCTTGTGACAACATCTCTGGGAGCAAGGTCCTTTTGCTTTGAATAATTTTTCATAAAGGCTTCCCCTTTCCTATTAATAAGAACCGCACCTTCACCTCTTACTGCTTCGGAAATCAGAAAGCTATCCGCATCTCTATGGTAAAAAGAGGTAGGATGAAATTGTACATACTCCATATTAATCAAATTCGCCCCTGCTCTATATGCCATTGCATAACCATCTCCCCTTGCAACAGGGGGATTTGTCGTATGTAAAAAGATTCTTCCAAGTCCGCCACTTGCGAGAATTACTGCCTTTGCAAAAATTCTAATCACTTTTTTCTCTTTCTGAAGGAGAACATAAGCCCCCATCACCTCTGCTTCTTTGTAGAGACTCAGTGGATTTGTAGAGTGATGATGCCTCGTAATTAAATCTATTGCAGTTGCTCCCGTTAAAAGCTCTACAGATTTTAGTTTTTTTACACTTTCAGCAAAAGTGCTTTCAATAGCCTTACCAGTCTCATCCTTTGCAAAAAGAATTCTTCTGCACGAATGGTTTCCTTCTTTGGTGTAAAGATATTCTCCGTTTTCATCTTTTGAAAACGGAACATTCAACTTATCTATTAAAATTTCTTTTACGAGTTTTACACCCCTATTAACGACAATATCAACAGCTTCAGGATTGGAAATTCCTGCACCTGCGCTTATTATATCCTTTTTCAAAAGCTCAGGATCATCATCAGGTCCAAGGGTTACTATTCCTCCCTGAGCATAAAGGGTGTTTGTTTCAGAAGCTTTTCTTTCTTTTGAAATCACAATAGTATTGATATTTTCGTTACCCAAAATATATGCTGCCGTAAGCCCCGCTATACCTGAACCTATAATTAAAACATCTGTTATAATCGGATCTTTACTCATTTTTCAATTAAGAGGGAAAAATCAGAGTTCTTAAATGAATGGGTTAATGCACCGGATGAAACAAAGTCAGCTCCTGTTAAAGAGTATTCTTCAATATTACTTTCATTGACACCACCTGAAATTTCAAGTTCCCTCTTCCCTCCGTTTATTTTTACTGCCTTTTTAATATCTTCTAAAGAAAAATTATCAAGCATTATCCTGTCAACATCAAGTTTAAGAACCTCTTCAAATTCTTTGAGGTTTTTCACTTCAACCTCAATCTTAACATTTTTGAATTTTTTTCTTATTCTATCAACAGCATCTTTTATAGATTCAAAGAATATAAGATGGTTTTCTTTTAACATTGCCATTTCTTCAAGATTCATCCTATGGTTAAAACCTCCCCCTGTCTTAACTGCATACTTTTCAAGCTCTCTGAAACCCGGTGTCGTTTTTCTCGTGTCAAGAACTTTTATTCTTCCTTTTGTCTTTTTTACCAAATTATTGGTTTTTGTTGCTATTCCGGAAAGATGACCCAAAAAGTCAAGAGCTGTTCTTTCTCCCTTTAAAATCGCTCGAACATCACCTGATATTTTTATGATTGTATCTTTCTTTTTAAACCTATCTCCATCCTTAAAATCAGTTTCAAATTTAATGGTCTTGTCAATAAACAAAAAGACTTCTTTGAAAACATCCAGCCCACAAAGAATTCCATTAGATTTTGCTATCACCTTCGCATTTGCTTTCAAAGGCTCAGGGAAAAGAGAATTGGTGGTAACATCATTTTCAATATGGTCTTCCTCAAGAGCCATTTTTATCAATTTCCTTGTTCTCTTGTTAATTATGTTCATAAGAGTATTTTATGTTATTTTTGTTAAAAGGTCAAAAAATTATAAGGTGATTTTTATCTTTTCCGGAAATAAGACTCAAAATTTGTGGGTATATGAGAGATTTCTAACATTAACCTTTTTGCCATCTTTAATAAATGTAAGCTCCCTTTCCCCTTTTATCTTTCCAATCTCTATTAACCCTTTCTTAATTAATCTTTCCTCTTCATATGAAGGAACAATTATTATAAGCTCATATTCTTCACCACTGTTCAATACAAAATCATAATATGAAACACCCTCTTCTTTAGAGAGCTTCTCGAGATACGAATCATAAGGAAGGTTTTCAAGATAAATTTCTGCTCCTACCTCAGAGCTTTCAAGAATGTGATTCAAATCCTGATAAAAACCATCAGAAATATCTATCATTGCATTTATCTTAACTTCAGAGAGAAAATCAAGAAGATCTCTCCTATTTTTACCTTCGAAAAAAACCTTTTCGGCTTCAGAATTTTCAATTATACCCTTTGACAAAAATTCTCTCAAACCAGCTCTTGAATAACCGATTTTTCCCGATAAAAAAATAAGATTTTCAGGTTGCGCTCCTTTTCGTGTTATATACCTTTTCGTTTCCCCTATTACCGTCATGGAAAGCATTAGATTTCTTCCCTTTACTGTATCCCCCCCAATAAGAGACACCCCGGCATTTTCAAGCTCCTCTTTTACACCCGTCAGCATTATTTTCAAAGCCTCATCTCCCAAACCTTCCCTGATAGTAATACCCAAAAGAGCATATTTTGGATAAGCCCCCATTGCTACTATATCGCTAATATTTGAATTAACAAGTTTTTTACCTAAAAGTGCAAGAGGATAATCATTCAAGATAAAGTGTGTATTTTCAACCATTAAATCCTTCGTAATTATAAAATATTTATCCCCCTCCTTTATAACAGCAGCATCATCCCCTATTGAAAGCTCAACTTTTGATGATAGTTCACCCTTTAAAAAAGAGATTAATTCCCACTCATTCATCAGACATTGAATCTAATGTGGACTATATCCCCATCCTTAACTATATAGTCCTTTCCTTCAAGCCTAAGGAGGGCTTTTTCCTTGGCATTTTTAAAACCTCCGACTTTCACAAAATCTTCCCAATAAATCACTTCAGCTCTGATAAAACCCTTTTGCAAATCAGTGTGAATCTTACCAGCCGCTTCGTAAGCTGTATCACCTTTCCTAATAGTCCATGCTCTTACTTCATCCTCTCCTACAGTAAAAAATGATATGAGGTTCATCAGTTTATAGCTTTCTCTAATAAATCTATCCCTAATGGATTCATCAATGCCATACTCCTTTAAAAATAGCTTTCTTTCATCCTCATCAAGATCCATTATTTCCTCTTCTATTTTACCGTAAAAGGATAGTATTTTCTTATTTTTCCCATCTGATTCCACTAATTCATCCCCTTCACTGAGATTTATCATGTGGATAATTGGTTTTTGCGATAAAAACTGAAACCCCCTGATCATAAAGTCCTCGTCCCTGGCCAAATCCATCTCCCTTAAAGGTAAATTTTGTTCTAAAAACTCCTTTATTTTAATCAAAACCTTATGCTCAGATTCCAACTCTTTGCTCTTATTCCTTTTTAAATCCTTTTCTATTCTTTCAAGTCTTTTTTCAATGGTTATTATATCCGAAATTATTAACTCATCCTCCATGGAAGAAATATCTCTCATGGGATCTATAGAGCCAGCAGGATGCACAATTTCAGGGTCCTCAAAACCTCTGACAACATGAATTAATCCATCACTTCTTCTTAAAATATCCAGAAAAGTTGCTGTTTTCACCTCTCCGAAAGCAAGACTTCCCGTATCAAGGTATTCTATTTGAGCATGTTTAATCTTTGTATTATAGAACTTGTTAAGCTCTTCAAGTCTGGGATCCGGCACTGAAACCACTGCTTTGTGGAGTTCTCCCTTTGAAGACGCAAACTTATCAACATGCTCCCTTTGACCTGTCAAAAGATTAAATAATGTGGTTTTGCCGGTTTTTGGATATCCGAAAATAGTAAATATCATTTCTCCTCCGAATTAATGCTTATTTTAACATATTTCGGAGAAAAGATTATTAAAGGTAAAGAATAAAAAAATTATTTTATTTCTTCTAACTTAATCTTAAAATTGAGCTTTTCTCCTGCAAGAGGATGGTTAAGATCAATAGTGATAAAGTCATCCTCTACCTTTACAATTGTTGCAGGAAATTCCTGGCCATCTGTTGTTACAAGATTAACACTCATTCCCTCCTGAACTCCATCACTATCAGGGAATTGAGATCTCGGAATTCTTTGAATTAACTCCTCTTTTTTTTCTCCATATGCATCTTCGGGTTGAATTGTAATATTTTTCTCCTCTCCTACTTCCATACCAATAACAGCTTCATCAAAACCTTTGATAATTTCGCCTGAACCTACAGTAAACTCTATTGGATGGGAATGATCTCCATGATAACTTGAATCAAAAACAGTTCCATCTTCAAACGAACCTGTATAGTTTACAACTACCCTATCGCCTTTTTTAACACCCATTTTTGGCCTCCTTTGTTTATTTTTTAGTTTATTTATTTCATATTATTTTATTTTCTACTTTTTATTTTTTTTCTCCCTTATTTTCCTGACTCTTTTTTAAAGTGTCTCTAAATCTTTTATAAGCCTCAATTGCAGGAGAATTAGGGAAAAGCTCTATAACTTTATTATAAATCTCAAGAGCTTTTTTATCGTCTTTCGCAAGATAGTAGAAATTTCCTAATTTTGTATATGCATCTTCAAGCTTAGGGTTAAGCTCTATACATTTTTTAAAATAAGGCTCTATCCTATCTCTCATGGAAGCGGCAAGTTCTCTTACCTTCTCAATCTCTTTTTCGTCTTTATTTTTCTTTAATTCCTCAACTTTATCTTCAAGAGTTTTAAAATTATTTTCTCCTAAAAAGAAATACGCATAAGCTACAAAGGGGTCGGTTTTTTCTTCCGGAGCTTTTATTGTTACATACTCTTTTAAATATTTATTACCTTTCTCTAAGTCTCCTAAAAGGGAATAATTAACACCTACAAGGTAAATTACTGCAGGATAAAGTTTGGGAAAATTCTTCTGGAAATCGGGATAATTCATCACTTTTTGAAGATACTCAAGAGATTTTTTGTTTTCTCTCATCCTGTAATAGTTAATTCCCATTCTATAATTAACAGACAGTATTATTTTCTGGTTCTTCTTATCATTTCCCAGATATTTCAGGAATTTTTCATAATACTCATTTGACTTCTTAAAATCCCCTTTTTTCATATACTGACCACCAAGAAAGTTCAGAAGATTTAAAAGAGGTCTTCTGGGATTTTTAAACTTTGGATCAATCTCAAGAGCTTTTTCATAATGTTTAACTGCTTTCTCATACTCATTCTTTTGAACATACGCAACTGCAATATTATTATGAACACTTTTATCCATTGGATTTAACTTTAATGATTCAAGATAATATTCTATAGCTTTATCAATATTTTTCTTTTTTAATTCTTTATCTCCCTTTTTTCTTAGTTTGGAAGCCTGTTTTAATATCTTTTTGTCAATCTTTTTTTCAGCAAAACCCACAGAAGAAACCAAAGTAAATGAAAGGATTAAAATAATAACAAGTAAAACTTTTCTCTTCATAATCACCTCACAATAAAATAGAGTTATATTATACCCTATAAAAGTTTTTTTTCAAATCAACTTTTTGATTAATTACTTGAAGGTTTGGTTCCGCTCTTACCTTCCTGAAGGTTATTATAATACCTAATCGTGGGATAGGCAAAATCTATGTCATTCTCCTTACCAAATTCTTCTAAAATCATTTCCCAAATATTATTTTCCGTAATTCTTCTCTTTCTCGGGTCACAGAGATATCTAATCGTTAAAAGGATTCCACTATCCTCAACCTTTGTATAAACAGTTGGAGTAAGGACAGAATAGTGAATATAGTATTTTAGTGTTGCTCTCTTTAACTCTTCTTCTGCTATCTGACTTACTCCTTTATCACACTCCTTTGCTATTCTGAACAAAATATCCTTTGCCTTTTTCCAATTACTTTCAAATGTGACAAGCACGGGGATTTCATTCCAGACAAATCTAAAACCCTTTGTATAATTGGCAAGTGGTTCTTTAAAAACATAGGAATTGGGGATATTAACTATTCTACCGGTGCTTTGCTCAGCCCCAATCCATTCCCCGATTTCAACAATCGAAAACTGAAAAACTCTGATATCCACTATATCCCCTTTAAACTTCCCTATTTGTATCCTATCACCAATGGAAAACGGTTTTTTTATAAGGATGAAAATCCACCCTGCCATATCAGTAAAGAGATCTTTAAGAGCAATTGCAATACCTGCTGAAACAAGACCGAAGTATGTAGCCAAAGGCTTTAATCCTTCAAACCAGACCCTTATAAGTAAAAGGATAATTAAGCCCACTTCAATGTAAGTAAAAGCCTTTGCTAAAAAATATCTGGTTTCGACTGAAACAACTTTTTTAAAAACAAACCATTGAACAATTTTTTTTAGTAAAAAAAGAACAAGTATTATTAAAATTGACAAATAAATTTTGTATTGAATTACAAAACTTATTCCTAAGTGATCTCTAACAAACTCCATTACACCCATCTTTAATTATAACATCTCTTTCAAAAAAAAACTCTTTTTAGTCTCTTTATCATACTATATCATACTACAAAAGCAAACTACTTTTTCAAAAGAGCTTTTACTTTTAAAAGATCCTCCTCATGTTCTTGTTCTTCTTTCAAAATTTGAGTTACAATCTTATACGTTTTTTCATCTTTTCCTTTCGTCATATTAGCGATTTTTGTATAAACCTTAATAGCACACCTTTCTCCTTCTATCGCATCTTCAAGTATATGTCCTACATCAAAACTCCTGGGTTTCAAATAACCGCAATTTGTATATTTATACCAATCTTCGGGAGACAAAAGAATATGACCCCCCAATTCATGAATTCTATCTCTTAACATTCCGGCATGTCTTAACTCATCCTCTGCATGCTCCTTAAGCTCAACAATTGCTTTATCTTTTAAGTTACCATTTACCTCACTGTATTCAACATAGTACTGGTAATAGGCAAGCCATTCATCCGCAAAAGCCTTTCTCAAACAATCAATTAATTTTTCCTTGAAAGAAGTACCCTTTTTTAATCCATCACCTCCTTTGACAAGGTAGGGTTTAAGCGTAAAAAGAAAAGAACCTGCTAAAAGTTTCATAAAAAAAGATCTTTTCATCTTTTACCTCCTTTTATATTTAATATTAAAACATATACTAATAAAAATGAAAAGCATCAAAAAAGATTTCGTACACAAAGGAGGAGCTTATTTTCAAATTGACAAAGGAGCTCTTTTTTTTTATTATTAGCTATGGCTCATGAGATTGACAGTAAATTTTTACTTAGGGCAATAGAGGAAAATGAGAATATCACAATTTCTCTCACAGGCACAAAAAAGCAGATGACTTACACCAGTAGATTTTTTGATCTTGATAGAAGTGATAGAAGCATAATAATTGATTTACCCACAGGGGTAGGAGAAACTTTTGAACCCCTTGTTAAAGGTGATGAGATAAATGTTTATTTTCAATACTCTGGTTTTAGATTTTATTTTCACTCAAAAGTGCTGGGAAAAGTGAAGTATCGTTTAAACGAAAGTACAAAGGTACCCGCTTATAAAATAAAGCTGCCTACAAAACTCTTAGATGGGGAAAGAAGAAATTATTTCAGAGTACCCACTCCCCATGACAAAGCAGTAATAGTTAAATTCATAGTATATCCCAAAGGAGGAGAGCAGGTAATAATAGATGAAGATCATCCGGAGTCAATTCCTAAAGTCTTTGAAGGAACTATTTTGGATATCTCTGCCGGAGGTGTAGCAATTAAGGTTGATGAAAATATGGAAGAAATAAAAGTCGGAGACAAAATAGATATGAGATTTAGATTGAGAAAAGAGGATTTTGATGAACTTGAAATTTCCGGAGTCATTAGAAATGAAAGAACATATTATAATACAGAATCAAAAATTTTTGGAGTGGAATTCTTGCCGGAAAGATCAGTAGAATTTAAAAGAGCAATAAATAAAATTTCAAGATATGTCATAGAACGACAGAGGGAGCTTCTTACATGAAAAAAGTCAGATTTGCACCAAGCCCGACAGGTTATCTTCACATTGGAGGAGCACGAACAGCACTTTTTAACTGGCTGTTTGCAAAAAACAAAAATGGAAAATTTGTTCTAAGAATTGAGGATACAGACAATATTCGATCTTCAAAAGAGATGAGTGAAGAAATCTTAAAAGCTATGAGATGGCTCGGATTGGAATGGGATGAGGGCCCCTTTTTTCAATCGGAAAGACTTGATATTTATAAAAAGCATGCGGAAAAGCTTCTGGAAGAAGGAAAAGCATACAGATGTTTTTGCACACCCGAAGAAATTGAAGAAAGAAGAAAGCAAGCAGAGAAAAAGGGAATAAAATCATGGAAATATGATAGAAAATGTCTTAATCTTTCAAAAGATGAAATAGAAAAATTTTTAAAAGACGGAAAACCTTATGTAATAAGATTTAAAGTCCCGGAGGGGAAAACTGAGTTTGAAGATAAAATTCATAAAAAAGTTAAAGTGGAGAATTCAGAAATAGAAGATTTTGTATTGTTAAAAAGCGACGGATTTCCCACATACCACCTTTCGGTCGTCGTAGATGATCACTTAATGGGGATAACAAACATCATAAGAGGAGATGATCATTTATCGAATACTCCCAAACAAATTCTTTTGTATAAAGCTTTCGGATGGAAAATTCCTGAATTTGCCCATCTGCCCCTTATCCTTGGACCCGATAAACAAAAGCTAAGTAAAAGGCACGGTGTAACATCCGTTTTAAATTACAAAAAAGAGGGGTATCTTGCTCTTAGCCTTGTCAATTTTCTTGCTAAATTATCATGGAATCCAGGGGAAGATAAACCTTTCTTTTCTCTGGAAGAATTGATTAAAAGATTCTCTCTTGGAAAAGTTACAAAAAATAGTCCTGTTTTTGACCTTAAAAAATTAGATTTTATAAATTCAAAGGTTATCTCATCACTAAAACCGGAAGAGCTTTACAAAGAAATTATAGAAATTTCAACGGATGAAGATAAAAGTATTTTAGAAAAAGATAAAGAGAAAACATTAAAGGCAATAGAACTTTTAAAAACAAGAATGAAAAACTTAAAAGAATTTATAAAAATTCTTAAAAACTATCTTTCCGAAATTCTTTATTATGACAAAGAGGGAGAAGAAAAATTCTTTAACATAGAAGGGAAAGAATATCTTGAAGCTTACCTAAAAGAGATAGAAAATATAAGTAAAGATTCTTTCCACCAAGATATACTTGAAAAAAAGCTCAGGGAGAAAGCCGAGCAAATAGGAATCAAAGCGGGAAGTATAATTCATCCCTTGAGACTTGCATTAACAGGAAACAGAGTATCCCCAGGAATTTTTGATGTTTTGGTTTTTTTCGGAAAAGAGGAAGCAATTATAAGAATAAAAAAAGCCATTGAGTATATTAATGAAAAAAATAGGGCTAACAATAGCAGGATTTGACCCTTCAGGTGGGGCCGGAATACTTCTGGATACAAGAGTATTAAAATCAAAAGAGATATTTCCAATGGCTATCATAACCTCAATAGTTCCTCAGAATTCAGAAGGTGTGTCAAATATTTTTCCATTATCAGTTAAAGAAGTAAAAGAGAGTTTTGAAAAAATTTTTGATGATTTTAAAATATCCGGGATTAAAATAGGAGTAATAGGAAGTGTTGAGATAGTAGAAGTGATTCACTCTTTTATTAAAAACAATAAAATCCCAATTGTATATGATCCTGTGCTCTTTTCAGGTAATAATTTGAAATTATTTAACAATAATCAATTTATTGAAAAGATTAAAAGGGAGATTTTTAAATATGCAACATTAATAACTCCTAATTTAAAAGAGCTTGAGATTTTAAGCGGAAGTTCGGTAAAGAGGGAAAGAGATGCTATAGAAGCAGGAAAAATTCTTGCCAATAAATTTAAAACTAATATTTTAGTAAAAGGGGGACACCTGAAAGGAAACGATTTTCTGATAACCAATGAAAAGATATTCGAATTTAAAGGAGAGATAATTAATAAGGATGTGCATGGCACAGGGTGTTTTCTTTCATCTTCAATTTTAGCCTATCTTATTAAAGGTTATTCCCTTGAAAAAGCTGTTGAAAGGGCTAAAATTGATGTTAAAGAAAATATAGAAAAGAGTATTTTGCTCGGAAAAACAAACAAATATTATATGGAAATATAAGGAGACATAAATGGAGAAAATCAAAGCGGGTGAATTATTAGTAAAAATTCCCGACGAGTTTCTGGAGTTTAATGACACAACAGAAGTTCCGGAAATCAAAGGAATTATAGGCCAAAAAGAGGCATTAAAAGCCCTTGAAACAGGATTGGGAATAAAGGCAAAAGGTTTTAATATTTTCGTAGTCGGAAAATCAGGTACAGGCAGAACATCAGCTGTAAAAAGTTATGTTGAAAAATTAGCAAAAGATGGAGAAAAGCCTGAGGACATATGCTTTGCAAATAATTTTATAGATTCTTACACACCTATAGCAATAATGCTTCCCGCAGGCAAAGCCAAGAAATTCAACAGGAAGATGAAAAGGATTATAAAGAGAATTGACAAGGAGCTTTTCACCCTTTTTGAAAGAGACTCTTTTTTGGAAAAAGTGAATACAATAAGAAGAGAAGCTCTGGAGCAGAAAGAAGCGATAATTCGAGAAGGAGAAGACAGAATAGCAAAATTGGGCTTTAGAGTCGAAAAAACGGAAAAAGGAATATTTCCGGTCCCCGTAAAAGATGGGAAAGACCTTGATGAAAAAGAGTTTAACTCTCTTTCCGATAAAGAAAGAGAGGAAATTCTTAAAAAAAGAGAGATAGCAAATGATGAGATAGAAAACATATTGCGAAATCTCGGTAAAATAGATTTTGAACAATCGGAAAAAGAGAATGAGCTTATGGAAAAAGCTGTAAAAGATTTTGTTAACCACCTTTTTGAAGATATTGACAGAGAATTTAAACAGTACAAAAAACTTCCCGCTTTATTAGATAAGATGAAAGAGAGTATAGTTGAGAATTACACTATCTTCAGTCCCAAATTTCAAAAGGAAAATCCCGAAATAAAGGAAAACTTCACACAAAGATTTTTTCTTAATGTAATAGTTGACAATTCATTAACAGTAGGCTCCCCGGTAATAATTGAAGATAATCCCACATATAAAAACCTTATCGGAAGAATAGAGAGAGAATCAATAATGGGAAACCTTATTACAGACTTTTCCTTAATAATGGCCGGCTCTCTCTTAAAAGCTAATGGAGGCTACATAATAATAGATGCCGAAGAACTTTTATCCCATCCTTTCTCTTACAAGGCACTAAAAAGAGCACTTCAAACCAATTTTCTCCAGATAGAAGATCTGGAAAATACCGTAAGTTTTACAGCAATAAAAAGTTTAAGACCTGAACCTGTTCCCTTATCTTTAAAAGTAATATTAATAGGAGACCCAATCACTTACTATGAGCTTCTATTTTTAGATAAGGAATTTCTGGAAATTTTTAAAATCAAAGCTGAGTTTGATTTAACAATGGAATTAAATAAAAAGAATGTTAATGATTTTGCAAGTTTTGTTTCCATGATAGTAAAAAAGGATAAATTAAATGAGGTCAAAAAGGATGGGATAATAGCACTTCTTGAATATGCTTCAAGAGTTGCCGGAGAAAAGGAAAAAATCACAACTAATTTCGGATTAATTTCATCTATTCTGAAAGAATCGGATTATTATTCAAAAATAAAAGGGAAAAACAGAATAGAAAGAGAGGATATAAAAGAAGCGATAGAAAAGATGGAAGAGCGTGTTTCTCTTGTCAAGAAAAAACAACTTGAAATGATAAAAAAGGATAAATTTTTCATCTCAACAGCAGGTAAAGAAATCGGAATTATAAATGGTCTCACGGTAATAAATCCGGGTGATATTGAATTTGGAATGCCTGTGAGAATAAGTACAAGTGTTGGAATGGGAAAGGACGGGATTGTGAATATAGAAAGAGAAGCGGAACTTTCCGGAGCAATTCATACAAAGGGAGTCTTAATTCTTTCAGGATATATGTGTGAAAAATTCGGGAAAGAAACGCCTTTAAACTTTACAGCCAAAATAGTTTTTGAACAAACTTACTCTGAAATTGACGGTGACTCAGCTTCAGCAGCGGAACTTATTTCTTTACTCTCAGCTCTTTCCGAAATCCCAATAAAACAAAATTACGCAATAACAGGTTCCATTAATCAGAAAGGGGAAATTCAACCGATAGGGGGAGTTAATCAAAAGATTGAAGGTTTTTTTGAAATATGCAAAGCAAGAGGTTTCAATGAAAAAAATGGGGTTTTAATCCCCAGGAGTAATATTAATGAATTAAACCTAAAAGATGAAGTTATAAGAGCCGTAGAAAAAGGTGATTTTGAAATTATAGCAATTGAAAATATAGAGGAAGCATTATCCTTTTTCCTTGATAAACCGGCGCAAGAAATTTTCGAAAAAGTCAGAGAAAAGTTAGAGTTTTTTACAAAGAATGTGAACGGTAAAGAGGAAAAATAGAAATTATGATATTTTAATTAAAGAAACAGGCTCTTTTTGAGTGGCTGTTATTATTTTAAAATCTCTATTCCCGACAATTTTGCTTACTGTTTTAAAAGCAAGTTCATAGGTATTAGAGTTTTCGGAAATATGTGAAAGAATAAGATATTTTAAATTTTCCCCAACATGGAGATCCAGGAGTCTCCCAGAATCACAGTTTGAAAAATGTCCCGTATGACTTCTTATCCTCTGCTTAAGCACCTCCGGATATTTTCCTTCTTCAAGCATTCTCTCATCATAGTTTGACTCCAAAAACAGAACCTTACTTTCGGAAACAGCTTTTATTATTTCTTTATTTGGAAAACCAAAATCAGTTATTATACTTACTATACCATCATCTGTTTTTACCTTAAAAAATACAGGATCAATAGCATCATGGAGTTTTGGAGGGAGTTCCACTTCAAAGTACTTAAATTTTAAGCTATCCCCCGTATCAAAAAAGACAAATGATTCTGCAGGAATAGAATCCTTTATTTGCCTGTAAGTTTTTAAAGAAATGAAAACAGGAATATTGGGGTAATATTTTACAAATGTTTTAAGTCCCTTTACATGATCACCATGCTCATGGCTTATAAAAACAGCTCTGATATCCAAGATATCTATTCCGAACTTTTCAAGATTCTCTTTTAACCTTTTTACACTTATACCTAAATCAAAAATAAAAACACCTTCCTCATTTTTCACAAAGTAGGAGTTCCCACTTGAACCACTCGCAAGGGATGCTGTCTCTAACATATGACTAAAAACTTCTCTTCTCCATAAAAGCAACTAAGAAGAGAAGGCTATCTTTATAAACAGAGGGAGGAATAATAAACATGCTATCTCTCGTCTGTTTCATCATTTCAAGAGCTTTTTTCTTTGCATACTTTAGCCCCCCAAGTTCCACCACTCTATCCCTTATTTCGTATAAAAGAGCGTCATTGCTAACATCTGAAAAAAACTTTTCCACTTTTTCCTTTAAACTATGGTCCTTATTTATTGCATAAATTATCGGTAATGTTAATGTTTTTTCCTTTAAATCATTCATTACAGGTTTTCCAACTTTCTTTGCCTCTGATGTATAATCAAGAATATCATCAATAATCTGAAAGCTAAGTCCAATAAGTGAACTCATCTTTTTTATTGCGTTACAATCACTATCTATTTTATTTGTAAGCAAACATGAGATCTCTCCCACAAGTTCAAAAAGGGAGGCTGTTTTATTTTTTATAATCTTCATATATTCATCTTCAGTAAGAGATACATTCCCTGCATTCAATCCCTCCTCTATTTCTCCTATTAGCAAATTTTCATTTTTTTCAACAATAACATCCAAAATTTCAAATTTCCTCTTTTCAATAGCAAGCTTATTGGAGAAAAGGAATAAAAGATCTCCTAAAAGTACGGCTATATTGTTTCCATAAAGTGCATTAAAAGTGGATTCCCCTCTTCTCTTCGAAGAATGATCTATAATATCATCGTGAACAAGACTTGCATTGTGCAAAAGCTCTACAATAATACCATAATCAACTATGTCATTATCCTCATACCCAAGAGCCCTTGCTAACAAAAACAGGAAAATTGGTCTTAATTTTTTCCCTTTATTTAAAAAAGTACCTGTAAATTTCTCTTTAAAGACATTTTCCCTTAAAATAAAATCAATCCTTTTCTCAAGAGTTTTTAGCTCATCTTTTACGGGAGCTACTATTTTCTCTAATTGATTCACTATTTACCAAGAACTTCCTTAAGAGTTTTTCCAATAACTGCAGGGCTTTCAGCTACTTTTACACCCGCTTCTTCAAGAGCTTTGATCTTTCCTTCGGCTGTTCCTTTTCCTCCCATTATTATAGCTCCTGCATGCCCCATTCTCTTCCCCGGAGGTGCGGTCCTTCCGGCAATAAATGAGACAACGGGTTTCTTAAAATGATTTTTAATGTATTCTGCTGCAGTTTCCTCAGCTGTTCCTCCAATTTCACCTATCATAACAACAGCTTCTGTTTCCTCATCTTCATTAAACATTTTAAGAATATCCACAAAAGTAGAACCAATTATGGGGTCCCCTCCGATTCCAACTGCTGTACTCTGCCCTAAACCTAATTCGGTAAGCTGGTTGACAGCTTCATAGGTAAGAGTTCCTGATCTTGAGATAACTCCTATACTTCCCTCTTTAAAAATTCGGGCAGGCATTATTCCCATTTTGGCTTTACCCGGAGATATCAAACCGGGACAATTGGGGCCTATCATAACAGCTCCCCTGCTAACAACATATCTTTTTGCTTTTATCATATCATTAGTTGGGATACCCTCGGTTATACAAACAATGAGCTTCACTCCGGCATCAGCAGCTTCTATTACAGCATCAGCAGCAAAAGGAGCCGGAACGAAAATAATTGAAGCATTTGCGCCTTCTTTTTCCACTGCTTCATGAACAGTATTGTAAACAGGTTTTCCAAGATGAATCTGGCCACCTTTTCCAGGGGTCACACCTGCAACAACCTTTGTGCCATACTCTATCATCTGCTCCGCATGAAAGCTTCCCTCTTTACCGGTAAATCCTTGAACCACAACCCTTGTACCTTTATCAAGTAAAATGCTCATCAGTTTCCTCCTTTTGAAAGCTCAACCGCCTTTTCGGCAGCTTCGCTCATTGTTTCAAAAGTATAAAATTTAAAAGGTGCATTTTTAAGAATTTCTCTGCCCTCTTCCTGGTTTGTTCCAACAAGCCTGATAACCACAGGCCTGTCAACTCCAACCTCTGATGCAGCTTTTACAACACCTTCAGCTATCCTATCACATCTGACAATTCCACCGAAAATATTTATTAAAACAACCTTCACATTCTTATCAGCAAGAAGAATTTTAAATGCATTTCTCACTGTCTCAACAGAAGCACCTCCTCCAACATCAAGAAAGTTTGCAGGCATTCCACCATAATATTTGATAATATCCATTGTAGCCATTGCAAGGCCCGCTCCGTTTACCATACACCCAACACTACCGTCAAGTTTCACATAATTTAAGTTATACTTATGGGCTTCAACTTCAAGTTTATCCTCTTCCGAATCATCCTTAAGTTCGGCAACATCTTTGTGTCTGTAAAGTGCATTATCATCAAAATTAATCTTAGCATCCAGGGCTATAATATTCCCTTCTTTTGTCAGGATTAAAGGATTTATCTCTGTTAAGGATGCATCAAGCTCAACATGAAGCTTAAAAAGATTGAGAAAGAGCTTTACAGCCTGCTTAAATGCATCTCCGCTCAAGCCGAGGTTAAAGGCAAGCTGTCTTGCCTGAAAAGGAAAAAGTTCCAGATAATCCACATATACTTTAAAGAGTGCATCCGGATGCTCTTTAGCGACTTCCTCAATTTCCATTCCACCAAAAGGAGAAACCATAAAGATATATTTTTCAGCTGCTCTATCAAGAACTATCCCAACATAAAACTCTTTTTCAATATTTGCAGCTTCCTCTATTAAGATTTTTTTAACTTCCACACCTTCGGGTCCTGTCTGATGGGTATAAAGTTTTTTGCCCAAGA
>JAMOVU010000125.1 GCA_027067555.1 Candidatus Aminicenantota bacterium | reverse complement strand
TGGTGGTAAATCCTTACAAATCATCACACTTTTCAAAAACCCAGAGACCGAGAGGGAAGAATGATGAGAAAGATGCAGTGAATTTGAGGAAATTGGTGTTTGTAAATCCGGAGGAGATAAGGGAGGCGAGAATTAGGCACTTGTCAAGCAGGTAGAGAGAGAGTTTTTATGGAAGGAAGGTTGAGAGAAAATAGGCTGTATGGAGATAGATCTTGTACATCATTGTGTAACTCATTAAAAAGGAAGTTTTTCTATACTTTTACTGCAGTGGAGGGGAAGAGTTGTTGGACGAGTCTTAAATTACTAAAAAATAAGGTAGCAATTTGGACATATAAGGCGCTCTCAGGGATTTTTTCTTCCATCCTCAATGTTACTACTTGTATTTCTCATATTCCCCCTGATAATGGCTCTGAACTTATAAACGCTCACATAATAAGTTTCATAAAAGAGAATAAAATAATGGAGACAAGGTCAAGAGCGTACAGAAAAATGATAATGCTTTTGCGAAGGGTAAGAATTGTACAATGGTAATAGCTTATACAGATTACAGAAGATATAACACACATAGAGATTATGAGGTATTATCTCAGCTGTTCTCTCTTGGGGGGTTGAAACACAATTTGTTCATCCCAACTATGAAAGGACTGGGAAGAAGGTATGGGAGAGGTAAAATGAGAAAAGTATATGAAACAAAAAACTTTTCAAAAGACTTATGGAAAATGAGGAGGTAGCTGATGAAAAATAGGAAGAATTAAGAAAATTGAAAAATTCAATCGATCTTTATGAATTAAACAAAAAAATGGCAAAGTGTTTGAAAGAGTTTGATAATGCTTATAATAACAAAGGTATAAATATTAAGAATTTTTAATTGTATATATCTCAACGAAGTGCACAAATTATATTTATATTTAATTATAAAGTCATATTTCAGTTATATTTTTTTTGATGAAAAACGGATAACTTTTTTTATTAAGCAGTACTCTGAAAAAAGAATATTTTTAATACAATAGAGAATTTAATTAGATTTATTTTTAATAACGAAAAAAGTTATATAATATATTAAAAATTATATTCTTATAAAATCAATTAAATTTGTTTCAATACCCCAATTCTTTTAAATAAATTAAAATATTTTTTATCACTTTTTGATTGGGGTGTAAGGATAGTGAATATCTAAAATATTTTATTGCCTCAGTTACCCTTGATAATTTTCTTAAATAGAAAAAAGCTATTTTATTAATAAGATTATAATTTCTTCTATTATTATTAAAAAGAGACTCTATCTCTTTTTTAGCTTTTTTATCATCTCCAGCTCTATAAAGTAGTTCTATGTATAAAAAGGGAAACTTTTTAAAATGCATATTGGCACCTTTTAAAGTACTAAGAGCAAATTTATAGCTTTGGTGTTTTATGAAATAGTTTATTTTTTCTAATGGAGTAAGCGAATAAAAGTTTTGCTTTATTGCAATAATATTTATGCTATTTTTAAAAATATGAGTTTTTTCTTTTATTAAGCTTTGTGCTTTTCCAAATTGTAGAGAACCTAAATAAATATTTAATAATTTATAATACAATTCTTTTGAGAAATTCAATTCCTTTATAGCCTTTTTAATCATATTTTCACTATTGTTAAAATATCCTTGTGCAAATTCTATATCTGCTTTTATTAGATAACATTTAACTTTGTTTAAATTGTCAATCTTTAATTGTGAAATCCTTTTAATCCATAATAACGATTCATTATACTTAGCTTTTGAATATTCAAGTTTTG
>JAMOVU010000124.1 GCA_027067555.1 Candidatus Aminicenantota bacterium | reverse complement strand
AATAACCGTAACATCTCCAGGTGCCGGAGATACATGGTATAAGGGAAGTTCTTACACAATCACCTGGACCCATACCGGGAGTATGAATTCAAAGGTTAAAATCAGACTGTATCAGGGGAGTACAAAGATTTTGGGAATTGAGGACAGTACTGATAATGATGGCTCATACAGGTGGACAATTCCGGAGGATCTTCCTGCAGGTACATATTATATAAGAGTAAGAACAGTTGATAATGATGTCTATGATGACGGAGATACTTTTACGATTGCAGAGCCAACAATAACCGTAACATCACCGGTTGCCGGAAATAGATGGCAAAAGGGGAATGAGTATGAGATAAAGTGGACGAAGAAGGGAGGAATGAATGCGAATGTAAAGATAAGATTATATCAGGGAAGTACAAGAGTACTCCCTATAATAAACAGTACTGATAACGATGGTTTGTATAGATGGACAGTTCCCAGCGATTTACCTGTTGGCGCATACAAAATAAGGGTGAGAACAGTTGATAATAAGGTTTATGATGATAGTGATAATTTTACGATAGAAGAAGAGGCTCATAATGAAAATTCTCAAAATCAGTTTAATTCAGGCAATATTGCTATGAGTGGGACTTCTCCACTTACAGGTCCATTACCTGATTTTATTATTAGTGATATTTATATTAGAAAAGGGGAGGTAATAGCTGAATTGAAGAATATAGGAGATGCGAATTATAGGGGGGTTTTATTTTATAAAGGACATTATGCACTGAGGAAAATAGGGTTGCCTGATGATTTTACGGGAATTTTCTTAAAAACAACAGGAAGAGAGGCGAAAAGTTTTCCTATTCAAAAACCGGTTCCTACTTCATATGCTTTGAAAGTTTTAAAGCTTGATAATTTCATATTAAGAAAAAAGCACTATTGTTTTAATGTGGATGTTACAATTAACCCGAAAGACGGAAGTAATTATGTGAAAGAAAAGAACTATAGAAATAACAAGAGAGAAGATTATGTCTCTTGGATTGGGAATTTGATTTTTGGAAAAGATGCTGACGGAGGAATAGTAAAAATGGCTGTTAAATTGGCAAACGGTGTTTGGAGAGAGTTTTATAAAAACGGGAAGGTAAAGATAACCTGGAATATGGTAAAAGAAATAAATGGGGAAATACAGGTTCCAATAAAAATTTTTGTCAGAAATACAGGAAATAAGTCGTTGAGAAATTATTTCTTTAAAGTGAAGACAATTACCAATCCGGGATATCATGAGTTTGCCGCCCATGTGAACATGGGGAATTTTAGCATGAGATATTGCGATGAGGGATGGCTTGAAGGAAGTTTTGCAGCCCCCAAAGTTCGTGAAAAAAAGTTCAAAAGAAAATATAAAATTATCCTGAAACCAAGAAACGGAGATGAAGATAAGCGATGGAATGATGATAATGATTTTGTTTTTACTTTTGAATATGATTTTACAAGGGAATAGAAATAAGTGGGGTAATTTATATTTGGACAATAGAGTGTGTTGCTTAATTTAGTAGAGGGTAAAATGAAACGAAAATTTACTATGATTTTTATTTTATTTCTATTTTTAGCCGGAATCGCTCTTTCACAATCAATAACCGTAACATCTCCTCATTCCGGAAATATTTGGTACAGGGGGAGTTCTTACACTATCACATGGACTCATACGGGAAATATGAATGAGTATGTGAAAATCAGGCTTTATCAGGGAGATAAGAAAATTCTCGAAATTGTTAATTCAACATCAAACAATGGCTCGTACAGATGGAGGGTCCCCGAAAGTTTACAGGAAGGAGAGTATTATGTAAGGGTAAAAACAGTTGATAATGCTGTTTATGATGATGGGGAAATTTTTAAGATAATGGAAAACTCTTCCCAGTCTCCCTCTTACATTAAATTAATCACTCCCAGGGACGGAGAAGTATGGAAGCTTAACTCAAAGGAGGAAATAAGCTGGGAATCCCACTATATGTCCCCCGATATTTCTGTTTATCTTGAAGATGAGTTAACTCATACACAAAGGAGGCTTGTTACATTTCCTAATAGCGAGGGGAAAAATAGTTTTAAATTTCTGATAAAAAGAACAATGGATAATCAGCTCATAAAACCAGGGGATTACAGATTGTTTATTAGTGATGATCTCCATAATTTTTCAACCCCCCCACGAAAAATTAAAATTATTAAAGGTTCCGGTATCAATAATAAAACCGGAGTGTGGATTGAAAGATTTTTCTACGATCGCCTTTACGGAAGAGTAGTTGTAACAATAAGTACTTCAAGAAAATTTACCGGAAGAGTGAACTACTCCTTTTACATTAAGCCCACTCCTGTTATGAATTTTACTCCCCAAAAGATAGAAGGGTATGTGAACTTTCATAATAGTAACAGCGAATCTTTCAATCTTTACATACCATCTCATGCATGCCCCGAAGCAGTTCATTTTAACCCTTATCCTACCTGTTGTAAGCTCGTTTTGGAAATTTCTCCGGGAAGGAAGGGAGATTTTTATGTTTTGAAGACAAAGAGTACGAAAAAATTTGTATATTGCAGTGCAAGAGGTTTGGTGTTTATGAAAGTTGAGGCAAAGATAGGTAATGCATGGAAAAAAATTAAAGATGGAAATAAATATTCCTATTCGTTTTTTATCTCAAACAATCTTTCTTTAAATCAATCAGAGAAAAGAAAAAGAGCTCTTAAAATACCTATAAGAGCAAAGGTTGGCAATTTTAATTATAAAGAGATAAGTAATATCAAATGTAGTATTAGGATAAATCGCTCTGTGTTTCCACTGTATCCTCAAAATATAACGCTTTTTCCTTCAGAATATAAGATTTTTACGGGTACCATAACAATAAAACCTTCAAAAATTCCTCAGCAGGTAGTTTTTTCTTGTACCCGGTCATATGGTTTTTATTTTGATATTGAATGAATGAACTTTTGGGGGAGATAAGAGAAAACAGAGAAATTATTAAAAGAAAGATTTTATAATGATTGGATAATTTTGTAATGAGATATAATATTTTTATGAAGAGTGGAAAATAATTTCACTAAATTTACGACATAGAATTTTCGGATGTTTTAGGGAGAACTTGATTGGGAAGTGGAGAGATGCTTATCAAATAGCTCCCGCATAGACTGTTTTAGAAGATTCCAATTTTTTCGCAGTAATTTGGAAATAATATAAAAGGTAGTGATGGTTATTATGTTTTGATTAAGTATAAGAATGTTATTGGAAAGAATATTTTTTTTAAGTTTCTGGAATTTTCTATCCGCACAATTCGGCAAAAAGTCTGTTCCAGCCCTCATAAAGCAGAACAGACTTTCTTGAAATTTAGTGTGATCTACATAAAAAATATTTAGACAAATTTGTATGGATTTTTTGTTAAAAAAGTGATATTTCAGAAAAAAAACAATCAAGATGCTTATTATTCGGGCATTGGAATAATTATTGAAAGCTGATTTCATTAAAAAAAGGAGGCAAATAGTGAAAAAATTTCATTTAATTTTTTTAACATTTTTTTTAATCATTGGTTTCTCTTACTCTCAAACAATAACCATTAATTCCCCTGATTCCGGAAATGTCTGGCATAAGGGAAAAACTTATGTTATTAAATGGGTTAGGAACGGAAGTATGAATTCAAAGGTTAAAATAAGATTATACCAGGGTTCGAAAAAAATACTTTCCATAGTAAATTCCACACCTAATGATGGCTCTTTCATATGGAAAATTCCGGAGAGTCTGGAGGATGGTATATATGTGATAAGAGTTAAAACTGTTGATAATAAAGTATTTGATAATAGTGATAGTTTTAAAATAGTTAAAAGCCTTTCTTTCGGAAGCATTAAAGTAATAAGTCCCAATAAAAATTCTGTATGGATGAAGGGTGGTAAGTATGCTATTAAATGGGTTAAAAACGGAAGTATGAATTCAAAGGTTAAAATAAGATTATATCAGGGTTCAAGGAAAGTGCTTTCCATAATAAATTCCACACCCAATAATGGTTTCTATTTATGGAATGTTCCTCTGAATCTTAGAAAGGGAAAATATGTGGTAAGGGTTAAGACCATTGATAATAAAGAGTATGATGATAGTGATTATTTTATTATTTTTAATGACAGCTCGAATTCATCTGGACTTATGGTATTAAACGGGAATCAACCTCAAATGGAGACATTAAAGACCTATGATAATAATGTTTTGCAGCCTGCTTCAAATTTGTTGCAAAGTAAGCCGGATCTTAAAATAGTCAAAATGGAGGTTGTTCCCAAAACACCGATTTCAAACCACCCGTTTTCAGTTAAAATGACTGTGATTAATACCGGCTGGAGTATTCCTAAAAATAAAAGTTTCTACACTTATGTCTTTGACAGCAATGGAGAAATTCCAGCTGCCAGGGCAGTAAAATTGATTGGTTTGAAAAGAGGGGAACAAGCAACTCTTGAGTTTGATAACATCATATATCCAAAAGGAGGAAATTATGTCCTTAAAGCGATGGTTGATTCAAGTAGAGTTATAAGTGAGGAAAATGAGAATAATAATACTTCGTTTTTAAAAATAAATATTGCTCAATCTTATACCAAAATGGATTCAAATATATATTTTGAAAATACCAGAGATAATAGTGTGTGGGTAAATTGTGGTCAGAATCCACCTTTGATTTATTATAAATTTGATAATACCGTAAAGGGAAGAATATATGATAAAAACACCGGTAAAAATTGGGTTGTGTTTAATGGAAAACGGGACATTAATATTGGCTCCTTTCAAATTCATGATAACTATAGAAATATAACAGTAGAAATGGAATCAATAGATAAGAGTGGTGTTAGTCATTATTCTAATCTCTGGATTAAGAGAAAACCATATATAAAGAGCTTTAGGATTATTGACAAGGCAAAAGAAGGTTCCAATGGACCAATTGCAGTATCCAGAGGAACAGTTACATTCTTATATGAATTTAGCGGTGCAACGGAAGCATATATTAAATATTATAAGGAAAAGACAAAAAAATGGGAGAGAATGAAGGAAATCCAAATAAACAAAAGAATGACAAATTCTCAGTGCTATTTACCTTATAACAATAAATATGTTGCCAAAGTAGAAAGTACTTTTCCTGTTGGAAAATATATAAAGTATATTCTTGTAATTAAAGACAAAAATTTTGTTGTTTCAAGTAAAATCGTTAAGGCAAATAATGTGGAAGACACAGGTATAACAGTATTTGATTTTTCCTATTATAGAAAAAGATAGAATTTAACAGGTTTTGCAAATGAAAGAAAATGAAAAGGAAGTTTCTGTAAATCCGTTAAAAATAATTCCTTTTATTTCCTAAGCTCAGTAAAGGATGGAAGTAAATCAGGAAACTTATGAAAAAGTATGATTATTGTTGAAAAACTGAGAAAAAGAGACTTAATTTATTGTAGGAGAAAAAAGTGAAGAAAACATTTTTTGTGGTGATTATTTTAATAGTTGGTCTGAATCTTATTTACTCTCAAGCCATCAGAATTGACTGGCCTGCATGGGGAAGAAAATTTTACAAAGGAGATTTACTCAGAATAAGATGGGTAAAAAGCGGAGATATGAATGATCTTGTTAAAATAAGGCTTTTTAAAGGTACTGAGAAGACGAGGGTAGTAGATTCGACGGATAATGATGGTTCCTTTGATTGGCAGATCCCATCTGATTTTCCAAGCGGAACATATTATGTAAGGGTAAAAACAGTGGATAATCAGGTTTATGATGATTCAGATTATTTTTCTATAGAGGAAAAACCAACTATAACCATAACATCTCCGGGTTCAGGGTCAATTTGGACAAGAGGAACCACTCTTAGGATTGAATGGATAAAGAAGGGAGAAATGAGAGATAAAGTATCAATAAACTTGCATGCACCTCTCATGAGAATTAATATTACCGAGAGGACGGATAATGATGGATTTTATAAATGGGATATTCCTCCGGATTTGAGAGCTGATGAGTATTATATAAAAATAAAAACATCGGATAATCAGATTTATGGTAAATCTCCTGAATTCAGGATAGTTAGTGGAAGAAAAAGAATAATAATCAAAAATCCTAACGGTGGGGAAAAATGGTATGCGGGCAAAAAATATAAAATTAAATGGAACAAGTATGAAGAAATGGCTGATAATGTTAAGATATGCTTGTTAAGAGGAAATACAGAGGTGAAAACTATCACGAATTCCACCCCCAATAATGGTGTCTATATTTGGAGAATTCCTGCTACGATAAAAAGCGGAACCTATAAAGTAAGAATATTGACAGTGGATAGTATTGTTTTTAATGAAAGTAAACATTTTACTATAATTTCACCCTTGGTAATAACAAATCCGAACGGAAGAACAGTATGGAAAAGAGGCCGTAAATATGAGATTAGGTGGAAACAATGGAAGATATTACCTGATTCTATTTTACAAATCACATTATATGATTTATTTGGGAGGAAGATATTAACAATAAATAAGGTAATTCCCGTAAGAAAAGGCTCTTTTAAACTAACAATTCCTCGAAATATGAAGAGAGGGCGGTATATAATAGAAATAGATATTATGGGAAGTCCCATTTCCACTAAAAGTCAGGTCTTTGAGATTAAATAAAAGGATTGTGCTTGTTAGTTTTTAAATTGTTAGGGATATGGATATGACAAATTCTCAAAATAGTGGAGAATAGGAGGACATATTAATTTTAGTTTGGAGAATCTTGGCTTATTTAATTTTTAAAGTTTTCTATAAAAGAAAATTTAAAAGGTGTTCTTTTTGTTTAAATATAAATAGTAAATATGACAAAATCGTTTACCCTTATTACAATATTGTCGACCCCATGTGATTAATAAGAGTCTTATATTTGTTAAAAAACAGTATAATTAAGGGTTTTAGATGCTGGCACGGAAATTGAAACACGCTTTTACTTTAATTAGGAGGTAATTATGAAAAAAAGACTTTTTTTAATTCTGTTGATTGCAGTTTTC
>JAMOVU010000123.1 GCA_027067555.1 Candidatus Aminicenantota bacterium | reverse complement strand
AAAAATGACAGAATTGCAAAAGGAGTCTCTTGAAAAAAATAAAAGGCAATTAACAGAAGAGGAACTTCTGGAGAAAATGAAAATTAGTAAAAAGACTCTTTTGAAAATACAAAATTTGCTGAATGGGCAGGTATCTCTTAGTACAAAAATCAATGCAGATGGCTCTCTTGTCGTGGGGGATACTGTTAAGGAAAGGGAAGATACTATTACTGGAGATTCCATAATCACAAGAATTTTATTAAATGAGATTCGAGAAGTGATTGAAACATTAAAAGATAAGGAAAGAGAGGTTCTTATGCTAAGATACGGTTTTGATGGTTCGGGTACCCGATCCTTGGGAGAAGTCGGTAATATTTTATCAATTTCGAGGGAAAGAGTTAGGCAGCTTGAAAAAAGGGCAATGGAAAAAATCAGGGAACATTTTAAAAAGAAAATAGTTGGGAGGGATTTGAATTGATAGGTGATCCTAATTGTCCGATTTGCGGAGGAACAGGATTTATTATAGAAGTGGATGATAATGGCAATTCTTTTGCCAGAAGGTGCTCGTGTGTCGAATCTCAGATAAAAAAGATAAATATGAAATTGTCCGGAATCCCTGAAAGATATTTAAGTTGTGAGTTTGATAATTATAATCCTATTAATGATTCTCAAAAAGAAGCTCTTATGATAGCAAAAAAGTTTGTTGAAGATTATCCTTCTGTCACAGGCGGACTTTTTTTTCAGGGGCCTTCAGGTGTTGGAAAAACCCATCTTAGCGTAGCTATTATAAAAAACCTAATTAAAAAAAAGGGAGTAAGAGCAAGGTTTTATGATGTCAGAGATTTGATATCAATTATACAGGCTACGATTGGTACTGATAATGAAAAGGGAAATAAAATTCTTTTAGAGGCTTCCCAAATTGAGCTTCTTGTTTTGGATGATCTTGGTGCTCATAGAATAAGCAGTTATACTGAGGATATTATTTCAAAAATTATAAATAAAAGGTATAATGAAAAGAGAATTACCATTTTTACTTCGAATTATGTTGATGAAAAGGATTTTTATGAATATGCCGAGGAATTGAATGAGGAGACTCTGGAGAGCAGGATTGGTTATAGATTAAGATCAAGGATTTTTGAAATGGCCAAGCTTGTAAAAATTGATGGTGAGGATTTTAGAAAAAAATATTTGAAAAATGTAATCCAAATTTAAGGAGAGTTAAAGATGGAACTACCCTTTGAGGAGATAGATAAGAAAGTAAAAGAGAAAAGCGGAGAGATTGATTCTATAGTTTCGGAAATTAAAAAAGTTATTATCGGACAGGATTATTTTATTAGGAGAATTTTAATAGCTCTTCTTTCAGGTGGTCATATTCTTGTAGAAGGGGTGCCTGGTTTAGCCAAGACTTTAATGATAAAAACAGTAGGAAAAGTTTTTGATTTAAAGTTTAAGAGAATCCAATTTACTCCTGACTTGTTACCTTCCGATCTTATCGGAACAATAGTTTTTAATCCTAAAGATGCAACCTTTTCTCCAAAAAAGGGTCCCATTTTCACTAATCTTTTATTAGCAGATGAAATAAATAGAGCTCCCGCTAAAGTTCAGAGTGCTCTTCTTGAGGCAATGGAAGAAAAACAGGTTACGCTTGACGAATACACTTTTCAGCTCCCTTTCCCTTTTATGGTAATGGCAACTCAAAATCCGATTGAGTATGAGGGAACTTATCCCTTACCGGAAGCAGAGCTTGACAGATTTATGATGAAAATTAAGATAAAGTATCCTTTAAGAAATGAAGAGATTGCAATAGTTAAAAGATTTACGGAGGACTCTTTACCACCTCTTGCAAAATTGGTTGACTCAAAAAAAATAGAAGAGTATAGGGCTTTGATAGATAAAATCTATATTGACTCAAGATTGCGGGAATATCTTGTTGATATTATCAGAGCAACAAGAGAACCTGATAAATATGGAATTAATGAAATAAAATCATATATTGAATACGGTGCATCCCCGAGAGCTTCCATTTATCTTCTTCTTGCCTCCAAGGCAAATGCTTTTCTTGAGGAGAGAGGCTTTGTGATTCCGGAGGACATTAAAGAGGTAGTCCATGATATTCTCAGGCACAGAATTATTTTAAGTTATAGTGCTGAAGCTGATAATATAGATAGTGAATCAATAATTTCAAGTATTATAAGAAAAATTCCTCTACCTTAAATTTAATGAATAACAAAATTAAAGCCTATCTTTTGCTTTTGTTATCAGCATTAATGTGGGGAAGTTCCTTTCCGATTATTAAACTCGGCTTGAACAAAGGATTATCTCCCATCGGTTTTTTGGGGTTTAGATTGTTTATTTCCGTGTTAATTGTTATTCCTTTTCTTTACAAAGAAATAAATTTTAAGATTTTAAAAGATAAAAAAATGATTTTTCTTGGCCTTACAAATGCCGGTGGCTTCCTTTTTCAATATTTCGGACAAAAATACACCAGCTCAAACACTGCTGCTGTTATCTCAAATCTTTTGGTGATTTTTGTTGCGATTCTATCTTTTGTTATTTTAAAAGAATCAATGAATTTGAAAAAAGGAATAGGGGTTATATTATCCTTTGTTGGTTTAGGGATAATTTCCAATCTCTCTTTTGGCTCACTATCAGCTAACAAAGGAGTTTTAATAATGCTAATTTCTCCGCTTATGTGGGCTTTTTTTGTAATACTTTCAAAGGATATATCTTCCGGGGAAAGTTTTAGACAGTATCTTTTTCCGATTTATTTTTATACATTTGTTTTTATTTTTCCCTTTGCTGTCCTGGATGGATTTAAGTTTTCCATAATTGGTATTTCTTTGTCTGTTTATCTTGCTATTTTTTGTACTGTTGTACCTTATTTGTTTTTTTTAAGCGGATTAAAATTTGTGGGGGCTACAACCGCTTCAATAATTACCTCTTTTCAGATATTTTTCAGTGTGATAATCTCTTATTTATTTCTGGGTGAAACTCTTTCGCTCAATTTTACCATTGGTTTGTTTTTGGTCTTTACTTCTATTTATTTGGTGGAATCTTCCTGATAATTTTTATTTTTGAAAAATTGAACAGAACCGAAAATTATGCAAGTTATGGGAAAGAAAAAATTCTTATTTACTCCTCTGTCACAAACCTTCCGTTTTTAACGCAAAATCTCCTTTTTCAACAATTACACCCTCTATTTTTGCTATGACATAATTATTGTTGGGGTAATGAAAACCTGATTTTTTATATGTTCAAGAAAAGTCGAGTTAGTCATTGATTCTGTTTATTTTAAAATAGAAAGAAATCATTTATTTTTTGAAAGTAAAAACTCCTTCGGAATTGGTGTCCGCCTGTTTTTAATGCTTAATTTTATTATTAATCAATCTTATTAATTTGTGCAGCCTTTCATTTTTTGATGAACCTTTGATTTCAATGTCCGGTATTGTTCCTGTCTCATCATTGGGACTACCATCAGGATTTAATCCCATATCTCCGGGAAATCTGATTAAAATTTTGCTATTCGGCAAACATATTATAATAGGGTCAGTTCCTATCCCATCTCCGGATGTTCTTGTCCCCACAACGGTAGCCCATCTGGTTGTTTTTGCAAAAACTGCAAAACCCTCCGAAGATGAAAAAACTCCTCTGTCCACAAGAAGGTAAAGCTTTCCTTTAAAATTTATAGAACCTTTCGGCTCAATTTTATCGGTTGAAGAATAAACAAAGAAATTCCCTTTTAGAATTTCCGGGGGCAGTTTGGGCATAAAGCTCCTTAATTTGTTTATATCAGCTTTTTCATACTCCTTAATATCTTCCCCATAAAAATTCTGCACAATTTTCCCTTTTTTTATTGCGATATATGTTTTATATAGAATTGTCTTATTTATTAAATACGGCACAATGTATTTACTCCAATACGTACTATCTCCCCCACCATTTCCCTGAATATCAATAATAAGGTTTTTGTAATTTTTTATCTTTTTAAAAAAATCCAACAATTTTTTCTTATCTTTTTCAATCTGGTAATGTTCAAATGATTTTATCTTTATAACTGCAATATTCCCCTCTTCAATAATTTTTAATTTTAAGGAGTTTTTATCATAAGTGATTTTATTCTCTCCCATATCTGCTATATAGCACTTTCCTGTAAATTTAACCCAATAATCATTTCCTTTTTTTAAGACATTAACCCATTTTTTATATTTTGGATACTTTCTGGTAACATCTTTATAGAGTTTTATAAAGTATTTTCTGCATTGAGTTGGAAATAAATCCGAATGACCATTATGCAAATCATCGATAATTTCCGAGATTTTTTTATAAAATTCTTTATCATTTTTTGTTTTTTTTATCTGCTTAAGATACTCATCTCTTCTGGAAAGCCAATCGACTTTGTATTTCCTCTTTAACACTCCGAAATATGGAAAATTATTTTTTAAGACACTATGAAGGTATTTGAAATCTTCAACTTTTTGTTTCACGGATAGTTTCTGGGGATGAACACTATAATTGAAAAAAATAATAACAATGATAATAAAGTGGAATTTTTTTAAGTTCATATTATATTTCCTCCTCAAATTTCTTGATGCATATATATAACGAAGTATTGCAATAATTGTTCCCTTGTTTGTGTCATAAATATAAAGTTTTTGAATATAATAAAAACAGTTGAGCACTTTATTTTTGAAAAATCATGATTCAGGATGATTCTTTACGATGAATTAGTTAGAATGGATTTTGGTTTAAATTTGTCATATACTTGACAAATTAATTTAAAGGTTTAAAATTTATTGTATTTTTATTCGGATTAATAAGGAGGTTATTATGACTAAATTGGATTTATCTTTAACAAACCTTGATAAGCTTTTTCCTTCAAATTTTTCTGAAGAGCAAATTGCTAAGGCAAAAACGGTATTTTTAAAGGAGCTTGCTTTTCTTGCTCACAAATTTTATGGTGGTAAGATTATGACTGTTCCGAAAGCCGGTATTTACGGTTTTAATTGGTTTAATGTCTGGTATACTCCGGGAGTTTCAAAAGTTTCAACCTCAATCAGGGATAAACATGAATGCTCTTTTGAGTTATCCAACAGAGGAAATCTTGTGGCGGTTGTTTCGGATTCTACAAGAGTTTTGGGAGATGGTGATGTTACTCCTTCCGGAGGATTGGGAGTTATGGAAGGAAAGGCATTCTTAATGAAGTATTTGGGAGGAATAGATGCAATTGCTCTCTGTGTAAACAGTTATAATGAAAAGGGAGAGCATGATCCTGATAAAATTATAGAATTTGTTAAAATGCTTGAACCAAGTGTGGGAGCTGTGAATCTTGAAGACATTTCTCAGCCAAATTGTTATAAGGTTTTGGATACTTTGAGAGAAGAAGCTGATATCCCTGTTTGGCATGATGATGCTCAGGGAACAGGCTCAGTTACCCTTGCCGGTTTGATAAATGCACTTAAAATTGTGGAAAAAGACATAAGTGATGTTAAAATAGTTTTCTTGGGAGCAGGGGCTTCAAACACAACAATTGCAAGACTTATAATTGCAGCTGGAGGAGACCCTAAAAAGATGATTATGTTTGATAGTAAGGGAGCTCTTCATACAGGAAGAGAAGATATAAAGTCAAAACCAGCATTTTACAGGAAGTGGGAACTTTGTGAAGCAACAAATCCGGATAAAGTGGAAGACATAGAGAAAGCTTTTGAAGGTGCTGATGTTTTAATTGCTTTGAGTAAACCGGGTCCGGATACAGTAAAGCCCGAGTGGATAAAGAAAATGGCTGATAAATCAATCGTTTTTGCTTGTGCAAATCCTGTTCCTGAAATTTATCCCTATGCGGCCAAGGAGGCTGGAGCATATATAGTTGCAACAGGAAGAGGGGATTTTCCAAATCAGGTTAATAATTCTCTCGGATTTCCGGGAATACTGAAAGGGGCTCTTCTTGTGAGAGCAAGAAAGATTACTGATAATATGGCAATTGCAGCTGCTCATTCAATGGCTAATTTTGCCCAGAAGAAAGGAATACATCCTGATTATATAATGCCAACAATGGATGAAACCGAGGTTTTTGCGGAAGAGGCGGCAGATGTGGCGATGCAAGCAATTAAAGATGGTGTCGCAAGAAAGGAGATGAGCTGGCAGGAAGTTTATGATAAAACACTTGAGGACATTAGAATAGCAAGAGAAGAGCATTCTCTTCTTATGGAAAAAGGCTATATAAAAGAACCCCCGATGGAACTTTTGGAGGAAGCTCTTAAAAAAGCAATAGAGGCAGTAAGTTAAAAGAGCCTAATCACTAAAACTTTGTTTAAAGACTTTTGCTTTAATAAGAGGAGGTATACCTTTTAAAAAATTAAAAAAAAGAGTTATAATAAAATATTATTAATTATATAAATAAGGAGATGTGATGAAATCAGGTTTTGTGTCACTTGTGGGAAGACCAAATGTTGGAAAATCAACTTTGTTAAATTCTTTTTTAGGAAGTAAGGTTTCAATTGTTTCAGATAAGCCCCAGACTACAAGAAATAAAATAGTAGGTATATATACTGAGGAGAAGGGGCAAATTATCTTTTTGGATAATCCGGGTATTCACAAACCTCTTCACGCCCTTAACAAAAAGATGATGGAAGAGGTTTACTCTGCTCTGGAAGAGTGTGATTTGATTTTGTTTTTGATAGATATTACGAAAAAATGGGGTAAAGGGGATGAATTTTCTCTTGAATTATTGAAAAAATACAAAAAACCCAAGTTTCTTCTGATTAATAAAATAGATTTGGTTAAAAAGTCAAAAGCTCTTCCGATAATTGAGAAGTTTAAGGAAATGAATGTATTTGATGAAATAATTCCTATTTCAGCATTGACAAGGCTTAATTTTGATATTCTAAATGAAAAAATTTTTGAGTACCTGCCTGAAGGAGAGCTCTTATATCCGGGAGATAGTGTTACTGTGATTAGAAGGAAATTCTTAATAGCAGAAATAATCAGAGAAAAAATATTGAATATGACCAAGGATGAAATCCCCTATTCTGTTGCGGTTCTTGTTGATAAAATAGAGAAAAGGGATAATGGAGTGCTCTATATTCACGCTGAAATCTATGTTGAAAAGGATTCACAGAAAGCTATTTTGATAGGTAAAAATGGCTCCATGATTTCCCGCATTGGAAAAAGTGCGAGAAAAGAACTGGAATTTTTAACAGGTTCAAAAATCTATCTTGAGTTAATTGTAAGGGTTAAAGAAAAATGGAGGGATTCCCCTGGTATTATTTCTCTTTTAAATAAACAGATGGGAGAGGACTGATGGATGATAAAAAGCTAAAAAATCTTCAGCTTATAGGTTTTGTTTTTATAATATCTGTTTTAGCTTATATTCCTATTATGTTTTTTGTTGATAAATTTTTACATTTTAGCAAAGCCTTTTTAGATAAGCAAACTGAAATTGAAAGATATTCTTTTTATGTATCCGCTTTTCTTATTCTTCTTATAATTGCTTTAAAAAGGTTTATTTATTTCCCTGCTAAAATTGTATATAAAACTGAATCCGAGGCTTTTGATTTATGGTATAAAATGGATGTTATCTTAATGAGCATAGGAGAATCGATAGGTACTATTGGCTTTTTGGTTTTTTTCTTTGGGGCTTCTTACTTTAGAGCGGTTCTTTTGGTAATTATTTCAGTGCTGGTTATTGCTACGCTTTTTCCTTTTAAGATGAGATATCAGATGAGATTTGACCAATTAAAGGAAATGAAAAGAGAAAAAGGTATTTATGATGAAACATAAAGAAAAATTTCGCCCAAAATACAAAAAAGATAAATTTTTCGAAAAAGAGAGAAAAAAATTAATAAATTATTATAGGAAAAAGTATATAAATAAAGCGGGTAAGAGGTAAAAAGAAGGAAAAAGGCTCAGATTTCCTTAATTGTGAAACATTTAACAAAAAGACTTGACAGTTTGTAAAAAATATATTATATTAATATACCTTTTTGTTAAGAATTTAACAATTGGAGAAAGTATGAAAGTAAGAGACATTGTAAAGGCTTTTAATCTTAAGGTTTTGGCAGAAGGAGAGGATAGAGAAATAACGGGAGGTTATACCTCTGATCTTTTATCTAATGTTATGGCCCATGCAGAGGAAGGGAACCTCTGGATAACGGTTCAAAGGCATATGAACATAATTGCGGTTGCGCAATTGAAAAAGATTTCTGCAATTATTATAGCAAATGGTGGAATGCCTGATAGTGATGTTATTAACAAAGCTAAAGATGAAGGAATCTTTTTATTACAATCTAATGAAGGTGCTTTTGAACTCTCGGGAAAAATCTATAATTTATTGATAGAAAAATCGGATTTATAGGAGGTTTTTATGGATAATGCAAGGTTTCATATTCCCGATAATGAAGAGTATCGGGCTTTAAAAAAGTTTATTGAAGAACATAGGAATACTCCCGGTCCTCTTATTCAGGTTCTTCACAAAGCTCAGAGTATTTTTGGTTATTTGCCACCTGAGGTTCAAAAATTTGTTTCAAGTGAACTTAATGTACCTCTTTCCGAAATTTACGGAGTTGTGACTTTTTATAATTTTTTCAGAACAGAACCAATAGGAAAGCATGTTATTAATGTCTGCACCGGTACTGCCTGTCATGTTAAAGGCTCAAAAGTGGTTTTGGAGGCGCTTTGTAAGGAGTTAGGAGTGGAAGTGGGTGGCACTACAGAGGACAAATTTTATACTATTTCAACAGCAAGGTGTTTCGGAGCGTGCGGACTTGCTCCTGTTATGGTAATTGATGAGGAAGTTTTCGGAAGATTAAGTCCTCAAAAGGCTATAAATATAATCAAAGATTTTAAAAAAGCAGAAGAAAATTAAGGAGGTTAACATGAAATTATCTGATTTAAAAAAGATTAGAGAAAAGTATTCAAAGGATATGAATTTAAGGGAAGGAAAGGCAAGAATTAAGATAGTTGTAAGTATGGGAACAAGTGGAATTGCTTCGGGAGCAAGAGAAACTTTGAAAGCCTTGCTTGATGAAATAGAAAAAAGAGAGCTTAATGATGTTTTGGTAACTCAAAGCGGGGAAAGAGGACTTTCCTCACATGAGCCGGTTATTACTGTTTATGAGAAAGGTAAACCCACAATTGTTTACGGTGATGTGAGCGATAATGTCGCAAGAAAGATAATTGCTGAACACATTGTTAATGGGAATCCGGTTTCAGAGTATATTTTAGAAGTAAAAGAGGAGGGCTAAATGGCTAAAAGACTTGATGTTTTGGTGTGCGGAGGGGGAGCCTGTATCTCCTCTCATAGCCATGAGATAAAAGATAAATTGATTAAAGTAATAGAGGAAAAAGGGCTCTCCGATGAAATAAATGTTGTGGAAACAGGATGTATGGGACCTTGCGAGTTGGGGCCTGTTATGGTTGTTTATCCGGATGGTTCTTTTTATATAAAACTTAAGGAAGAAGATATAGAAGAGTTAGTTGAAGAGCATTTTCTTAAGGGAAGACCTGTCAAGAGGCTTCTCTGGGAAACTCCGGAAGCAAGAAAGATTGTAGAGGAGAAAAAGCAAATACCATTTTTTGAGAAACAGAAGAAAATAGTTCTTTCCAATTGCGGGAAGATTGATCCTGAAAATATAAATGAATATATTGCTCAAAGAGGATATGAAGCTTTAGGAAAAGTTCTAACAGAGATGAAACCTGAAGATGTTATTGAAGAGATGATAAATTCCGGGCTCAGAGGAAGAGGAGGAGCGGGTTTTCCTACAGGATTAAAATGGAAGTTTACAAGGGCATCCGAAGGTGATCAAAAATATGTAGTCTGCAATGCTGATGAGGGAGATCCCGGTGCTTTTATGGATAGAGCTGTTCTCGAAGGAGATCCTCATGCTGTTTTAGAAGGTATGGCAATTGCAGGGTACGCAATAGGGGCAAATATGGGCTATATCTATGTAAGAGCTGAATATCCCCTTGCAATTAAGAGGCTTGAAATAGCAATAAAGCAGGCTAAGGAATTAGGACTTTTGGGTAAAAATATTTTTGAAACAGATTTCTCTTTTGACGTAGAACTTAGAATGGGTGCAGGAGCTTTTGTTTGCGGAGAGGAAACAGCTCTTATTGCTTCCATTGAAGGAGAAAGAGGACAACCGAGACCCAAACCTCCCTATCCCGCACAAAAGGGATTATGGGGAAAGCCCACTTTAATTAATAATGTTGAAACTCTTGCCAATATAAGACACATAATTTTAAACGGAGCCTCATGGTTTGCTTCCATAGGAACGGAAAAGAGCAAAGGAACAAAGGTTTTTGCTCTCTCGGGAAATGTGAGAAATACAGGGCTTGTGGAAGTTCCGATGGGAATTACTCTCGGTGAACTCGTTTATGATATCGGAGGAGGAATTCCCAATGGTAAAAAATTTAAAGCAGTTCAAACGGGAGGTCCCTCGGGTGGATGTATTCCCAAGAAATTTTTAAATTCTCCTATTGATTATGAATCACTTAAAGCTCTCGGCTCAATTATGGGTTCCGGAGGACTTATAGTTCTGGATGAAGATACCTGTATGGTTAATATGGCAAAATTCTTCCTTGAGTTTTCAATAGAAGAATCCTGTGGACAATGTTCGCCCTGCAGAATAGGCTTAAGACAGATGTATGAAATTCTTGACAGAATAACAAATGGAGAAGGAAAATTGGAGGACATTGATAGACTTCAGGAGCTTGGAGAAACAATAAAAGCTACCTCCCTTTGTGGTTTAGGGCAATCAGCGCCTAATCCTGTTCTGTCGACTTTAAAGTATTTCAGGGATGAATATATAAAACATATTGTTGATAAAGAGTGTGAAGCAGGGGTTTGTGCTTCACTGTTTTACGCTCCCTGTGAAAACAATTGTCCGGCTAATGTGGACGCAGCAAGATATATCTCCTATATGGCAGAGGGCAAACTCGAGCTTGCATACTACACCCATATGAAGAACAATCCTTTTCCTTCGGTTTGCGCTAGAGTTTGCCCCGCCTTCTGTGAAAAAAGATGTGAAAGGGGCAAATTTGATGAACCTGTTGCAATAAGGGAGGTTAAAAGACTTTTTGCGGATTGGGCTTTAAATGAGCCTCCGAAATTTACTCCTCCGGAAGATTCCAAAAAGGAAAAAGTTGCAATTATTGGTGCTGGCCCTGCAGGCCTTGCATGCGGTTTTTATCTCACGAGAATGGGGTACAAACCAGTTGTTTTTGAAGCGCTGCCAATTCCTGGTGGGATGATGACAGTTGGAATCCCGGAGTACAGGTTACCCAAAAAAGTAACATTAAAAGAGATAGAAATAATAGAAAAAGCCGGCGTTGAAATTAGGCTCAATACAAGAGTTGAATCTCTGGATAAATTGAAAGAAGAGGGATTTGATGCTGTATTTATTGCAACCGGTGCTCATACATCAAGAAAGATGAATATTCCGGGAGAAGATGCTGAAGGGGTTATAAGTGGTATTGATTTTCTAAGAAAAATAAATCTGGGAGAAAATATTGAAGTCGGAGAGAATGTAATTGTTATAGGAGGTGGTTCAACTGCTACCGATGCTGCACGAACAGCTTTAAGGCTTGGGGCAAAGAATGTAAAGATTGTTTACCGAAGAACAAAAGCTGAAATGCCAGCTTTACCGGAAGAAATTATCGAGAGCGAAGAAGAGGGAATTGAATTTGAATTTTTAACAAACCCTCTTGAAATAATAAAAGATGAAAAGGGAAAGGTAAAAGCTGTCAGGTTCATAAGAACAGAGCTTGGTGAATTTGATGATAGCGGAAGAAGACGACCTGTCCCTGTTGAAGGTACTGAGTTCACTGTTAAAGCGGATCTCGTAATACCATGTATTGGGCAGAAACTTACTATGAGCAAGCTTCATGCAGGTCTTGAGCTTTATCCAAACGGACATCTTAAGGTTGATCCGGAGACAATGATGACTTCAAAAGAAGGTGTTTTTGCTGGAGGAGATGCGATTTATCCTTCCACAGTTATTGAGTCTGTTGCTCAGGGTAGAAAGGCTGCTATTGCGATTGATAAATATTTTGGCTATGAAGGTGCATTATTTGAAGAAGAGAGAGGAGAGTATGTTCCCGATTATGATGAGGAAGCATATCTTAAGACAATTTTGAGGAAAAAACCGGAATATTCAGATATAAGAGAAAGGATAAAATCAATGGCTCTTGAGGTTAACAAAGGAATGAGTCTAAAAGATGCTATAGAAGAGGCAAGAAGATGTCTCCATTGTGATAGAGGTAAGTCATTATTAAAGAAAAAAGTTGAAAAAAAACATAAATCCCTTGAAGAGATGTTGTGAGGTGTAAAATGAAAGAAATATTGGAAAAATATGAAAGAAAGAGTGATAATTTGCTTGCAATTCTCCATGAGCTTCAAGATTCGAAAGAGGAACACTATCTTTCAAAGGAAGATTTAAAGGCAGTTTCCGAATATTTGGGACTTCCTTTAAGTACGGTTCATGGAGTAGCAACTTTTTATTCGATGTATGCTTTTAAGCCGAGGGGAAAATATATTATAAGAGTTTGTCAGTCCCCTCCCTGTCATCTT
Organism: Candidatus Aminicenantota bacterium; assembly: GCA_027067555.1. Lineage (GTDB taxonomy): Bacteria > Acidobacteriota > Aminicenantia > JAMOAD01 > JAMOAD01 > JALXDT01. The sequence goes on along the minus strand of JAMOVU010000123.1, from coordinate 18,440 downwards.
ATGGGCTCCACTACTATTTCAAAGGAGCTTATGAAAATTTTAGGAATTAAATTCGGGGAAACAACAAAAGACAAACTGTTCACCCTTGAAATGAGTTCTTGCCTGGGTGTTTGTGGGGTTGCTCCTGCAATTATGATAAATGATAAAGTTTACGGAAACCTTACCCCCGAAAGATTGAAATCTATCATTGAGGAAAAGAGGAGGGCAAAATGAGTTTTCAAAGAATGCATATATTAATCCCGATGGATGAAGAGGCAATTCAGAATGGTGCTCTTGAAGTAAAAAGAAGATTAAAAAAAGAGCTTTTTAAACACGGTGTTGAAGATGAAGTTAAAGTTTTGGAGACAGGCCCTGTTGGTATTTCAGGAAGAGGCGTTGTTTTAATTGTTTATCCGGACAGAGTTTATTACTATAATGTTACTCCTAAAGATACAAAGTGCATTGTTGAGCAGCATATTTTAAAAGGAAAGGTTTGTGAAAGTGTTGAAAACAGTATTGATGGCGAAGGAAGAAAAAATGTAGTTGATTATGAAAATATAGGTCTTACGAGAGAACAGCCAAGAGTTGTTCTGGACAAGTGCTGTATTGTAAATACTTTTGATATAGAGGAAGTTATTGCAAGAGGCGGATATGCAGCTCTTGAAAAAATTTTGGAAGAGAAAATTAGCCCGGAGCAAGTAATAGAAGAGATTAAGAAATCAGGTTTAAGAGGAAGAGGTGGAGCAGGGTTTCCTACGGGACTTAAGTGGGAATTTACCAGAAAAGCTGAAGGTGATGAAAAGTTTGTTATTTGTAATGCGGATGAGGGAGAGCCTGGAACATATAAGGACAGATTAATTCTGGAAGGGGATCCCCACAAGCTTCTCGAAGCAATGATAATAGCCGGCTATGCTGTTGGTGCTAAAAAGGGATATATCTACATAAGAGGTGAGTATCAACTTTCAATAGATAGAATTAATAGAGCTATTCAGGATGCCAAAAAATTTAGTCTCTTGGGAGAAAATATTCTTGAAACAGGTTTAAATTTTGATATAGAAGTTAAAAAAGGTGCAGGTGCATATGTATGCGGGGAAGAAACAGCTCTCATTGAATCATTGGAAGGGAAAAGAGGGCAACCGAGAATTAAACCTCCCTATCCTGTAACCCATGGATTATGGCAAAAGCCTACAGTTGTTAATAATGTGGAAACCTTGGCCAATGTACCGGCAATTATTTTAAATGGAGCTGATTGGTATAGAACACTGGGTACTGAGAAATCACCGGGAACAAAGGTATTTACAGTCTTAGGCGATGTTGAGTATCCGGGGCTTATAGAGGTTGAAATGGGTACTCCTTTGAGAGAAATCATAAATGCTTACGGAGGGGGAGTTAAAAATGGTAAAAAATTCAAAGCTGCTCTTGTAGGAGGAGCTGCGGGTGTGTTTTTGTCTGATAAACTTTTGGATGTAAAAATGGATTTTGAAAATTTGAAAGAACACATGGCTGTGCTTGGATCCGGAGCTATTTTGGTCATGAATGAAGATGTGTCTATTGTTGAGATGCTTTTTTCTATCTTAAAGTTTTTTGCTCATGAATCCTGCGGACAGTGCTCTCCCTGCAGGATAGGAACAAGGCAGCTTTTGGAAATAATTTACAGAATTAAAACAGGTGAAGGGGAAGAAGGAGATCTCGAAAAGATGAGGCATATTGCAGAAACAATGAGAAATCTTTCACTCTGCCCTCTGGGGCAATCGGTAATCATGCCTGTTGCAAGCGCAATAAATAATTTTAAAGAGGATTTTTTAGAAAAAATTAATAAAAAAAATAATAAGGAGGTTTTATATGCCTGATAAAGTAAAATTATATATTGATGGTAAGGAAATTGAAGTCCCGGTGGGGACAACTATTCTTGAAGCAGCAAAAAAAGTGGGAGCAACAATTCCAACTCTCTGCTATCATCCTGATTTAAAACCGACCGGAGCTTGCGGAGTTTGTGTTGTTGAAGTTGAAGGGACTCCTGTACCTAAAAGATCCTGTTGTACTCCTGTAAGTGAAGGAATGAAAGTAACAACAAATTCAGTTAAATTGAGACAAATGAGAAAAACTGTCATAGAGATGATATTATCCAACCATGATGTATCCTGCCCGAGCTGTGTTGCCAATGGAAAGTGTGAACTTCAGGAACTTGCAAACAATATGGGTGTTGATATAAAAATGCTGGATGAAATACTTGAGTATAAACCGCTTGATGAAACAAGTATTGCAATTATAAGAGATCCTAACAAATGTATAGCTTGCGGGAGGTGTATAATTGTATGTAGTGAAATTCAGACAGTTCATGCAATAACATTTGCTGACAGAGGTTTTGAAGTTAATGTAAATACATTTTTTAAAGAAGGCCTTGGAAACAGTGTTTGTGTGAATTGCGGTCAGTGTACGGTTTTCTGTCCGACAGGAGCATTAAGAGAAAGATCCGAGATAGATGAAGTGTGGGAGGCTCTACTTGATCCTGAAAAGGTTGTTGTTGTTCAGGAAGCTCCCGCCCTTAGGGTTACACTGGGAGAAGAGTTCGGAATGGAACCCGGTACAGTTACTGTTGGGAAAATGTATGCAGCTCTAAAAAAATTGGGCTTTGATTATGTTTTTGATACAAACTTTTCCGCGGATCTTACAATAATGGAAGAGGGTACAGAGCTTGTTGGCAGAATAAAAGAGGGCGGACCTCTTCCTCTTATTACCTCCTGTTCTCCCGGGTGGATTAAATTTATGGAAACATATTTTCCTGATTTCGCAAAATATACATCCACATGCAAATCTCCACAGCAGATGTTTGGGACTTTGACCAAAACATATTTTGCTCAGGAATATGGTATTGATCCTGCGAAAATAGTCAGTGTTTCAATTATGCCATGCACAGCTAAAAAGTTTGAGGCTCGAAGACCTGAGATGAGAGATTCCGGGTATCAGGATGTTGATTATGTCCTAACCACGAGAGAATTTGTCAGAATGATAAAGGAAGCAGGGATAGACTTTAAAAACCTTCCTGAGGCAAAAGCTGATGATCTTATGGGTGCATACACAGGAGCAGCAACTATTTTCGGAGCTACCGGAGGGGTTATGGAAGCTGCTGTTAGATCAGCATACTTTTTACTTACAGGAGAGAATTTGAAGAACCTTGATATTGAGGCGGTAAGAGGAATGAAGGGGATAAAAGAAGCGGAGCTTGAGATTGGAGGGATGAAATTAAAGGTAGCTGTTGCTCATGGTCTCGGAAACGCGAGAAAACTTTTGACAAAGGTAAGAAAACAAATAGAAGAGACAGGGAAGAGTGAGTATGCCTTTATTGAAATAATGGCATGCCCCGGTGGTTGTGTAGGTGGAGGCGGACAGCCTTATGGAAGTGACCTTGCAAGAAGAGCAAGAAGAGGAGAGGGTCTTTATAAAGAAGACAAAGAGCTTCCAATGAGATGCTCGCATGAAAATCCGGCTGTTAAAAAAGCTTATGAAAAGTTTCTCAAAGCTCCCGGTTCTGATATTGCTCACAAACTTCTTCATACCTGTTATTTTGAGAGAGATCTTGAAAAGGGTACCTGTGTTAAAGAACTAACCCATAAACATCATTAAAATGATAGGAACGATTACGATTTTGATGGATGCAAACAAAAGGGCTCCTGAGATTAATGAGATATTGCATAAGAATGCTGAGTTTATATTGGGAAGAATGGGATTACCTCAAACCGAAAATCACGGCTATATTTTAAGTATCGTTTTCAAAGGAGAGGAAAGAGTTTTTGAGGAATTATTGAAAGATTTAAAGAGAGTTGATAATTTGAAAATAGCATACAGTAAAATTTAATCTAAAAAAGTTTTCTGAGGGAAGGGCCTTTGCCTGACCCAAGGAGGTGAAAATGGAAAACAAAAAAAGATTCGGGATAGTAGGTATCTTTGTCTATAATTCCGAAAATTATAAGAAAATCAATCAGCTCCTTTCATCCTATTTCCATTTGATTAAGGGAAGATTGGGTATTCCTTTCAAAGAAGAATCCGTAAGGGTGATTTCCATAATTTTTGAGGGTACGACTGATGAATTGGGGGCTTTAACCGGTAAACTCGGACAAATTAATGGTGTTGAGGTAAAAACACTATTGTCAAGGATAAAGGGGGAATAAAAAATGAAGATTTTACAGGATGAAAAATGAAAAATGAAAAATTAAGAATTTTGCTGCTCAGCTTGAAAGCTGGTAGCTTATTAAAGGAGGTATAAAATGAAAGAAAGTTTGAATTCCTGGATAGCAAACAGGATAAAAGAGGAAGAAATTACAAAGTATATGGATGGAGAGCATGATTTTATCAATGATGAGGAGATCTGGAAAAAGATAGAGGAGAACAAAGACCCTGATCCGGTAAGAATAAGGGAGATTTTTGACAAAGCTTTGAGAATTGAAACACTAACTCCGGATGAGACTGCAATGCTTATAAACCTCAAGGATCCGGACCTTTACGAAGAGATGAAAGAGGTTGCTCTTAAAATCAAATTAAAGGTTTATGATAATCGAATAGTGACCTTTGCTCCTTTATACATGGGAGATTATTGTGTTAACAATTGCCTTTACTGTGGATTTAGACTTGAGAACAAAATTATCAAAAGAAGGGTTTTAACCGAAGATGAAATCAGAAAAGAGACTGAAGTACTTGCCGGTGAGATAGGACATAAAAGGCTTATTGTTGTTTACGGAGAGCATCCGAAAACTGATGTTGATTATATTGAAAATAGTCTGAGGACTATCTATGATGTGAAAGTTAAGGTAAGAAATGGTTATGGGCAGATAAGAAGAGCCAATGTTAATGCTGCACCTCTTCAGATAGATGAACTCAGAAGGCTTAAAGAGGTGGGTATAGGTACATATCAGGTATTCCAGGAGACCTATCATCATGAAACATACAAAATGGTTCATCCTCAGAATACATTAAAGGGAAATTACAGATGGCGACTTTATTGTATGCACAGAGCTCTTGAGGCTGAAGTGGATGATGTTGGAATAGGGGCTCTTTTTGGTCTTTATGATTGGAGATTTGAGGTTATGGGTCTTCTTTATCATGCGCTTGAACTTGAGAAAAAATTCGGGATAGGTCCTCACACAGTTTCTTTTCCAAGGCTTGAGCCAGCTGCAAATACACCTTACATTGATAAAACAAAGTATGCTGTAAGTGATGAGGATTTTGAAAGAATAATACTTGTTCTGAGGCTTGCAATCCCTTATACAGGTATGATATTAACAGCGAGAGAACCAAAAGAGATAAGAGACAGGGTTATGTCATTGGGAATTACCCAAACAGACGCCTCCACCAAGATAGGGATAGGAGCTTACAGTGACAGGTATACTGAGCAGGAGCTCGAAAGGCAACAATTCTTAATTGGAGATCCGAGAACTCTTGATGAGCTTATAAGGGATCTTGCAAAGATGGGATACATAACATCTTTTTGTACTGCGGGTTACAGATGCGGAAGAACCGGAAAGTGCATAATGGATCTTTTAAGAGCAGGAACAGAAGGAAAATACTGCAAATTAAATGCAATAACTACCTTTAAGGAATGGCTTCTGGATTTTGCATCAGAGGATACGGCAAAAATAGGAAATGCTCTCATAGAGAAAGAGCTTAATGAAGTTAAAGAAAAGATGCCAAAAGCATACAAAAAGCTGAAAGAATATTTGACAAGAATTGAGAATGGCGAAAGAGATCTCTACTTTTAATGAAATAGAGAAATATCTTAAAGATATTTCCGCAGAATATGGATGCGGCGGACTCTGGATTGCCGAAAAAATGGGAAGAAGAATCTCCTTTGTATGCGGTGAAAGACCTTCCGGTTTTGAGCCTCCCTCAATGTACAGAATAAATGAAAGGTATTTGCTTTTCTGTGAAAAGCCTGATAGATTAAAAATTGAAGAACTTTTAAACAAACTAAGGGAGGACATTGATGAGAGTTGAAAGAGATTCCTTAGGAGAGAGAGAGCTTCCCGATGATGCGTATTACGGAATTCACACTCTTAGAGCTTTTGAGAATTTTCCTTTTTCCGAAGATAAAATCCCCGAAGAATTTACAGTGGCTTTTGCGGAAGTTAAATTAGCTGCTGCAATTACAAACAGAGATTTGGGTTATCTTGAAAAGGAGATTGCAGAGCCCATTATTTTTGCCTGCAATGAAATTATAAACGGAAAGTATCATGAGCAAATAATAGTAAACCCTTATCAGGGAGGAGCAGGAACATCAACAAATATGAATTTCAATGAAGTTATTGCAAACATTGCCCTTGAAAAAGCCGGACGAAAAAAAGGGGATTATGAATATATTAATCCTCTCCATCATGTTAATATGCATCAATCAACAAATGATGTATACCCTACGGCTTTGAAAGTTGCGATATTAAAACTATTGAAAAAACTTGAGCCGGAGATAGCTACTCTTCAAGGATCTTTTCAAAAAAAGGAGTTCGAATTTAAGGATATTGTTAAACTTGGAAGAACCCAGCTTCAGGATGCTGTTCCCATGACTTTGGGTATGGAATTCGGAGCATATGCTGAGGCAATATCAAGGGATAGATGGAGAGTCTTTAAATCAAGAGAAAGAATAAAAACTGTTAACCTGGGTGGCACTGCAATAGGTACGGGAATTGGAGCAGCAAGGGATTATATTCTTAAGGTTACCGAAACTTTAAGAAAAATAACCGGATTGAATATAGCAAGGGCGGAGAATCTTGTGGATGCCACTCAAAACCTTGATGCGTATGTTGAGGTTTTCGGCATGTTGAAAGCATATGCTTCCAATCTTTTTAAAATTTCAACTGATCTTAGAATTCTTTCGAGCGGGCCCAATGGTGGAATAGGAGAGATAATTCTTCCTCCTGTTCAGGCGGGTTCCTCAATAATGCCGGGCAAAGTTAATCCTGTTATCCCAGAAGCTGTTTCCCAGATTGCCATGAGGGTGATTTCAAATGATAGTATAATTACTATGATTGCATCATCCGGAAATCTTGAACTCAATCAGTTTTATCCCCTTCTATCAAAAGTGTTTTTGGAATCTTTGAAACTTCTTATAAATGCGACAATAATATTCAGGAAAAAATGTGTGGAAGGAATAAAAGCCAATCCTGAAAAATGTAAAGAAAATTTGAGAAATAGTAAAACAATAGCTACTATTTTGGTCCCTGTTTTGGGTTATGAGACAGTTGATAAAATATTAAAGAAATCAAAAGAGAAGAATTTACCTGTTGAGGAAATTTTAAAGAATTATCTTTCGGAGGAGGAGATAAAAAATCTTTTAAATCCGAAGAGAATGCACAAATTGGGATATACCAGAGATGAAATTAAGAGAGATTAAAGAGTTTATACAGGGAAAGGACGATGAAGCCCTTTTTTCAGAGGGCGAAAAATTAAGAGAAAAACTTTTTGGGAAAGAGGTTTATCTAAGAGGAGTTGTGGAGTTTTCGAATATTTGTAAGGAAAAGTGTCTTTACTGTGGATTAAGGTGCCAGAACAGCGAGCTTAAAAGATACAGATTGAATTTTGATGAAATAATGGAGTCTGTGGAATTGGTTAAAAAGAGCAAAATAGGAACTGTTGTTCTGCAATCGGGAAATGACCCCCATTATACCGAAGAATTTATTGAAAAGATTATAAAAAAGATAAGGGAAAAATACGGAAATACCATTGCAATAACACTTTCATTGGGGGAGAGAAGTTATGATGAGCTTAAAAGGTGGAAGGATGCCGGAGCTAATAGATATCTTCTTAAGGTTGAAACATTTGACGAAGAGCTTTACAGAAAGATGAGACCCGGAAGGGAGCTTAAAGAGAGGCTTAAACTTATAGAAATTTTGATGAAACTCGGATATGAAGTTGGTTCAGGGGTAATAGTTGGACTTCCCGGGATGACAGATGAAATTCTTGCAAATGATATTTTGGAGCTTTCTCTTTTAGGCCTTCACATGATTGCATCGGGCCCCTTTATCCCTCACAATAAGACGCCTCTTTATGATTACTCCTGCGGTGATCTTACAAAATCATTGAGAACAATTGCTCTTTTAAGAATTTTAAATCCCTATTCCAATATACCTTCCACAAGTGCGATGGCATCCCTTGAAAAGGATGCAAGGGTTCAGGGACTTATTGTAGGAGCAAATGTAATAATGCCGTCGGTTACTCCTCTTAAAGTGAGAAAGCTTTATAATATATATCCTGGAAAAAACGAAAGTGACAGCTCAACCCTTGAAGATGTAAATAAAATAAAGGAAATAATAAGTTCTGCAGGGTTCATACCTTCTGAATCAATTGGGAATTATAAAAAGAAGAATTAATAAAATAACGAAGCAATTGTTTAACTTGACTTTATTGTTCATTTAAACTATTATAATGAACATTATTTATTATTTATGTTCAGTAGAGGTTAAATTATGTTAAGGAAGCTTATTTTAAGGCAAAAATTTGAAAAGGAAAATTTTTTGTATAGTACTTTTATCGAAAGGGAAAAATTAAAAGCAGCAAAAAAGTGGATAGACACATCTATGATTAAGGTTATAGTAGGACCACGAAGAGCGGGAAAATCAGTGTTTGCTTTTATGCTCTTAAAAGAGCATCCTTTTATGTACTTGAATTTTGATGATGAAGGTTTTCTCTCTATGTCAAAAATAGACACGAACGAGATTCTTAAGGAGCTTCATTTGGCTTACGGAGATGTTAAGACAATTTTTTTTGATGAAATTCAGAATCTTGAGAATTGGCAGTTATTTGTAAACCGCCTCCAGAGAGAGGGATATAATCTCGTGATAACGGGTTCAAATGCCAATCTTTTAAGTACCGAACTTTCAACAGCACTTACCGGAAGACATATCCCAATTGAAATAATGCCTTTTAATTTCAAAGAATTTTTAAGAGCTAAAAAAATCAGTATGGACGAATATACTGAACTTCCCCAAAAACAGGCTGAGACATTGAGGTTAATAGATGAGTTTATAATAAAGGGGGGCTACCCTGAAGTGGTAATAAATGAGTTTGATTATAAAGAGTACCTCCGCATACTTTTTGATTCTATCCTCTTAAAGGATATTGTAAAAAGATATAATTTAAGACATTCGGTTGACTTGATAAAGCTTTCCTCATACTTAATTAACAATTTTTCTTCTCTTTTCACAGCAAGAAAACTCAGAAATTCTCTTTCATTTAAAAGTATTACGACAGTGGAAAAATTTATTTCCTATATTCAGGAGGCATACTTAATATTTACTCTATTTGGGTATTCTTTCAAATCAAAAGAAAGGCTTCGTTCTCCAAGAAAAGTGTATATTGTGGATAATGGCTTCATAGAGGCAAAAAGCGTTAGGATTTCAAATGATACCGGGAAATTGATGGAAAATCTTGTTTTTACTGAGTTGATAAAAGAAGGATTATCACCCAATCAGGAATTATTTTACTATAAAACGAGAAACAGAAGAGAGGTGGATTTTATAGTAAAAAATGGAATTAAAGTAAAAAAAATTATTCAGGTCTCTTTGTGGAATGATGATGAAAAATTAAAGGAGAGGGAGTTAAAGGCTATTTTTGAAGCAAGCGAAGAGCTTTCCTGTGATGAGCTTATTATAATAACAGGTGATTTTGAGGGAGAATTAGAATACAAAAAAAAGGTGATAAAACTAATACCTCTTAGTAAATGGTTATTCAACGAGAAGGTATAAGATGAAAATACTCGGTTTTTGTTTTGATATTTTTTAATTTATCATAGGAGGAAAGTATGGCTAAAGCACCGAGAGGAGAAAGACTTATAATTTCACTTGTAGGTAAAAGAAATGCCGGAAAATCCTCTCTTATTAATGCTATTGTGGGACAGGATATTGCAATAGTGTCCGATATTGCCGGAACAACGACAGATCCTGTTGCAAAACACTATGAACTTTTGCCTCTGGGGCCTGTTACCTTTTATGATACCGCAGGGATTGATGATACGGGAGAATTGGGCGAAAAGAGGGTTAAAGCAACTAAAAAAGTGCTTTTCAAATCCGATCTTGCTCTTATTGTTGTTGATGAAAATGGTATTGATGAAAAGACAGAAAAGATAATTCTTGAAATAAAGGAGCTTAAGATTCCTTACATAATAGTTTTTAATAAGATTGATATTAAAGAGCCATTGGAAAAAGACATTAGGTTTGCTGATAAGATAGGGGCAAATCATATCTGCGTCTCCGCAAAAACAGGTGAAAATATAAATGAGCTTAAAAATCTTATAATAAAACTTGCTCCCTCTTATTTAAAGGAGGAGAGGGTTTTGGTGGGAGACCTTATAAAAGGGGGCGATATTATAGTTTTAGTGGTCCCTATTGATCTTGCAGCTCCCAAAGGAAGATTGATTTTACCTCAGGTTCAAACAATAAGAGAGATTCTGGATAATGATGCGACAGCTGTCGTTGTAAAAGAGAGAGAGCTTGAAGATACATTGAAAAATCTTGCTAAAAAACCGGCATTGGTGATTACTGATTCGCAGGTTATTCTTAAGGTTTCCGCCGATGTCCCGGAGGACATTAAACTTACGACATTTTCAATACTCTTTTCAAGATACAAAGGGGAGCTTTCCGAATTTGTAAAGGGAGCTAAAAAAATAGATGAGCTTAAAGACGGAGATAATGTGCTTATTGCTGAGGCATGCTCCCATCATGTTCAGGCTGATGATATAGGAAGGGTTAAGATTCCGAGATGGCTTTTGCAATACACAGGTAAAGAATTAAATATAGAGATTGCGTCCGGAAGTGATTTTCCCGAAGAGCTTGAGAAATTTTCCCTTGTAATTCACTGCGGAGCATGTATGCTAAACAGGATGGAGATGATGCGAAGACTCAACGAAAGTGTGAGAAGAAGTGTTCCCATAACAAATTACGGAATAGCCATTTCCAAGCTTCAGGGAGTTTTGGACAGAGTGATAAAACCATTCAATCTTCTGCCCTGAAAAACAGGTAAAGAGTTCTTTTTTTAATGGATTTTACTCCTGAAAATTTATTCAATAATTCTATTGTATCTATTGTTTTCCTATATGTATGCATTCATTAAACATAAGACAACTCTTGAAATTAGCCATAGAGTTTTAAGCTTAAAAGCTTTTATGGAGGGGGAGGGGTGGGGGAGTCTTTTATAACTCCCCCTGATATAAAAACAAAGGAGGCAAAAGGAGGGAAGTTTTTAATCTTCCTCTTTTTTCCTTTCCTTAAATTTCCAGTCTATTATACTCTTTTTGGGGAATTTGTCAAGTGAATCTGTACCGACCTTAAAAATGTATGAAAATTCCTGATTTTTCACAAAAATATCATTATCCTTCTCTTTCCCGAAAAGCAAAACTATAGGTTTACCATCCTCAGGATAAAGTTTCACTTTAATTGAAGGTTTATCAAGTCCGTATTGCCTCAAATCTCCGGGCTCATCTATGATTTCCTTTGCTTCCATATCCTCGATTGCGGATATAAAATCGGATACTTTTTCATCCTGCAAAATGAATTTTTCAGGCTTTTTAAGCCTCCATGTCCCATTTCCATCCTTTTCCATAAGATAGCTCTTTCCGTATCCGGTAAATTCTATCTTATTTATCTTATATCCTGAGAAGACAGCTACCTTTTTCTCTCTTAATTCCTTAAAATCCTTTGAAATATCATCAACAAAGGTACTGTTTATCTTCCCTATGAAATTGCTATCCTTTGAGTAGGCAAAATAATCTTCTCCCTTTTTGGAGACAAAAAGTTCCTTTTTACTATCTTTTAGATTTATTATAATTTTAATTTCAGGATCTTTAAGATTGTACTCACTTAAATCTTTTTCAGAAGGAGAATCTTTAACTATGTCTTTTGCTTCAAGGTTTTGAATTGAAAAAAGAAGATCATCAGTTTTTGATTCATTTGCAAGGCATTTTTTTGGTTTCAGGAAAAACCATCTTTCATCCGCTCTCTTAAATTCTAAGATCTTATTTTCCTTTGTATTATTTATTGAAAATCCTTTTACATCTCCTGTCTCAACTTTAACAAGATGCTTATCTCTCAAATCGGAAACTGTTTTCATTACATCATCCCTTTTCATTGATGACAGAAGAACCACCTTTGGTGAGCTTTTAAGCTTTGCATAATATTCATCTCCGAGAGGACCTTTGTCTCCGAAAAGAATTGTGTACTTTTCTCCTGTTTTTGAGTATAGGGTTATGGCTCTTTCCGGATTTTCAAGACCATATTTTTTCAGGTTCGAAGGATTTTTATCAACCGTTTTTTCAGGTTTAAGCTCTGAAAAATCACTTACTATTCTTTCAACAATAACCTCATCCGCATTTGTTTTTATGGGAGATACGATTTTCCAGCTTTTATCCTTTTTCTCAACAACAATCTTTCTCTTGCCTTCGGTAAGCTTTATTTTAACAATCTCATCTGATTTCAAATTAACGAGAATCTTAGCCTCTTCGGTTTTCTCCTGCTTTTTGTTTGCAAGATAAATTCCGAAGATAAGTCCTGCCAATATAACCAACAAAATTACTATTTTTTTTACATTCATAGTGCCCTCCTCCTGATCCAGACTGCTATTCCTATGAATAAAAGAAGAAGAGGTAATATTACTATACTGACATAAAAAATCAAACTTCCCTGAGCGGGGGTGAGTGTAATTGCTGAGGTTCTTGCTGATTTTGGTGTGATTGAAATTAAATCTTTTTGCTGGGAAAGATAGTTTATTATATTCATAATAAGATTTTCATTTCCTGAGGTTCCTATGAATGAATTTTTTGCAAAATCGGAGTCCCCCACAACAACAAGTCTTGCCTCTTTGCTTTTGCCATCTTTTTCATTTATCGTTATGTCTGATACTGCTATGAGTGAGACTGGACCGGGTTTGTCTTTGTCAGGATTGAATGTTAATTTTCCTGTTTTAAGCTCCTCTTTCATATTTGTCTCTCCCCATGCATTGGGAGATGTTTTTGCAAGTTCTGTTACATTCACATCTTTCGGAGCTGGCTTTAAAGCTGTAACAGATCTTGCATAGGGGAAAAGAGCCGCATACTTGAAGTTTTTGGTTATTTCATGGTATTCATATTTGTTTACAATAGGCATAAGGGGATCTCCGCTGAGAACTCTTGATACAAGATCCACAACAACATCATTATCAAGGGATATTCCGTACTTTTTAATCATTTTCTCAAGCTTTGGCCCTGTATCAGGGTCAACCATCAAAAGAACACTTTTGCCCTCTTTTATAAAATCATCTATCATTGTAATTTCATTATCAAAAAGGGGTTTTTGAGGTCCAGCAACAACCAAAATATCGCAGGATTCGGGAATTTTACCCTTTTCAGCTATATTCAAATCACTGACTTCATATCCTACCTTTTTAAGAGAATCTCCTAATGATGACATACCGGTTTTATCAGTATCCTTAATGGAAGCTTCTCCGTGCCCCTGCAAAAAGCATACCTTCTTTTTTGTCTCCCTTGTGATTTTGATTATTGCATTTGTAAGCTCCTCTTCCGTAAGAGATTCTATCTTCTCCTCTTTGTCCCCGTATTCAAGTACTGTTGTACCTTCCGCAGTGATATTGTATCTTCTTGCGAGTCCGGGGTTTTTGTTGGGATCTATTATCTCATATCTTATTTTAGGAGAATAGAATCTGTAAAGTTTCAAAGTATCTTCCGCAACTCTTGTGCCCGTATCAGAATAAAAGGCTTTTATCGAAAGATCCTTTTTAAGATTTTTCAAAACCTTTATTGTCTGAGGGGAAAGGGAGTATATTTTCCCTTCGGTAAAATCATATCTCTTTTGAAGCTTCATAGTAAGAATATTAAGAGCCACTATTATTGCAAGAACGAGTATTACTATTATAAAAAGATTGCTGCTGTAAAGTAGTGTTTTTCTCTTTAAACTATCCTTAAGATTATCTCTGTTAAGGTAAAGATAAAAGAGATATCCTATAATACCTAAAGCAAGAACAATCCATCCGATAAAGGATTTGTCAGGTATTATTTTAAAGAGTGCTACACCCACAACTATTAATATTATTGCTATATAATTAAGTACTTTTTTCAATCCCTCCATTTTATCACCTCCACCTTCTTGATTCTAAGTAAGATTGTGTTAAGAATAAAAAGAAATATGTGACACTGAGATAATACACAAGGTCAGTAAGGTTTAAAACACCTCTCGGCATATCCTTAAAATGTTCGAAAAATGAAAGGTAATTGAGAATTGGCTTAAGTGATGGTCCTGCCGCCTGTCCGCTCCATGAGAGAACCCACAAAAGCAAAAGCATACCAAAGCTCAAAGATGCGGCCACCACCTGACTTTCCGTAATCGATGAGAAGAATAATCCGATACCGATAAATGCAATTCCCATAAGGAAAAGTCCTAAGTATCCCATCAAAAGGGGAATTGTTTCAGGGCTACTGTAAAGATATCCGAAAACAGCATAAACTCCGGTTAAAAGAAGCATTACAAAGAGAACAAAAGTCGCACCCAAGAATTTTCCCAGAACTATCTCGGTATTTGTAACAGAACTTGTATACAGAAGTTCCTCTGTTCCCGTTCTCTTCTCTTCAGCGAAAAGTCTCATTGTAAGAAGTGGGAAAATAAGAAGAAGTATAACAGAGATATTGTGAAAAAGAGGCTCATAGACGAATCGGTTTATATTTAATTGCCTCATGTAATAGGGATTTCTTGACATTGCAATGCTCTGGGAATTAAACCACCAGATCATATTGTAAAAAAAGTATCCGCTTATAAGAAGAAAAACCGCTATCAGAACATAAGCAATGGGAGATGTAAGGTATGTCTTTATCTCTTTTTTCGTAATTGCCCAGAGTCCTTTCATTTTACACCTCCTTTATCTGAAGCCACAATTTTAAGGTAAATGTCTTCAAGAGTTGAAGAAAGTCTTTTCCATTCCTTGATATTTAAAGATTTTGACCTTATGAATTCATTTAAGAATTTTGTTCCCTTTTCCTCATCTTCCCAGAAAAGCTTATAACCATTTCCGCTTTTAAGTACATCCTTTATTCCGTCAACACCTTTTAGCTCATCTTCTGAAATTTCAGGTTCTGTTTCAAGGTAAATCCCATTTTCTTCACTGAACTTTTTCTGAATTTCCTCTAAAGGACCGGATGCTCTGAGCTGACCTTCATTGATGATAACAACTCCGTCACAGGTCTGAGTTACTTCCGGAAGAATGTGGGTGGAAAGAATCACAGTGTGTTCTCCCCTCAGAGATTTTATAAGTTCACGAATTTCAATTATCTGAGCGGGATCAAGCCCTATTGTGGGTTCATCAAGAATAAGAATATCAGGATTGTTGACTATTGCCTGAGCTATTCCGACTCTCTGTCTGTACCCTTTTGAAAGATTTTTAATAAGTCTTCCTGCCACAGCGGAAAGTCCTGCTTTCTCTATTGCCTGCCCTACTGCTGTCTTTCTCTCTTTTCCGCTAACACCTTTTAGCTCAGCCACAAAGCTTATATAGCCTTTCACTGTCATCTCATTGTAGAGCGGTGGAATTTCCGGAAGATAGCCGATGTGTTTTTTTGCTTTCAAAGGCTCTTTTGTAATATCAAATCCGGCAACTTTCGCACTTCCCTCTGTCGGAGGAAGATAGCCTGTGAGGATTCTCATTGTGGTTGTCTTTCCTGCTCCGTTAGGTCCCAAAAATCCCCAGATTTTTCCCTTTTCGACTGAAAAGGAGATATTGTTTACAGCAACTTTCTCCCCGTACTTACGGGTTAGATTGTTTACCTCAATCATTTACACCTCCTACATTGCTTCGGGTTTTTCTATTCCCAAAATATCCAAAACTTTATTTAATTGTTTGTATAAAAAGTGCAATGTAAAGAGTGTGATTTTCCTTCTCTCCTGATTTTTCTCCTTAATCACCGGAAAATTATTGTATATGAAATTAAGTTTTTGACACAGATAAAATCCGTACTTAGCAAGCCTTGAAGGCTCCAGGTTTTTTATTGCAGTATCAAGCTCATTATCAAAGCGTGAGCCTATTATTATGGCCTCCCAGAGCTCTTCTCTCTCTTTTGGTTCAAAGGAATCAAATGAGTAGGGAGGATTTATTTCATCTTCGGGTTTTTTCCCGAACTCTTCTTCAAATTTTCTGAAAAGGCTTTTCATTCTAACATTTGAATACTGAAGATATGGGCCTGTTTCCCCTTCAAATTTAAGGGCTTCTTCAAAATCAAAGACAATCATTGAGTTTAGTGTGTATTTAATCATATAGTATCTTAATGCTGATGATGAAATCATCTTTGCTATTGATTCTGATTTTTCAGAAGAAAACTCGGGATGTCTTTCTTTAACTTCTTTTAAGGCTCTTTTTTC
Source organism: Candidatus Aminicenantota bacterium (assembly GCA_027067555.1). GTDB lineage: Bacteria > Acidobacteriota > Aminicenantia > JAMOAD01 > JAMOAD01 > JALXDT01. The sequence continues at coordinate 2,088 of JAMOVU010000123.1, read as the reverse complement.
AAGCTCATCAATGAGATCATCAGCTTTAACTCCAACTCCCCTTCTCCCTGAAACTTCAACGAATGATTTGTCTGTGTCAGTGTTAAAACCCATCTCTTTTGCGGATTTTTTAGAAAGTGCAACAACTTCATAGGAAAAGTGAATAAGATTTTCAGATTGCTTTTCAAAGCCCATTTTTTTAAGAGCTTTTTTTACTATGTTTTGGAGGTAGGATTGCCTTTGATCTATGACATTATAAACTCTGTCGCCCTTACCGAAAGATACATTTTTATCAGCATCCTTTTCTGAAGATGTTGTGATATAGTGCCTGTTGTCAAGCTTTTTATAATAAAAGTCCTTTTCAAAAAGACCGAATTTCCAGAGATGATAGGATATGTCTTTTCCGACATAGGTAATTGCTCCATTTGACTTTACTATTACCTTTTCCCTCTCCTCTCCGTCTTCAAAAACTTTCATAACCCAGCAGCCCTTATTATCCCCTTCGGTCTGAAAATATATCACCCCTTTTTCCTTCATAAGTTCAAAGGCACTTTCCCAGAATTTAAGGGATATAATATCACTCTCTCTCGGTAAAACATCATAATCTATCCCAAGACGGGCTGTGGTTTGAAGGTGTCTTTTCAAAACTTCCGTTGATATAAATTCAGCATACTCTTTTTCAGGATTTTCCCCTCTTTCTATCTTATGATGAACCTCTCTTCTTTTTTGCTTGCTTTCCTCATCATCCTTTTCATAAACTTTCACATAGAGGTCCCAGAGATAATAATCAATTTTATCAATTTTTTTGAGCTCATCAATACTCTTTCTGTCAATATAAAGAACACCGTAAACAACATCCGCAACCTGAACCCCCGTATCATCAATATAATTCTGTACCTCCACCTTTTTACCGGTTGCTCTGAGCATTCTCACCAAGGTATCTCCCAAAACAGCATTTCTTATGTGTCCTATATGAGCGGCTTTATTAGGATTGATGTTTGTATGCTCAACTATTATTTTTTCCTCTGCCTCCGTATCTCTTTTGTAATTTAAAACCTTTTCTATCTCTTCAAGATACTTTTCTTTTTTGAAAAAAAAGTTTATGTATCCGGGACCTGCTATTTCAATTTTCTCCACTTCTTCCAATTTTTCAAGGACTGACTTAAATTTTTCCGCTATCTCTCTCGGATTTTTTCTCAGCTTTTTCCCTATCTCAAAAGCTGAAGAGAGAGTAAGATCTCCCATTGAAATTTTTGGAGGATTTAAAAATCTTACGGGATAATCCTCCCCAAACTCTTTTTTTACATATTCACTTACAATTGTCTCTATTTTTCTTTTAATATATTCCATTTTCGTAAGGCCTGTAATTCCAGAGTTTTAAAAAATATCTCCCATTATCAAATTCAAAATGTGTAAAAGAAGCATTGTTAATGATAAAAGATCTTACGCTTTCGTAAGGTATCCCAAGGTTTGTAAAAAGAAAGGCTCTTGTTATTACTATATGAGTAATAAAGAGAAAATCCTCACCATTGCTCATTTGCATTACCTTTTCCCATCCGACTTTAAACCTTCTTACGACATCCATAAATGATTCTCCTCCGGGGATTTTGTACTCAGGATTTTCTTTTAGTTTTGAATACTCATCAGCTCTCTCCTCTCTGATTTGCTGCATTGTAAGTCCTTCCCAATCACCGCAATCAAGCTCATTTAATTCTTTCACTGTTGTTATTTCAAGGTTTCGGTTTTTATTAATGATTTCCGCAGTATGAAAAGCCCTTTTCATTTCACTTGAGAAAATTCTTTTGAATTCAATATTTTTTAAAAATTCCGCTGTTTTTTCAACCTCAGTTCTCCCCCTTTCCGAAAGTTCAATATCAATATTTCCCTGCACCAGATCCTTCTCATTCCATTCTGTTGAACCATGTCTTACAATATAAATATTCATTTATCACCTTTAATGAGAATATTAAAAATTTTAGTATTGTATTATAACATATTTGTAAAGGGGCTGTTTAATTTCCTACCTTCGGACAAAAACTATTTCTTCCTAAACACATCTTTAAAGTCTTTGCATTCTTCTAAAAAAAGCTCACAAACATATATACTTCC
>JAMOVU010000122.1 GCA_027067555.1 Candidatus Aminicenantota bacterium | reverse complement strand
TCCTCTTTGCCATTAGGTCTATGCTGGAGCTTAGGTTTGGGGCAGAGGGTTTAAGGCTCTATCCTGAGATAAAAAAGATAAAAGACCCTGATCTTCTTGAGGCGATTGTTGAAACAATAAAGGTTGCTAAGAATCTGGATGAAATAAAAGTCATGTACAAGTAAGGACTCCATTTTTGATTAGTTTTTTAATTTTTTGTTTTTTAATAATTATTCTTTGAATTTATATTCGACTAAAAATCAGCCGCTAAATAACTACTATTTTTATTAATTGGGCTTATAAGCTAAACATTTCTTGTAAAACTTGGAGCACCTTCATCTGGGTCTTCTTGTTTACTTTGCCAAGTTTCTTTACCAGTCTGTTTTTATCAATTGTTCTTATTTGATCTAAAACAATTTGGCCCCTTTTGCCTCGAAAAGTGCATTTAACTCTAGTAGGATAATTCCTGCCTTTAGTTGTCATAGGAGCTATAATTATAGTGGAAATATATTGATTCATTTCATCAGGAGATATTACCAAACAAGGACGAGTCTTTTTTATTTCATGACCAACAGTGGGATCAAGATTTATTAAAAATACGTCAAAACGTTTTACTTCCATTCCCACTCTTCCTCATCCCACTTGCTATTTGGAAGTTCTATTAAGTTGTCATCTCCTCTTTCAGCCATTGTTTTAAATGCTTCTGCCCAATTACAACGAGGCTGCTTAACAGGTCTAATAATTACTTCATTATTACGAACTTCAAGCTCTACTTCATCTTGAAAGCCACATTGTTCAATTATTGGTTTTGGAAGACGCAATCCCCGTGAATTCCCGATTTTTATGATAGATGCTCTCATAAATCTCTCCTAACTTAGAATTTAATAATAATTACATTATAATTACAGGCTGAGAAGATGTCAAAAACTTAAAAAGATTCTTCATTTCATCCATTATTTGATTCGTATCTGTTGGCAACAAATTGGTGTGGTAAACGACATCCATTTTACATCCATTTTTTAAATACTATTTTTTAACTTCTAACTACTCAGCCAATGGCCAATACCAGAAAGCCCTTGAAACTGCCTTCATGGCCAAGGCCATGTTTCCTGATGAGGCTTACTATAAGGCTTTTGGAATACAGATGTCGTCATCTTCTTGAAGAGAAACTTCCAGTCATCTCGCTTCTGATACTTTTGTCTCCAAGCTCAAGTTCATTTAACGTATATCAAGATGAAGAGGTCCGTTATGAGTTTCGGTTAGTAAAGATAGCAGAGTTTGATGCCTCAGAGATCATGGAGATGGACATTCCGTGTTTAATGCCCTTTATTCCCTTGATGAAGGGCGGAGAGAAATACATTGATGAGGCAGATAGAAGGATTTATGAGGGGCCGTTTTCAATACAGGCCAAGAGTGATCTTTTGACAGGCATGGCCATATTGGGAGGTCTTGTATCAGAGAGTTTTCCGTTAAGATTGATAAAAAGGAGGCGAGACATAATGATAGAGTCAGCAGCTTATGAGATAATAAAAAAAGAAGGGTATGAAGAGGGCCTAAAGGCCGGCATAGAACAGGGGATCGAAAAAGGCATCCAACAAGGAATCCTCTTTGCCATTAGATCTATGCTGGAGCTTAGGTTTGGGGCAGAGGGTTTAAGGCTCTATCCTGAGATCACTGCTGTTGCATAGATTTCAAAACAACAAAAGTTGTTTATTTCCAATAGGTTGCGGTGGTTTTGGTTTAAACAATTCGATAAAATTGCGTCTTTCAAATAAGTTTAGCTGTAAAAGCCGTAAAATTCTATGGATAGAATGGTCAAT
>JAMOVU010000121.1 GCA_027067555.1 Candidatus Aminicenantota bacterium | reverse complement strand
TAAAAATACTCTAATTCCCATATCCATCGCTTCATGAGTTATTTGTGAAACATAGGCACGGTATTCTTCTTTATCAAAGGAAGGTTTGCAAGTGTGTTCGCCCCAGAAATTTTTGCTGTTTTTTTTTGCACATTTTACTAAAATCAAAACGACGGTTTTCTTTATAATACAGGTATTTTTCTTTTTTATTTATCGCTTCGGCGATAAACATTCCATATAGCACATCATCTCTGCCGATTTTGTCCATAATTTTTTGCGCTTTTTGAAAATCAGGAGCCTCAAGCCATGTTTCAATGGCACGTGATAGATAATAACAGTTACTTTTTTTGACAACGCTTATGTCTTTGCTGGTTTTGTTGTAACCACTAAGAAGTCCATCGGCAACACAGCCATTGGTTTTCATTTTTTCCATTTTTGGAGGTTCCCAGATTTTTACGGGTTTTGGGTTAGTGGTTTTTTTCTCAATATGAGGTGGCATGGCAAAAGTTGGAATTTGTTCGTTTTTTGCTATGAACTTCGGAGAAAAAAAACCAACAAAACTGATTGCCAGAGCAACACAGCAAACCGCATAAAATCTCTTTTTTTTGAGTAAATATTTTATATTCATATCTTTATTATATCATGTTTATTTTAACTTTACAGATATGGTTTGCAAAAGATATGTAAGATACTTAAATTCTATCTCAAATCTTAATTAAATAAATTGGAAAATTTTTCAAAATTTCTTCCATTAAACACTTCCCTGGGAGTACAATAGTTTAATCTTTTACGAGGTCGATCATTTAAAAGTTTTTCAACCTTTAAAACCTCTTCTTCTGATATATTAACAAAACTGGTTCCTTTTGGAAAGAAGAATCTAACAAGTCCATTAAAGTTTTCATTAGTCCCTCTTTCCCAAGAGTGATAAGGATAAGCCCTATAAACATCCATTTTAATTTTGCTCTCTAACCATTCATCATCCCAACCTATTTCTTTTCCATTATCATAGGTGTAAGTATGTTTCTTACTGTTAGATAATTTATCAAATCTTTTTTTTAATTTAGAATGTATAATATTTGCTTTTGTAAAATTAATTTTGTCTATAAAAGCAAATCCACTCTTTCTTTCAACATTAGTTATTAATCTTGAATTTTTATCTTTACCGACAATGGTATCTCCCTCCCAATCTCCAATTCTACTACGCTCTTCTACAACACTAGGTCTGGTATCAATTCTTTTAATTTTGGCTTGTTCTCTAGCTTTTTCACGTATTCTGGTGCCATATCTTCTGCGGTATTTACCTTTTGTGCAATGTAAGTATTTAACTAAATCTTTTCTTTGAGAATAGATGTATTTATAGATACTATCTTTACCAATCCATTTACTTTTATTATCAGGGTACTCTATTTTTAATCTCCCGCTTATCTGTTCAGGTGACCAATATTTTTTACTGATTTTGTGATTTATATATCTTTTTAACCATACATTATTATCTATTTTTCTAAATCTTTGATTAGCTTTAATTCTTCTTTGTTTTTTCTTTTTCTTGGCTATATCGGCTCTGTATATTCCATCTTCATCTTTATTTCTCGCAATCTCTTGAGAGATTGCACTTGGAGTAACTCCTATTATTTTTGCGATATCTTTTTGCTTTGTTCCGGTACGCAAAAGTACCGCTATCTCATTTTGTGAGATTGGTGTAATATGTTTATGAGACATCCTTTTATTGTTAATGATTAGTAACATAAACCATTATACATGCAAAGGGTGTCTTTTTTTGGTTAAAAATTAAGATTGGGAGTAGAATGTAAGCATTTGTAATCTATTTAT
>JAMOVU010000120.1 GCA_027067555.1 Candidatus Aminicenantota bacterium | reverse complement strand
ACGAGTGGAGATCCTGCACCAATTTATAAATCCATAATGCTTATTTTAAGAAAAACTTTTAAGGATGATAATAAACGAAATAATAAAATTGGTGCTGGGTAGAATTAATTATGAATGATGAATGATGAATGATGAATGATGAATGCTGAGTTATGAATTAAAAATGATTAAAAGTATTAAACAAAGACTAAAATTAATTAAACTGTTAATCTTTATTCGCTATATATATGAAATCGGAAAAGCCGTAAGCATAAACCGGCACGATTCAAGAGAAAGCTGCTTTAAGCTTCATAACTGCGAAAGCTTAACGGCTTCGTTAGCTTTATGCCCAAAAAGCTGCCTTAAATATTTTGAGCTCCGAAGCTCTATGCTCTTGGCTTTTAAAATGGCTCGGAGGCTTTTGGCTTTGGGCTTCGAGGTGAGTTGTCCTAAAAAAGGTTTACAAAAAAATATGCTAAAAGCTAAAGAAAAAATGGTATCATTAAGAGAGAAAAGAAAAAAGGAGACGCGAGGATGAGTATGAGGAAGAGAATAATAAAAAGATACTCGGAAGCGTTTAAGAAAGAAGTAGTAAGAGAATATTTATCTTCTGAGTTCTCTTTTATTAATGAAGGGAGCCTTTGATAATGACATGGAAGCAGTGAAGAGGGTGTTTGATTTATGGAAAAAGATAGGGTATATAAAGGATGAGGAGCAATTAATATTTTTTTTCAGATATATAATGTGGACGAAGGATATAGAGTATAAGAAATTAGAGGAAATAATAAAAGAGAAAAAAATACCGGGAGGTGAAAAAATGCCGAGTTTAGCAAAAAGATTATATGAAGAAGGAAAGATGGAGGGAATACAAGAAGGGATAGAGAAAGGGATAGAGAAAGGGATCTATGAGGATAAAAAAATGGTTGCAAAGAATATGTTGATGAGAGGATTGGATGAAAAATTTATTTCCGAAGTAACAGGCTTGAGAGAAAAGGAGGTAAAGGAGATTAGAAAAGAGATAAAGAAGAATTGATAAAATGAGAGTGTTTTAAAATAATGTAGAATAGAAGTAGAGGGTAAGGGAGTGGATTATCAAAACTTGATTGAACAACGATTAAGAATAATCAAACTCTTAATCCTTATACGCTATATCCACGAGATAAAAAAAGATTTGGCAGAAGAACGCTCTGAACCTGCAAAAAATATTAATCTTCCGCACGGTTCTAAAAAAGCTCCGGGCACTTGTCAAGAAAGTTGTGTATGAGTAAAAAATATACAATATGAAAAAGGATAAGAATAATAAAAATGCCATCATATTAAGCACTCCTAAGGTTTAGATTTTTTTTATCGGAATCATAATTATTCATCTCGGAAATAGCATCTTTGATACTGTCATCAAGCTTCATACTCCCGAACCTGAGCCTGTGAAGTTGCAATAACTCATACTCACAAGCCTTAAACATCGGCTGAGGAGATTTCCATTTATTCTCCTTAAGTCTTTTAATCTGTAGAATTATATTAACTCCCAAGACCTCCTCACTCTGAAAATAACCCGAAAGCCTGACTCTAATTTGTTCAATTCTTCTGTTAAAATTCTCAGCCACATTGGTTGTATAGATATATTTTCTTATTCTCTCGGGATACTTTATAAAGTTCAAATATCTCTGTCTTCTCTGCCACACATAAGCGATGAAACTTTTATAAGAGTCTTTCTGTTTTATAAGAGCTTTTTCAAATCTCATCATAGCCTCATCGAATGTTTTAGAGTTTTTTATATTTGAAAGCTCATTTTTAAGTTCTGTTCCGTCCTCTTTTGACATGTGTTTTGTTATATTCCTTT
>JAMOVU010000119.1 GCA_027067555.1 Candidatus Aminicenantota bacterium | reverse complement strand
TGGTTCTTTTACTGGAGCCATCCAATTCCCTCCAAAAAACATAACTGGACAAAGGCAACCCCCAAAGATCCCGGCACATGGGTTTTTATTCATGACAAAGAATATCTCTATTAAAGCTGATTTTTTCTCTTTTTCTTAACTTTCCCAACTTTATGAAAGAAGAATGTTGATTCCCCTCTTTTTTAAAGAGGGGTTAGGGGAGATTTCAAGTTTCTTCCTTTTGGAAGGTAAGGCCTGTCCACTTATGCTAAATATTTTAAGGTCAAACAAGGCATTGCCAAATATATCACTAAGTGATATACATGATATATGTTCAAATTACTGACAAAAACTTTTGCAAAGTGGATATCCAAGCAACAATTGCCTAAGGAAGCATTGAAAGAGGCCTTAGATGAATTACAAAAAGGAAAGTATGAAGCTAGTTTGGGGAGTCATCTTTACAAGAAACGAATTCGATTTCTGGGAAAAGGTAAAAGGGGCAGTGCAAGAGTGATAATTTGTTTTAAAAAAGGAGATAGGGCAATTTTTATACATGGATTCGCAAAAAATGAAAAATCTTCTTTATCAAAAAAAGAGCTTCAGGCATTTAAAGAATTTTCTAAAATACTTCTCGGATTAACATCCAAACAAATGAGGATAGCCATTAAAAATGGTGATTTTATAGAGGTGTAGGTATGAGAGAGTCAATAGCAAAATCAATAATGAATACAGTAAAAGATCTCAATAGAAGTGGCTTGGTGGATAATATAACCATGAAAAATATTGAGAAGCTTTGTCTCCCAGAGGTTAAAGAGTATCCACCAGAAAAGATTATTTCTATAAGAAAGAAATTTAAATTAAGCCAAGCTGCATTAGCAAGTCTATTTAACATCAGTCCCTCTACAGTGCAAAAGTGGGAGCAAGGTCATAAGAAACCAACAGGGGCAGCTCGTAAATTGCTAGATATTATGGAACGCAAGGGATTAGAAGCGTTAATATGAGATATTGTAAAGCAGAGCAAATCGTCCAGCGGACCGCCAATCCGTTGGCGCTTTGTTCAGATAAATCGAATTGGAAAGTAAAGCCTCCTCTCTTCTGGTCAGAGCAGAAAGGATTTTCAAAAAGATAATAAAATGGATGTCCTTTTATCTTTATCTTAGGCTTATAAATTTCTTAGGAGATGTCACATCATTTTTTACTTCCAAGCATAATTCAATAACTTCTTTTGTTCTGCTCATCAATTCATCAAGTGATTTAGCTTGAGTGTGACATCCGGGAATCTCAGGAACAGTAGCAATATAAAAGCCATCAGAATCCTTTTCTATTATAACATCATAATCTTTGGTCATATTTATTACCTCTTATATTTATGTAATATAATCCATAAGATACTAACAGATGTAATTTTTTCAATAGGTCTCAAAACAAATATAAACAAAATGACACCCACTACTTAGCCCTCATTTTTTTTAAATCTCCCCTAACCCCTCTTTAGAAAAGAGGGGAATTTAAGATCCTTCATGATAAAAGGACATCCATTTTCTCCCCGTTGAATTTCTCCATTTCGTGCCATAAAATACACAAATTCTACTCATTTTTAAAAAACTAAACAGGACAAAGGCGATCCCAAAAGATCTCGGCACATGGGTGTTCATTTATGACAAAGAATATCTCTATTAAAGCTGATTAGAATCAACAGTAATTATTGCGTTGCCTAACTTAGATTCCCCTTTCCAAGTCTCTTTTTGATTAGGTTTTAGGGAATTGAGCCATGAGGTTAATGTTTTTGCTTGATCGCCTCTATGGGATTCCTGAAATGATCCATTGGGATGGGTAAGAA
>JAMOVU010000118.1 GCA_027067555.1 Candidatus Aminicenantota bacterium | reverse complement strand
TGAAAAAGTTCTCTTTTTAGATACTGAAAAGGAAAAGTTGGTTGGCACCCCTTTTCTTGACAATGTAAAAATATTAGGGGAAAAGGTTGAAGACAAAAAAGATAAAAAAATAATAGTTTTTAAGAAAAAAGCCAAAAAAGGTTATAAGAAAAAAATAGGACACAGGCAAACATACTCTTTTGTAAAAATTAAAAAGATAGAGGTGGAGGCATAAAATGGCTCATAAAAAGTCCGGAGGATCAGCAAAAAACGGTAGAGATTCAATAGCAAAGAGACTTGGTGTAAAAGCTTATGGAAACCAGATAATAAATGCGGGAGCAATAATAGTAAGACAGAGAGGAACAAAAATAGCTCCCGGGAAAAATGTGGGAAGAGGAGGAGATGATACCCTCTTTGCATTGGTGAGGGGAAGAGTCCACTATTACACAAGAAAAGGTAAAAAAACAGTGGAAATTATCCCCGAATCCAATTAATGTTTATTGATTCGGTTAAAGTTTTTCTAAAAGCCGGAAAAGGCGGAAATGGTTGTATTGCTTTCAGACGGGAAAAGTATGTCCCGAGAGGAGGGCCATCCGGAGGAAATGGTGGAGATGGCGGCTCAATATACTTTGTAAGCGACCTTAATGTAGATCATCTTATACATTTAAGATATAAACCTATTATAAAAGCAAAAAATGGAGCTCATGGAGAAGGCTCTAATAAACATGGTAAGAGAGGAGAAGATACTATAATAAAGGTGCCTGTAGGCACAGTTGTTAAAGATCCAGAAACAGGGGAAATTTTGTTTGATTTTTCAGAACCAGGAATGAAATACTTAGCTGCAAAAGGGGGAAAAGGAGGAAGAGGAAATGCAGCTTTCAAAACACCTACGAGAAGAGCACCAAGAATAAGTGAAGAAGGAAAGCCCGGGGAGGAAAAAGAGCTTCTTTTAGAGCTTAAAACAATAGCTGATGTTGGCCTTGTGGGTTTTCCGAATGCAGGAAAATCAACATTTATATCCAAAGTTTCAAGAGCAAAGCCAGAAATTGCGGAATACCCTTTCACTACTCTTACTCCCCACCCTGGTGTTGTGGAATTGGATGGATATAGAACATTTATAATTGCTGATATTCCGGGAATAATAGAAGGGGCTGCAGAGGGTGCCGGACTTGGTTTAAGATTTTTAAAACATATTGAAAGAACAAGGATTTTACTTTTTATGATTGATGGTAATCCTTATTCTGGAAGAAAACCTTTAGAGCAATTAATAGTGCTTTTAAATGAGGTAAAAAAATATTCCGAGATTTTGTTCCAAAAACCAAAGGTAATTGTCCTGAATAAAATTGATTTGATTCATGAAGAAAAAGATGATATAAAAAAATTTGTGGAATACTGCAATAAGGAAAACCTGCAATTGTTTAAAATTTCAGCCCTTAAGAGTGAGGGTATTAAACCCTTACTTGAATATCTATACTCTAAAATGAAAGAATTAAAGGACTCTGTTGAAAATGGAGAAAGTTAACAAAATAGGTATCTATGGAGGAAGTTTTGATCCCATTCATTTTGGTCATCTGAGATTTGCGGAAATATCAAGGGAAATATTCGGGCTTGAGAAAGTCTTTTTTGTTCCCACCTATACCCTACCCCATAAGTACAAATTTAAAGTTTCAGACTATAAATTAAGAGTTAAAATGTTAAATATTGCTATAAATAATAATGAATACTTCGAAATCTCAGAAATTGAATCAAAAAGAAGCGGAAAATCTTATACCATTGATACTTTAAAGGAATTTTCAAAAATACACCCTGAAAAAGAGATATTTTTTTTGATGGGTTCAGATTCTTTTTTAAAGGTTGAAACATGGAAAAAATGGAAAGACCTGCTTAATGAGTACAATCATATAATAGCTGTAAGACCGGGTACGAAATTTTCTCAGGTAAAGGAATTAGCAGATAGAATTAACTTAAAATATAGCGTGATAAAGAGAGAAAAAGCTAATAACATCGGGAAAATAAACATTTTGATAGATTCTACTATTTTAGATATATCTTCAACGGAGATAAGAAAAATGATTATGAAGGGGTTAAGTATCAGGTATCTTGTACCGAAAACTGTATATGATTTAATAAATAAAGAGAATCTTTACAAGGAGGAAAATTTTGGAAAAAACCGATGAACAAATGCTAAAACTTATTTGTGAAATTATTCTGGACAAAAAAGGAGAAAATATTAAAATTCTTGATGTAACTCCTCTTACATCTGTTACAGACACAATAGTAATAGCTTCAGGTAATTCAACGAGGCAGCTTGCAGCTATTTCAGATGAAATTGAGAGGAAGGTGAAGAAATCATTTAAAACAAGACCTTTGAGTATATCCGGGAAAGAATTGTCAGAATGGATTCTCCTTGATTATAATTCAATTATAGTTCATCTGTTTTTAACAAAAACGAGAGAATACTATAATTTAGAAGAACTTTGGGAAAAGGATGATAATCAAATCTCTCTCCAAGAACTTAATCTTTAAAGATATTAAAATAAAGAAAATCATTACTACATTAGAACAATTGTCCCGAGTAAAAAGTAATCTATTTTTTATGGGAGAAGGAGGGACTGGTAAAAGAACATTAGCTCTTCTTTATCATAATTTAATATGGAAAGAAAATGATGAATCCTTTTATCATATAAATTCAGGGAATATTGATAAGGAAATTGGCTATTCAATATTATTCGGCCATGTAAAAGGAGCTTTTACAGGAGCTGTTGAGGATAAAAAAGGAATTTTAGATTCTGCTAAGACTATATATCTTTCTTCAGTAGAGCTTTTACCCCCCAATCTTCAATCACCATTACTAAATTTACTTGAAACAGGTGAATACATCCCCTTGGGAAGCGAAAAAAAAAGTATTTTTAGAGGGGCTATAATTATATCAACTACAATTAAAGATTTCTCAAAATTAAAGAACTCAATATCAGAATCATTGTTTTATTACTTAAATTCAAAGCTTATTTTGATTCCTCCGTTAAGGGAAAGAAAAGATGAGATAATTCCCCTTGCAAATTTAAAATTAAAAGAATTAAATAAAAGGTTTAATAAAAGAAAGAGATTTTCAGAAGATTTCCTCTCTTTTCTAAAACAGTATGAATTTAAAGGGAATATTAGGGAACTTTTTAATATGGTGGAAAAATCTTTTATAGAAAGTAAAGATAATGATTTATTAAAATTTTCAGGTGAATTAAACAGTTTTTTCTCTGAGGAAGAGTTCATAAAGGAAAATGTTAAAAATCTTTTATCTTTTGAAGAGCTTAAGAAAAAATATTTTTTGGAAATATTTAGATTAACCGGAGGGAACAGAACGAAAATGTCCCAAATCTTGGGAATAACGAGGAAAAGTGTGTATAACCATCTGAAAAAATACGGCCTTTTGAAGGAAAATGGAAAAAATTAGAACTATATGGGTTGGAAAAAATAAGTTTAAAGCTTTGGATAACCTTGAGAAAGATTATGAAGATAAAATCGGGAGAATAATACCTTTTAAAATTCATTTAATTCAAAAAACGACTAAAAATTATACGGAAGATAAGCTTTTAAAAGAAGAAGGAAAAAATATATTAAAAGCTGTTTCAAAAGATGATTTTTTAATTTTATTGGATGAAAAGGGAAAGGAATTTGATTCTTTTGATTTTTCCAAGTTTTTAAATGAAAAGATAAATCTTTCAAAAAGAATAAGTTTTGTTGTCGGGAGTTTTTCAGGGGTATCAGATGAGATTAAGCAAAGAGCTAATTTCAAACTATCTCTTTCCAGAATGACATTTTCAAATTATATTGCAAGAATAGTTCTTTTAGAACAAATATATAGAGCAATGACTTTAATAAAAGGAATTGAGTATCACAGATGAAAAAAAATATAATTTATATACAGGAGGTTAAGCTTGAATTCTATAATTAAAAATCCACAAAATGTAAAAGAAGCTGAGCTTATTGTTGGCATTCCCTCTTACAATGAAGCTGACAACATAGCCTACCCTACCGATATTGTCAGCAGAGGCCTTGAAGAGTATTTCCCTGACAAAAAGTCGGTAATAATCAATGTTGACAACAATTCGCCCGATGGTACCATGGATGCTTTTTTAAACACTCCCACGAGAATTCCAAAAGTTTACATTTCAACTCCGGAAGGTGTTAAAGGCAAGGGAAATAACTTAATGAATCTTTTCAGAGCTGCGGTAGAGCTTAATGCAAAAGCTGTTATTGTGGTGGATGCTGATTTAAAAAGCATCACTCCTCAATGGGTCAGATATCTGGGAGAGCCTCTTTTTGCCGGAGTGGACTATATCACTCCCATATATGTCAGACACAAATACGATGGAACTATCACAAACCACATCTCCTACCCTATGCTAAGAACACTTTTCGGGCTTAGGGTTAGGCAACCAATCGGAGGAGATTTCGGATTTTCCGGAAAACTTGCGAGAGCCTTTTTATCTGAAAAACTCTGGAATGAAAAGACTTCAAATTTTGGAATTGACATCTGGATGACCACAATTGCAATTGCAAGAAGATTTAATGTATCTCAGGCATTTTTAGGAAGTCCGAAAATTCACAGAGTAAAAGACCCCTCAAAACATCTTTCAAAAATGTTCATCGAAGTTGTTTCAACCCTTTTTGATCTCATGATTGACTTTGAATATTTCTGGAAAGACACTTTTGAAAGTAAACCCAGCAGCATATATGGGTTTGGACTCGGAATAAACGGAGAACCTCCTGAAATAAAGGTTAATATTGAAAATTTGTTAAAAAGTTTTAAAAACGGCTACAAAAAATTCAAAGATATTTGGGATGAAATTCTACCAATCGCAGAAAAAAATGAAGTTGAAAAACTTTTAGACATTGAAAGAGCTTCAAAATTCTATTATCCATCATGGCTATGGTCGAGAATAATTTTCAATTATGCAGTGGCTTATAGGAATAATGTTATTGATAGAGAAAAGCTCATGGAATCCCTTATCCCATTTTATCATTCAAGGGTGCTTTCTTATGTGAATAAGACTATAAACATGGACACTAAAGATTCTGAAGAATATCTTGAAAATATTACGAGAATATTTGAAAAGGAAAAATATTATCTTATTGAACGCTGGGATGAATGTAAGAGAAAACAGGGAGGTTTTTTCTTTTTTTAACAAACATTAAGTATTGACAAAAATTGAAAAAAGCCTATATTGTATTGTCTTTTTTTACGGAGAGAAATGAATTCTGTTGATTTAATAAAAGAAAAAATTGATTTTATAGAGGTGGTAAGTAAATATACCAATCTAAGGAAAAGCGGGAGAACTTTTGTAGGTCTCTGCCCTTTTCACAATGAGAAAACGCCATCCTTTCATGTTGATCCTGATAAAAAGTTGTTTCACTGCTTTGGGTGTGGAAAGGGAGGTGATGTTATAACTTTTATAATGGAAATTGAAAAACTATCTTTCGGGGAAGCAATAGAATATCTTGCAAAAGAGTACAACATAAAACTCCCGGAAAAAAAATTTAAAGGCTCTAAAATAGAAACTGATATCTACAAGCTAAATAAAGAACTTCTTGAATTTTATCATAAGCTTCTTTTTACTGAGATTGGGAAAGAAGCTTCCAATTATTTAATTGAAAAAAGAGGATTTTCAAAGCAGACTATAGAAGAGTTCAAGCTTGGCTTTTCACCTTTAAATATAAATCTTATAAAAGAGATTACATCAAAGTATCCCCTTAATGTCCTTATAAGAAGCGGAAATTTTGTGAAAAAGAATGATTCTATTATTCCTTTTATGAAAGGAAGAATTATAATTCCCATTCTAAGTATTTCGGATAGAGTTTTAGGATTTGGTGGAAGAGCAATAAAAGATGGAGATAACCCAAAGTATAAAAACTCACCCGATACACCTGTTTACAGAAAAAGAGCTTCGCTATATGGACTAAATGTTACAAAAAAACATATAAGAGAAAAAGGATTTGCAATTTTAGTTGAGGGATATTTTGATTTAATATCAATTTATCAGCAGGGAATAAAAAATGCGGTTGCATCTTTAGGCACTTCCCTAACCCACGAACAGGCTTTTCTTTTGAAAAAGTTCACAGATAAAGTTGTGATATTTTATGATTTTGATGAAGCGGGCTTAAATGCAATAAAAAGGTCTCTTCCGATTCTTTTTGAAGCAGGTCTTTATATTGAAATTTTTAGAGGTGAAAAAGGTCTGGATCCGGATGATTTTATAAAAAAGTATGGAATTGAGGAATTTGAAAAGAGACTTTCTCAAACAATAACTCCGGTAAGATTTTACCTTGGAGACAGAAAAATTAAGGATCCTGTAAAAAAGAAAAGAGCTTTATCCTTGATAGGTGAAATTCTTTCAAAAATAGATGACCCTATTTTTTTAGATGAATATATAAATGAGGCCTCTACAATCTTAGAAATTTCACAACAGTATTTAAGAGACACTATTTCCAAATATAAGTATAAAACTAAAAAGAATGAAGAAAGAAAAACTTTTGAAGAATTTGAAATAGAACTTTTTGAAAGGATTATAATAAAATTCATTTATGATAATAGTTTCAAATCACTAAAACCTTTTCTTAAAGATTTCAAAGAGGAATATTTTGAACATTTAAAGTACCCTCAAATAACAAGAGCTTTGTTAAAGAGTAAGGAGATAAATGAGGATTCAATTGATGAAGCATTGAATAAGTTATTATCAGAAGATGAACTTAAGATACTTTTTTTTATAATTTTCGATAAAGAGGAAATTTACAATGAGCAAGACTTTTACTCTGCTTTAAAAGAATTAAAATCAATGTTTCTAAAGAATAGAATAAGGAATTTAAATACTATTTTGAAAGAAAAAGAAAAAATTGCTGACAAGAGCGAATTTAATAGAATACTCAGTGAAAAAATGAAGCTTATACAAACACTTGATAAATTAAACATAGAGGAGGTTTTTTAATGGAAGATAAAATTTTTATATCCGATGAGGTAAAAAAAATAGTAAAATCAAAGGCAAAACTTAAGGAATTAAAAAAACTCCTTGAAAAAGGGAAAACAAGGGGATACATTTTTTATGATGAATTATCCGAAATAGTAGATCCAACTCAGGAAAATGAATATAAAGCCATTGAAAGTGTTTTTAATGATAATGGAGTGGATATTGAGGGGTTTGATTCTCTTGAAAAGAGTGAAGGTGATATTGATCTTGAAGGTAAAACTCAAAAGGGTGAAAAAATTATGGTTAGTGAGGGAGAAGTTGACCCTGTTAAACTTTATTTAAAAGAAATGGGAGATACTCCACTTTTGACAAGAGAGGGAGAAGTTGTCATTGCAAAAAGAATTGAAAAATCAAGAGATAAGATAATCAGGGGGCTTTCCAGATCTCTAATAGTGATGAAAGAAATCGCAAAAATTAGAGAGGAAATTTTAAATGGGGAATTAACATATTCAAAGGTAATAGAGTTTATAACTGATGATGAGGAGGAAGGGGGAAAAATTGATGATCAAAAAAGCGAAGAGAAAAAAATTGAAGAGCAGCAGAAAGACTTTTTAGAAAAAACATATGAAATTGACAATATAAGGGAAAAGCTTGAAAAATTGCTCAGGGAAGGGAATAAGGGAGAAAATAAGAAAGAAATTGAAAGGCTATTTTTAAAAGCATCAAAAATTTTTAGCAGCCTTAATCTAAACATGAATACGATTAACAGACTTATTAACCTACTTAAAAAGAAAGCACGGGAACTTGGAAAACTTGAAAATCAAATAAAGGAAATAGAAGAAAAAATAAAGAATGAAAAGGATAAAGAGGAAATTAAGAGATTAAATCTTCAAAAAAAGGATTTGAAGAAAAAACTTAAAGAATTTGAAAAAGAGGAAGGTACCACATTAGCTCAAGCTAAAAAATCTCTTGAAATTGTACGAACGGCTCAAAGGGACCTTGAAGCTGCAAAAAGAAAATTAGTTGAGTCAAATTTAAGACTTGTTGTCTCAATAGCTAAAAAATATACAAACCAGGGTCTCCAATTTTTGGATTTGATTCAGGAAGGTAATATAGGACTTATGAAAGCTGTTAAAAAATTTGAATATAAAAAAGGTTATAAATTTTCAACTTATGCAACATGGTGGATAAGGCAATCTATTACAAGAGCCATAGCAGACCAGGCAAGAACGATAAGAATACCGGTTCATATGATTGAGACAATAAATCGAATGAATAGGACAGCAAGGAGACTTTTACAGGAGAAAGGAAGAGATCCCAAGCCTGAAGAGATAGCCGAAGAGATGGAAATTCCTGTTGAAAAAGTAAGAAAGATAATGAAGATATCCCAAGATCCTGTCTCTCTGGAAACTCCAATAGGAGAAGAAGAAAACTCTCATCTTGGTGATTTTATTGCGAATGAAAAGGATGCACCACCTTCGGAAACAGTCGTTCACAGCAGCTTAAGTGAAAAGATTGACGAACTTTTAAAAACTTTAACGGATAGAGAAGCGAATGTTCTTAGAATGAGATTCGGACTTCAGGGAGCCACTGAGCATACTCTGGAAGAGGTCGGACAATATTTTAATGTTACAAGAGAAAGAATCAGACAGATTGAAGCTAAAGCCTTAAGGAAATTAAAACAATCAGCAAAATCCGATGCAATAAAGGATTTTCTTAATTATTATACAGGAAAACCCATTCAAAAAAAGGAAAGAAGAAGAAAAAAGAAAAAAGCAGAGGGAAGCAAACAGAATCAGGAAGAGATAATTAAACTTGATTCTAATGTGGAAAAGGGCGGAATTAATTAATTATTTTTTTGAAAATAGGTATTGTTTTCAATTTAAGGAGGAAAGATGAAAAAAAGAGTGGTATCAATTTTTGTTTTTCTATTAATTGTCTTCATATCTTTTGCCAAACCTGTCCAATCCAAAAAGCCTTTTACTTTATTTGAACTTTATAAGCTTAAATCAATTGGGAATTTAGCCTTATCCCCTGATGGAAATTTTCTTGCTTTTACTTTAACATCCTATAATCTTAAAAAAGCTGAGAAAAACAGTGATATATATCTGCTAAATTTAAAAACTTCGGAAGTTAAAAGACTCACTTATAATAAAAAAAGTGATTATTCACCATTCTGGTCTTCAGACGGTAAGTATATTTACTTTTTAAGCGCCAGGGAGAAGGGACAAAAACTCTATAAAATAAATATATATGGCGGAGAGGCAGAAAGGGTCATGGAATTTTCTCCGGGAATTTCAAGTCCCGAGTTTTTGAATAATAATTTTATAGTTTTTACATCGTCGGTATACCCAGAATGCGGTGCTGATGCAAAATGTAATAAAAAGCTATCGGATAAACTTTCCAAAGGTCCTGTTCAGGCTCATTATGCAACATCTCTTCTTTACAGGCATTGGACATTTTACAGAGATTGGAAGTATACACACATAATTACATACAACTTAAAAACAAGGAAATTTGAAGATCTTACTCCCGGTAAGCATGATTTCCCTCCATTTTCACTTTCTGGAGATAAGGGATTTGCAATTTCCCCGGATAAAAATGAGCTTTGTGTTGTAAGTAATTTTGACAAAGATCTCTCAAGATCAACTAATAATGATATTTTCCTTTTAAATCTTAAAACAAAAAAATTAAAATGCATAACATGTGATAATAAAGCATTTGACGGCCATCCGAAGTATTCTCCTGACGGTAAATACATAGCTTATCTGATGCAAAAAATCCCGGGCTACGAATCAGATCTTTTCAGACTTGCTCTATATAACAGGAAGACAGGTGAAAAAAAGATTTTATCAAAGGGAATTGATAACTGGATTGATGATTTTGTCTGGTCTCCCGATTCAAAATATATTTATTTTAAGGTTGAAGAAAAAGCTCATTACCCGCTTTACAGAGTAAATCTAAAAACAAACAAGATAAAAAAGATTGTAGATTTAAAGGCATTGAGAGAGTTTGAAATAACACCTGATGGGAAAAGCATAATCCTAACAAGAACCTCCGTAAGCGAGCCTGTTGAGATATACAGATACAGAATAGGTAAAAGAGCAATAAAGCTTACAACCTTTAATGATAATATAGTTAAAAACTATGACATAAGACCAGTGGAGGAGCACTGGGTAAAGGGGGCTGACGGAGCAAATATTCATTTGTTTATAATTAAGCCCCATAATTTTGATTCCAATAAGAAATATCCTCTCATCCTTAATATCCACGGAGGACCTCAGCAGATGTGGTCTGATTCATTCAGAGGAGATTGGCAGATTTATCCGGGCTCTGGATATATTGTAGCTTATGCAAATCCCCATGGTTCTCCGGGATATGGTCAGAAGTTTGTTGAGGCTATATCAGGAGATTGGGGTGGAAAAGTTATGGAAGACATAGAAAAAGTGACGGATTATCTTTCCACCCTACCCTATGTTGATAAAAGTAGAATGGGTGCTATGGGATGGTCATGGGGAGGATACGCAATAATGTGGCTTGAAGGACATACAGACAGATTCAAGGCAATGGTGGCTATGATGGGAGTTTATGACCTGAGGTCAATGCACGGAGCAACCGAAGAGTTATGGTTCCCCGAATGGGAAATGAAAGGGGCCCCATGGGAAAACCCTGAACTTTACAAAAAATTTTCACCCTCAAATTATGTTAAAAATTTCAAAACTCCTTGCTTAGTGATAACCGGTGAAAGGGATTACAGAGTCCCATACACCCAGAGCCTTCAGTTTTTTACAGATCTTCAATCAATGAATGTTCCCTCAGCTCTGATAATTTTTAAAAATGACGGGCATTGGCCCAATTACATAAAATCAATGCCAGTTTACTATAATGCTCACTTAGAATGGTTTCATAAATATTTAGGTGGTGGGAAAGCTCCGTTTTCCACAGAAAAAATGATAAGAAATCAGATAAAGTACAATCATACTTCAAAAAAAATGAATAAGTGAGAATAAAAGCATCAAAATCTTAATATATTTAAGAAACGCTGCATCCAGTATCTCTATAAAAAGTGGTAGAAGATAACAAACTCAGACTATCTGTAGAACTATATCTGTTGTAGTAAAACAAAAACAGCCTTGATAGGCAACAGCTCTGCACCAAATTGATGATGAATTGCTTAGAAACAGAAAAGAATTATTGGATTAAATTAAAATTTGATTGTGAAATTTTATTATATGAATATCTATGGGTTAATTTTTTTAAGGTGATACAAGATGAAAAATAAAAAAAAGCTGCTCAGCTGTTCAGCTTTTAAAAAAGACTTCTCTTTATAAGTATTAATAATAAAGAAATTTTTAAAAAAACTTGCACTTTTTTATAAAATAGTGTAAAGTTTTATATAAATTGTCCGATATATTCAAGGAGGTGATAAAGATGAGTATTATCTCATCTATAAACTCTTACGATTTTTCACCTCTAATCAATAATTCTCAATTAAATTCAAACAGTAATTTATTATCGGAAAATATTTCTGAAATTTTAGAGCAGCAAAGTTCTCTAAACACAATTTCCAAAATGGGCTCTCAAATTAATAAAATATACAGTTTTGCAAAATCGACAAAAAATAATAATGTAATTAATGGTTTTAAAACCGCAATGTTTTTATTGAACAATCAATTAACAAGTTCAAGAGCTATTAATTTTTTCAAAACAGCAGAATATCTTACTTTTGGCAATGCAGAAACATTCTCATCTCTATTTACAAGTATTAACAAGTTAAATAAAAATGGTCTAACAGGGGTAATAAATAATTTCATGGACGCTGTAAACAATATCTCTGAAAAACTCGGTGGCAATGAATTAAAAAATTTTCTTGAAACCACCGATAAATTAACTGAAAAATTAGGAGCTGAAAAAAACAGCAAAGCAAGCCAGATAATGTTTAGATATTTTTCTACGATAAATAATCTTTTATCTTCAAATTCATTGAGTACAGAAAATAAAGAGGAACTTCTCAGTAATTTTCTCAAGGAAATAAATAATAAAGAAAGTTCTGTTTCAGTTGAAAATTATATAAAAAATTTCAGAGAAAAGAATTTGTAATATAGAAAAATTCCTTCACTTGTAATTACCAAAAAACATAAAAGGGAAATCCTCCTCTTATAAAAAAATGGGTTGAAAAAAATTTTCTTATGATATATCTTTTTATTAAAGGAGGTCTTATGAATAAGAATAAGATAATCAAGTTTTTTATCATCCTTACTATTTTTTCAACTACAATACTTATAGCTCAAACAAGTTATTATCCCCAAAAAGTTGATGATCTTACATATCTATGGGTTAATCAAAATTATGGAGTTGAATTCGTCTTAAATAGTAATTTCACCTATTCTTTTAAGTACAATAGTAAAGTCAGCACAGGACAATGGGGATATCAAAACGGAAGTTTATGCTTTAAAGATAGTGGAAACGGAGTTCTTACATGTTACAGAGTTGTATTTTTTAATGGCAAAGCAATTTCTCTTCAAGATTCAAGCGGAGCTGTTCTCACCTATTATAAAAAAATTCAAAATCAGGGTTTTCAAAAACAAAAGAAATCTTTTACTTCTAATTTAAACAAAGGGAAAATATTGGCTCAAAAGGATGGTTATAAATTCACAGAAAAACACTTTTCAGCTCTTGTAAAGTTTCTTGAATTTATTGTCGGGGAAAAAATTACCTCTCAAGAGAGGGATTTTTTAAAAATAGCGGAGATAAATGGTTTTAATCAAGTCCCACAAAATGAAATTTCACAGATTGAAAAAATAAACAATTCAATGCAGGCATTATATAAAATTTCAGACCCTATTAAGTTAGGAGTTTCAAGGACCTATCTTTTCAACCAATTTTACTTTGCATTTCAAAAACTACCAGCAGATAAACAACCTGCATTTTTTCAAATTATGAAGAAACATGTTAAAATTCTCGCCTATGATAAAAATTCAGGACTTATTCTTACTCAAAAAGATATTGATGGATTCATTAATTATTTAATGTTTATGCAATATCTTCAGGGTAATAATACTAATTTCACATATGATTTAAGAGAAGCAATAAAAAATGATCTGATATCAAAGTTTCAGAGCCTTCCCATAGACAAAAAAAAGATTATCTCTTCCGGAGATATTTTGTGGACTTTGATAGAAAGGAATTGGAATAATATGACATTAGCACAAAAGCAACAATTTATTGTAAGCTATAGACAGCAAACAGGTTATTCACCTGCAAATAATTCTTTCAACAGGGGGGTTCAAACAGGTTATCGAATCGGACAAAATATCATCAATAATATTAATAACTCTAAAAAATACAGATCAGGTTCAAGAAAAAAATCTTTACTTGAAAGACAAAGAGAATTTCAGGCAAAACAGAATATGTTTAGAATGATGTATAATATGAATCTTCAAACCCATGTAACATCTCTAAATATCATTGAAAATATGGGAGGAACTGGAAATTATTGGAAAATAAAATATTAATTACTTTTATACTTCAGAAAAATTTCTTTTATCTTGGATTGAAAAGGGATAATCTATACTCAATGATTAAGTAAATTTGATTCTTTTTGTTAAAATATTGACTTTAAGTTTTAAAATGATATAATTGTTAATGAACATTAAAATTCAAGAAAAGATAAAATTTAGTGGGAAAAAATTAATATTAAAAGGAGGTATAATATGTCTCTTATCAAAGAGGTAATTGCAAAAGTTAAGGAGAAAAATCCTGCACAGCCTGAATTTCATCAGGCAGTTGAAGAGGTTCTAACAACATTGGAACCCACAGTTGACAAACACCCCGAATTTGTCAAGGCTAAAATTTATGAAAGAATAGTAGAGCCTGACAGACAAATTATCTTCAGAGTTCCATGGGAAGATGATCAGGGTAATGTACATGTAAACAGAGGTATGAGAATTGAGTTCAACAATGCTCTCGGTCCTTACAAGGGTGGACTAAGATTTCATCCTACAGTTTATGAAGGAATTATTAAATTCTTGGGTTTTGAACAGATTTTCAAAAACTCTCTTACCACTCTTCCAATGGGAGGAGCAAAGGGAGGCTCTGATTTTGATCCCAAAGGAAAATCAGACGCAGAAGTTATGAGATTCTGCTATTCCTTCATGAGAGAGCTTTTCAGACATGTTGGCCCCAACACAGATGTTCCTGCCGGTGACATTGGTGTTGGCGGAAGAGAAATCGGTTATCTTTTGGGAATGTACAAAAAAATTACGAATGAACATTCCGGCGGTGTTTTAACAGGTAAAGCCTATGAATGGGGCGGAAGCTTAATCAGGCCTGAAGCCACTGGTTATGGGAATGTTTACTTCGCAGCAGAAATGCTCGCAACAAGAGGAATGGATTTTTCAGGAAAAACAGTATTGGTTAGCGGATCCGGTAATGTTGCTCAGTACACAATTCAGAAAATCAATGAGTTGGGTGGTAAAGTAATCACAATTTCCGACTCCTCAGGTACAGTAGTGGATATGGACGGAGTTAAAGGAGAAAAATGGGACTTCCTTATGGAGCTCAAAAATGTAAAGAGAGGAAGAGTAAAAGAGTATGCGGAGAAATTCGGAGTTGATTACTATGATGGTAAGAGTGTCTGGGATGTGGTAAAAGAACAGGGAATTAAAGCCGATGTAGCCCTTCCTTCAGCAACCCAGAATGAAATCAAAGGTGAACATGCAGAGGCATTGGTTAAGAATGGAGTTATCTGCGTATCCGAAGGTGCAAATATGCCTTCAACACTTGATGCTATTAATATTTACCTTGAAAATAATGTTCTCTATGGCCCTGCAAAGGCAGCAAACGCAGGTGGTGTTGCAGTCTCCGGTCTTGAAATGAGTCAGAATAGTCTCAGACTTCAGTGGACAAGAGAAGAAGTTGACAGCAAACTTCACAATATCATGAAGAGTATTCATAAAGCTTCTCTCGAAGCTGCCGAAGCATACGGAAAACCTGGAAACTATCTCTATGGTGCTAACATTGCAGGATTCCTTAAAGTTGCAAAAGCAATGCTTGCATACGGAATCGTATAATAGCTGAAAATTCAAATATAAGGGGGAGAGAAATCTCCCCCTTTTTTTTTACAAAAAAATGGAATTAGGATTAAAAGGGAAGGTTGCAGTTATAACTGCTGCAAGTAAGGGTCTCGGAAAAGCTGTTGCTGAGTCTCTGGCAAGAGAGGGAGTGAATCTGGCAATATGCTCAAGAAGCAAGGAAAGAATTGAAAACACAGCGCAAGAAATCAAAGATAAATTCAATACTGAGGTTTTACCTTTTCAATGTAATGTTACATCAATAGATGATATAAAAAATTTTGAAAAAAATGTAATTTCAAAATACGGAACAATTCATATATTATTTACTAATGCAGGTGGCCCCCCCTCAGGAAAAGCACTTGATTTTAGCCCTGATGAGTATGAAAAGGCTATACAATTAAACCTAATGAGTACTATAAAGCTAATATATACATTTTTACCATATATGAAAAAACAAAAATGGGGAAGAATAATTGCCTCCACTTCAATTTCAGTAAAACAGCCAATCCCTACAATAGCACTTTCGAATGTATCAAGAGTTGGGGTTGTTGCTTTTATAAAAACATTAATCAATGAAATTTCCGAACTTAATATTACAGCAAATGTAGTAGCTCCCGGATACATAATGACAGAAAGAGTAATAGAACTTTTAAAGGACAGGGAAAAAAGAGAAGGTAAAAACTTTGATATTTTATTAAAAGAACTTTCCAAAAACATTCCCACAAAAAGAATAGGAAAACCAGAGGAATTTGGAGATTTAGTTGCATTTTTGTCATCAGATAAAGCAGGATATATAAATGGTGAAACCATCCTAATAGATGGTGGGATGTACAGAGGACTGTTTTAAGCTTGAACTAATCTTTCTAATATTGTATATTAGATTTTAAAATTTTAAATACAGGAGGGTAATATGGCAAAACTTGTTGAGTGTGTCCCAAATTTTTCGGAAGGAAGAGATAAAGGAAAACTTGATGAAATCAAAAAAGCAATTGAATCGGTCAAAGGAGTGAAATTACTTGATATTGATCCGGGAGAAGCCACAAACAGAACAGTATTTACCTTTGTTGGTGATCCCGAAAGTATAAAGGAAGCTGCCTTCAGGGCAATTAAAAGAGCCTCGGAAATAATTGATATGAGAGAGCATAAAGGTGAGCACCCAAGATTGGGTGCAACAGATGTTGTCCCTTTTGTACCACTTGAAGGTGTTACAATGGAAGATTGTGTGCAGATAGCAAGAGAATTAGGTGAGAGAGTCGGAAAAGAATTAAATATACCGGTTTACCTTTACGAAGAGGCTGCTACTACGCCTGAAAGAAAAAGTTTATCCTATGTAAGGAAGGGAGAATATGAGGCGTTGCCTGAAAAACTAAAGGAATTGAAACCGGATTTCGGTCCAGACGAATATAATGATAAAATTGCCAAAACTGGAGCTACAATAATAGGAGCAAGAGAATTTTTAATTGCTTACAATGTGAATCTTAATACAAAGGATAAAAAACTTGCCAATGAAATTGCACTTAATATAAGGGAAAATGGAAGATTAAAGAGAGATGCAAATGGGAAAGTAGTAAAGGATTCAAACGGAAAATCATTGAGAGTTCCGGGAACATTGAAGGCTGTCAGGGCAATTGGCTGGTATATTGATGAGTATGGAATTGCTCAAATTTCAATTAATCTTCTAAACTATAAAATAACTCCACTCTGGAAAGTATATGAGGAAGTGAGAGCACAGGCTGAGAAATTGGGACTTTTGGTTACAGGAAGTGAAGTCGTAGGACTTATTCCTAAAGAGGCAATTTATGAAGCAGGGAAATATTATCTTAAAAAGCAGGGGAAAACAACAGGAGTACCGGAAAAAGAGATTATTGATATTGCTATAAAATCATTGGGCCTTAACTCAGTTGCCCCATTTAAAGCTGATGAAAAAATTATTGAATACATTATAGCAAAAGATAGTTCTGAAAGTCTTTTAACAAATCTCACAGTAAAAGACTTTGTTGATGAAGTATCAATTGACTCACCTGCTCCGGGAGGAGGGAGTGTTTCTGCAATAGCGGGAGCACTTTCGTCAGCCTTATCTTCCATGGTAGCATCTCTTTCGTATAATAAAAAAGGGTATGAAGATTATAGGAATGAATTTATTTCACTCGGAGAAAAAGCTCAGAGTGTTAAAGATGAATTTATAAAACTTATTGACGAAGATACAAATGCTTTCAACAAATTCATGGCAGCGAGAAAATTACCTAAGAAGACAGAAGAAGAAAAGGCGGAAAGAGCAAAGGCTCTTGAAGAAGCAGCAAAGTATGCTGCTGAAATTCCTCTCAATATTTTAAAAACATCAGTTATTGCTCTTCAATTGGCTGAAAGAGTTTCTGAAATCGGTAATAAAAATTCAATATCAGATGCCGGTGTTGCTGGATGGCTCGGAAGGGCAGCTGCAGAAGGTGCTTTTCTTAATGTAAAGATTAACCTACCCTCTATTAATGATGGAGAATTTAAGAAGAACCTTATTTCAGAAGCAAGTAAATATCTTGAAGATGCGAGAAAAATAAATCAGAGGATTTCAATAAATGTTCTAAAAGCACTCGAAGAAGAATGAATATAAGAGAAGAGATAGAAGAGATAGAGGAAAAGTATCTTCATCCCAAAGCGACAAAGAACGCTCAAAGCAAAGGGAGGCCCCATCCTGAAGAAAAGGATGATATAAGGCCTCCCTTTCAAAGGGATAGAGATAGAATTATACACTCAAAATCATTCAGAAGATTAAAGCATAAAACACAAGTATTCATATCGCCCACAGGTGATCATTACAGAACAAGGCTTACCCATACGCTTGAAGTTTCTCAAATCGGAAGGACAATTGCGATGGCTCTGCATCTCAACGAAAGTCTTACCGAGGCTATAGCTTTGGGACATGACCTTGGCCACACTCCTTTCGGACATTTTGGAGAGCAGGTTCTTAATGAACTTTCAGAGACAGGTTTCAGACACTATGAGCATAGTCTAAGAGTTGTGGATAAGCTTGAGAATGAAGGAAAAGGACTTAACCTTACCCATGAAGTTAGAGACGGCATATTAAAACATTCAAAAGGATTCGGAGAAGTTTTTCTTCCAGAAAAAATGCCGTTTACCCTTGAAGGGCAGATAATAAGATACTCTGATATTGTTGCCTATGTTAACCATGATCTTGATGATGCATTAAGAGCTGGACTTATAAGTGAAGATGAAATTCCTGAAGTTTTAAACAACACTTTAGGAAAAACGAGAAGAGAGAGAATAAACACAATGGTAAGGGATATTATTTTTACTACGAAAAAGCATGATTATGATTACATAAGAATGAGCGATACAATTTATTCGGCAACAATGGAACTCAGAGATTTTCTGATAAAAAAAGTGTATAAAAAAGAGGAACATGAGGCTGAGAAAGCCAAGATTATGAAAGTATTAAAAGATTTATATTATTATATAATGGAAGATCCTGAAAAATACATAGAAAAATATCCTGAAGAGGATTCTGTTAAAACAAGAGTGATAGACTTTATCGCAGGAATGACAGACAGATTTGCAATAAATCTTTATGAAAAACTATTTGTTCCCAAACCTTGGAGCAAACTTTAGTGTAAGAGTTGGTTTAATAAAGCGTAATCTCCTATAAAAGCCAAAAGCTCAGAGCCTCTAAGCCTCGGAGCTTTTTTTGTCATTTGTTCTTTCCTTTTTGAATTAATGAATATAACATATCCTTCGTGTTTCTTCCGCAGCTTCATCTAACTCTTTATATTCTTTCTCTCTTATATATCCTAAATCCTTACATAACACTATTTGATACAATAATTCTTCCACCTTCAATATGCTATCCTTACATATTTCCAAAACTCCTTCTCACTTCCTCCTCCACCTTCCTTTAAATTCATCGGGATTGAATATGATGCTCGCCTCATCTGTAATGTTAATCCGTATAATTCTTCTTTCGGAAAATTCTTTGTTATCTCGTATATTTTTAAAACAAGTTTGTGTGATTTTTTAAAAACTTCATATTTATTAATATCTCTCATTTTTCTCTTAACCTTTCATCAGTATCTTAGCTCCGAGGCTTTTAGAAAGCTGTTGGGCTTTTTTAGCTTGATTGCCCAAAAGGCTGCCCCCTGAGGCTTGGAAGCTCTTGGCTCGGAGGCTTCTTAAATGTTTTTCGTAACTCGTAAAGATAGCGGATTATAATTGGTAATTTTATGATTTTTAGTCTTTGTTCAATCCTTTTGGTCATCTTCACCCCATTATATTAAATAGATAAAGTTATTAATTCTCCGTTCACCGTTTTTTTATTGTTATATTTTTAACCTCAACATCCGAAGCTCCTTTGTCATCAATAACTTTTAGCGTAACACTAAAGGTTTTTTCTTCTTCCGAACCATTCCATGTATATTTATGTGATATCTTCACCCCTCTTCCGCTCGAACCGTCTCCGAAATCCCATTCATAAGAGACGATATAACCGTCGGAATCACTGCTTGAGCTTCCGTTAAAATATATTGTTTCTTCATAATAAGGATTTTGGGGTGAATATGTCCATCCTGCAACAGGCGGATTATTCTCTTTTTCCTCTTCAACTTTTACTTCAACAGCAGCTTCAACGGAACCCGAAGTGGCTTTTACTGAAGAAGTTTTCTCAACTGTAAGATAATCCGTAATTTTCCCTTTATTATCAGTATATTGTAATCCTCCTTTTTTTAAGGAGCCGCTTCCTGAGACAGATAAAACAACGGGGATTCCTGATAAAAGATTCCCATCTTTATCAAATGCCATAACTTCTATTTTTGAAGTTCCTCCCCCCGCTTCAAAATACGAAGGATTTGCTGATATGCTTAAAGATTCAAGAGCTGCTCTTCCCACTTTTATCTCTATGGGTTCCGACATAACACTCCCTGATCTTGCGTATATTTTTGCAACTCCGCTCTCGGATGATGAAAAGATTACAGTGCCTTTTCCGTTGAGCAACTCTAATCCCGATGGTTCCAGCACTCCCAATGAAGTTAATAGATACACTGTTGTGTGATCATGCAAAGCTCCGCCCTGAGAATCAAATCCTATTACAGTTATAATAGCATAATCATTTTTCGTTTTAATATAAGTTTTATTGGAGCTTAAAATTAGCGTGGCTCCTTCCTTTGCAAAAAAGGGAACTCTTTTACATCCGCTGTAAATTCCTATTACCGCAACAAAAACAATAAATAAGGCCATATAATTATTCTTCATTTTTTACTCTCTTTTTCATAATATATTTTACTCTCCGTACCGGTTTTCAATGGTCTTAAATCCTCTTCTGAGATATCCGGCATTTTTATTATGTAAGGAGTTATGCTTAAGATTATATCTGTCTGGGTAACCTGTTTTTTATTTTTTGAAAATATGTTTCTCAGCAGAGGGATTCTGTTTAATCCGGGGATGCCCTTAATATTTGTCCTTTCTGAGTTTCTTATGAGACCTGCCATTACACCCGTTTCTCCGTCCCTTAGCCTTATCTTTGTCTTTACATATCTATTCCCTATTGTGGGAGGTATTGTGCTTGACCCAGGACTTGTTATAAAGCTTAACCTGAAGCTTAAATCAAGAGTTACCTCCCCGTTGTGATGAATATGGGGAATAATATTGATTCCTATCCCAACATCAAGAAGATCAAAAGATGTTATTGGCTGTTGATTTACACCGCCGGTAGCAAAAGGAACAAAACTTGTCCTTGGAACCGGTACCTTATCTCCCAATTTAATCTCAATCTTCTCCCCGTCTTCTCCTCTGACCTGGGGTTCTGCTATGATTCTTGATTCACCGTCATTTTCCAGAAGTTTATATAATATAGTGGGAATTGTGAAGCTAAAATCCGAGGAATCAAGATAAAAGAATCTATTTCCTCTTATAGTCCCATTCTCCGAAGATGAAACCATTCCCTGTGATATCTGATACTGACTTAATTCCACCCCGTATTCTTTTAATTTATCCCTGTTTACCTCCATTATTTCCACTTTAATCATAACTTCAGCTTTTCTTTTATCATAAAAATTTACCAGTTTTTCAACAAGTGCCACTTTTTCGGGAGTTTCCCTTACGGTTATCATATTCAATCCCTTGTTAACAAAAATATTTTTTATCCTGCACACATTTGACACAAGTTTTGCGCATTCATCTGCCTTTATATTCGAAAGATAAAAATTTTTAAGAATTTGCTTATCATACAATTTCCTTTTTGATGCGGTATCAGGGATTATCAAAAGAGTCCTCCTGTCCAATCTTTTATAAAAAAGTTTTTTTATCATACAAATTCTTTCAAGTGCTTTTTTAAGAGTAATGTTTTTAAGTGTTATCTTTAGTTTACTGTCTCTGAAATCCGAATCAAACAGAACATTCATTCCGCCGGCTTTCCCGACAGCTTTTATTATTTCGCTTAATTTCACCGGTTTTATGAACTTAAGATTTACCCTTTCATTGTTTTCCCATCTGCTTTGCTCACTTCTGGCAACCGATGTTTTTATTTTTAGTTTTTCAATCTCCGTCTTCTCATTTTTCTTTTTTTCCTTTGAAATCATTTTTAACAATCTTTTCTTTTCCGAAACAATAATTTGATTATAGGGATTATACTCAAGAGCCCTGTTTAACTCCACTAAAGCGAGCTCATATTTCCCCTCTTTCTCACTTTTTTTAGCCTGCCTGTAATAATAATTGGAAGCTTCCATCATTACTTCCATCAGTCTTAAGCGGTACCTTGTTTCTTTCGGCTCCCTTCGCATGGCTTCCATATAATATTCTATGGCTTTGACATATTCCTTCTTTGTTCTTAATTCTTCGGCTGTTTTATAATATTTAACAGAGCTTACACACGAAAGTGATAATAAAACATATGTAATTAATATTACAGGAAATCCCATTTTATTCATGAATCTTAACCTTTCAATCATTTTTATCCTCCGACATTCGCACAAAAAGCTCCATAGTGTTTGCTTTCTTTCATTTTATTTATTATTGCAGTTCCTGTCGTTTTTGCCCTGTGTGAATTATTCTTCCGTAAATTTTCATAAAAAAATATTAACAAAATTGCTTTGTTTTTGCAAAAAAAGACTTGAACATGAAGATATAAGGAGGCGGCGGAGGGAAATCTCCGCCGCCCTTCCTGTTTCCAAACTTTTCGCTCAATTTCATTTTTTATCTCGCTCGTATTGCATCATCTCCACTCTGATTTTCCTGCCCCTCTGTTCTTCTTCATCATATTACCCTTTATGAAAAAATTTCTATCAAAAGATGGCAAATCTTTCAGAAATTCGTAGTTTTTTCTTGCATAGACAATTATCAAATCACCTATCTCTCTTCTTATATCCCCGATATCAACACTATTAACTTTTCCCAGCATTTTTCCTGCTTTTATCGCATCACTTAAATTCATAAAGCTCTTTAAATATTCACCGATAAATTCCCTTCTATCTCTTATCCTTTTAAGGTATCTCTCAGCCCGTTTAACATATCTTAAATCAGGTCCGGCAATATCCAGATTCTCAAGTTCCCTTATGACTCTGTTAATTCTATCAATTACCTGCTCGGTTATTTCAAATGTAAGTTCCTTTTCGAATACACTATTATCACCTTCCTTTATTTCAGTCTTCACTTTATAAACTCCTATCCTGTCTTCTATTCCGAGCCAGTACCTTATTCTCTTCTCTTCACCTGCTCCCAATTTCAGTTTCCATTCCGGATTGATTTTTTCATCCTCTTTTTTGTTGCAGTTATTGTCAAAAAAGAAACCACTTGAGAATAGATTTCCCCCATTTTTTTTATAGTTCGCAGGTTTCGGGTTATATCCGAATCCTTTCACTCCGTATGGGAATATAACTTTTACACCGATCTCTCTCTCTTCATCCGTCTGATTTATTATGTTTATATCAATCGGAATTATCCTTTCCAATCCGGATTCAGTATAAATCTCAGCATTCAATCTGTTTATTAACCATAATACAAAATTTGAAAATTTTCTCATCCCGCTTTTGAGTATAAGAGGATGGGAGATTACAACAACTCTCCCCTTTCCGTATTTTCGTTCGGTAATAACAGGATACCCGTATTTTACACTCTTTGCCAATACTTTTACATCCCCTGAAATTATCTTTAACATCAGTCTTGAGTTTTTATTCAGCTGATACTTTCCTTTCTCACTTCCCTCAATTATCTTAAAAAATCTTTCCCTCTTTTTCACAGGAACTCTCATTAATCTTACCCCGAACATATCCTTTAATTCTCTCAGTTCTCCTGCTCTGCTTGCTATCATTATCAATCCCTCTCCTCTGAATACTCTTTCTCTTATCTCATCATTCAAATCCATCATCCCAATATTATCAAACATAATGTTAATAGTGTTTTCCCCTTTCTCATACTTTAAATAACTATCCATTATATCACGGCTATCTTCATAATCCAGTTTTCCGCTTCTCAGGATTTTCTTTATGAATGTTCTGGAATTAATACACATAAATTCGGAAAAGTTCATTAACAGTACTTTCGGTACTACGGATATCCCTGTTTCACCTTTTATAACTTTTATCACCTCAAGTTCCATCGATACTATCTCTTTTCCCTGATATTCCATCTTTACCTCATACACACCGGGTTCAAGATTCAGACTCTCCGTCTTTTCCACCTCTTTTTCCTCGGAAATTCCAAGCGATACTTTAATCTCATCACTCTTAACAATTTCTCCCGATTCCTTATTCTCCATGATAATTTTTACAATTTCATCTTCAATCGGGGTGTTTCCGGTGTTTTTAAGTTTTATCTTCAGTTTTACCACACTGTCAATACCAGCTCCGATTTTGTTCGGCAAAAGCTCAAGCTCTGCGCTTAAGGATTTGCTCTCTTTCAATATGATATATCTGCTATCTTCAAGCTCTGTTTCATCTCCGGTTATACTCTGCTCAACTCTATAACCTCCCGCAGGATAAACTCCCGTATTAAATGTCTCAGTAAACACAGTGCTGTTAAACGCCGGAAGTTTAACCTCTCTCTCTTTAACAAAAACCACTTCCTCCGTCGAATCATTAATCACTTTTGTAATAGCTTTAAGACTTATCTCTTTGTTATTATTATTTATCAATCTTCCCGTTATCATAACCTCGGTATTCGCACTCCATTCTTCGGGCTCAACCTCCATCCTGTAAAATACAGCCGGGATATTCTCGGTAAATTCAAGGCTATTATTATCTTCATTATACTCTTTCACACTATCATCAGGGTCAACCTCAAATTCCATCTTCCTATCACCCGCTTTTCCGATTCCATTCCACTCGAATTCATAGTTAACACTCTCTCCGCTATTTAATGATTTTACCGATTTTCTCGAAATCTCGACTCCGTCAACTCTGAAAACAAGACTCGTTGCTCCCGATACCCTCTTACCACTGTTCATAACCTCCACTCTGTATTTGTATCTTAATCCCTCCCTTTCAACGGATGAATAGCTTACACTTAAATCGCAAAGCTCGGTTCCGTAAGAAAACTCGCTCTCTTTCACAGAGATTAATCCCGATTGTTTTAATACAGCTTTAAGTTTGTGTTTTCCCCCTTTTATCTTTGTCTTTGATATTATGACCTCTTTCACTCCGTATCCGTCCATATTCACATTACCTTTAAACACAGGGGTCTTTTCCATCTTATCATCATCAAGATAAAGTGATAATTCTCCCGAGCCTTTTCCGAAATACTCAATACTAACTTTCACATCCTTATCAGCTCCCTTATATTCCCTTTTCTCCGCTTTGACGCCCATAAGGAAAGAATCTCCGCACATAAAGGAGACAGTTCCCGATACCACAAGCTCATCTCCTCTGTAAACTCCGTATATCAACTTATGCACCCCGGCTTCTTTTGTCTCAAATCTTGATTCCATCTCAGCTTCACTCTGTCCTTCACTCTTTAAGGTTATCTCTTTTCCTCCTGTCCATTCCCATTCTCCCGAAGGTTTCTCTATCCATGTTCTGAGCTCTAACGATACATCCCTGTTGGATTCAAATTTATAACTTGATTTCACTGTATCGGACGGTTGATATTTATCTTTATCAAGAATAACCTCCGCGGTTTTCACGACAAGTCCCGCAACATCAAAGCTCTTTGAACCGCTCCTAAGCTCTCCGTTTTCTCCCGAAGGTTCATAGCTCCAGCTTATGGCATATGTTCCTCCGAGAGTTTCATCCGGCACTGTAAATGTCAGTGAGCCGCTTGTCCCCGTAAAACTCTTTCTCTCTCCGAATGCTTCTGCTGTCAGTTTTCCCGGCTCTTTCAGTGTGAAATCAGCCCTTATATTATCTCCCGGGTTATATACCTGTTTGTCAAGAACAACACTCACAGCTCCCGATATATTCAAATAGAGGTCATTAAGATATATCCCTTTTCCCTCTTTATAATATATTCCGTAAAAAAGTTTTCCCTCTCTCACAGTATCTATTGGTATCTCAAAGGTTAAATCCGCTTCAGTGCCATTTAATTTGAAATACTTCTCCTCACTGAACTCTCCCCAATTTACAATAGCTTTAAACTCTGATTCACTCTCCATATTCGAATTCACTCGCAGAGTAAGTATCGCTTTATCTCCTACACTGTAAAGATCCTTATCCAGAGAGGTTTCAACATCGAATTTAATCCCTTTCACTTTAAAATCATATTTTCCCGCTTTATAGCCTCCTTCAACTCCTTCCCCTTTCAGTTCGTATTTAAAAGGATATATCCCTTCACTTACTCCTTCGGGAACATCTATATATATACCGTCAATCTCTTTCTCTTCTCCTGCTTCAAGGGTTAATTCAAACTCACTGTCAAGAATGTCAAAAGCTCTTACTCTAAGTGTGGCGCTTCCGCGGTGATTACCATTGTTTTCAACTTTAAGCGGAACCTTTGCATAGCCTCCCGCTTTTATCTCAAGATCTTCCGGAAAATCCGATATCTCTATCTGAGGACCTTTTACCCTTACTTTTACACTCTTCTCAGCTATTTTTTCCCCTTTTTCATTGAAAACAATGACATTAACCGTGTATTCTCCGCTCATTAGCCCCTCGGTATCAATATAATAGGTCGCAGTATCCGCACTGTTTCCCGCAACTTTCAAATCTTCGGTTATCCTTCTTTCTCCCATTTGTGCCACAATTGTTCCGTTAAATTCACTGAAGCCGCTATTATTCAAATTAACTTTTATCGGAATTCTGCTTCCCTCAATCTCTTCCACCGAAATTGCCGCCGAATATTCCTCAATTGGTAATACTGTAATCTTGCCCTTAAAAGGATTGGTAAGCTTTACACCTTTTATCTCCACCTCATACTCACCTCTCTCTTCCGTTTTGATAGTAAAATAATCGGTTTTCTCTTTCCCAGAATCAAGATAATAACTTCTGTTTTCACTGAAAACCGTTTTATCTCCTTTTTTAACGAATACCGTAAGACCAATATTTCCAGATACACTATCAGTATTTTTTAATTTATAGGAAAATTCCGTTTCTCCCACAGGGTAGTTTGCCGCGGGGGTAAATGTCAAAACCCCTTTTCCCGCTGCCATTACATTTATCTCTCTCTCCTGCTCCGCTCCTCTGTCTGTTTTATATTTTAAGATATATTTTCCCGGTAAAAGATTAAAACTTACAGAATCTTTTATCCCCTCTCCTCCGGGATATACATTATATGTTTTTACAAACTCATAAAGAGGAGTTGTTCCGCCGATAGAATATAGTTTAAAATATAGCTTTTCCCTGAAAGGCAGACCTTCACTCTCTTTAAGGGTATATCCCACACTTACGGCTCCCTCTCTGTATTCCGGAGCCACACTAATATCAAGAACCTCTCTGTATCCGTATTTTACGATAAAACTCTCACTCTTGGACAAATCTCCGCTTATCTCAAGATTATATGTTTTATCCGATGATATCTTATCTTTTCCCTCTATCAGTTTCTCCTCTCCGGGTTTTAATATTACATTTTCGTCAATATTTATTTCAGCCACCGAAAGATTTACATTCACCGGGATTTTACCCGTATTTCTTAACTTTATCTTCACGGGAAATTCATCATCTGTTGCATATTCGGGGGTGATTGTTTTAACTTCAACCTCAGGCTTGGTAACCTCTATAAGATATTCGGATTCGGAAAGAACTTTATCTCCCTCCTTTATCTCAGCCTTTATCTTGTATATACCTTTTTCCGTTTTATCAAACCCGATTGTCTCCGTATATTCGGTTCCCTTTAATATATCTATGCTTTTACTTTCAACACTCTCTTCCGTTCCGTCCGGTAAAACCATTTTCACTTCCAAAGAGAGTCCCTGTTTATCCTCCGTCGTATTATTAAATGAACTTAACTTTATCTCCGCACTATCACCTTTTTTAAGGTATTGAGGATATTCTCCCTCTCTCGAAAGATTAAGAGATACATCACTTCCTCTCACTATGAATCTGTCTTCACTCTCCGAAAGATTCTGACCCAATGATGAATAAAGAGTTCCCCTTATAACATAGGACCCGGGAGGAAATTCGGTCTCGGTTTTATGCTCTACACTAACACTTCCTCCGCTGTTAATATTAACAGGATAGTTCTTACTCCACATTAGCTTTTCATAAAGCCCGGGAACACCCGATATTTTAAGAACACCTGTTTCACCGTAAAGTTCCCCTACATTCACATAAAAACAACCTTTGTTCTCAATAAATCCTATTGCTTCTCTCATATTAAAATTACTATCAGTCTTTATAAATTTCCCGTCTCTTATCTCATAAATATCAAACAATCTCTCTTTTGAAAACAACGGATACTCAGGAGGCTTAACACCTATCACGAATATTTTTTTGTTTCCCGCTTCGGTTATATTATAAACCCCACCTTCGGGATATCCTTCGTTTGATGAATAATCAATCCAGCTGCTTCCGTCATAAAGATAAAGGCCTCTATACTTCTTCTTTTTATTAGAATCAAGACTACGGGACATCGCAAAATAATGACGACCAGATATAAGCCAAAATCTACCTTTACTATCAACGAATATCTTTTCCACATTGTATGCATAAACTCCAGTGGGATAATTAACTCTCTCTTCGCTTAAATCACTCTTTACATGAACAATACTTTCGGAATCCATAAACCATACACCTCCCGAATTATCAGACACCATTCTCGTATAATAGAGTTCCCCTGCGTACTCATGCCAGCTTCCGTCATAATAGGAAAGATATGAAACTTCTCCCCCTGTAAGAACCCACACTCTTGAAAGTGTATCCACTTCCAGATGATTTCCTTCCCTTGTTTCGTCCGATAAATTTATTTTACTTTCAGTGTCTCCGTCAAAAATCACTATCTCTGATTCGGTAAGAGCGTATATCTTACCATCGGATGCGGTTTTCATATCCCTTACAACGCCAATAAGATTGTCATCCTTAAATTTTACCCTGTTTTCATATTTTTCTCCGTCATATATACTTATACCGCTTCTTGTTCCGAGCCATAGTTTTCCCTCTCTGTCAAATGCAAAACAATTCACATCATCAAGTATCTTATCCATGTCAATCTCTATGAATTCACTTACCCAGCTATTTCCATCATATCCGATATATCCGAAAGAATTTACAAAATAAATTCCTTCACCTTCATAAGGAATTATACTCTTTACAGTATTTAACTTATATATGGTATCACTTCCGAAAAAATTATAATCATCTTTGTATCTTATGATATATCTGACATATGAGTTATTATCCCATTTATCGGCCATAAACCACACCGAATCATCATCAGCTCTCATTTCATATATATGAATTCCGCTCATTATATCATCGAGGTTCCACTCTTTCCATACTCCGCTCTTGTATCTGTAAATTTTGCCGCCGACTATAAACCATAGCTCTCCGGTTGTAGTGTCTGTCATATGGAAATACGGTTTTCCGTTTCCGAAAGGTGCGGACGGAGCCTCAAAACTCGTTCCGGTAAATCTTACAACTCCTCCGCCTGTCGAAACCCATATTTTCCCCTCTTCATCCTTTCCGAATTTATATATATAATTCGATGGTAATCCGTCCGAAGTTTTATATGAGCTCCAGTTCCCACTCTTTAACACCGAGATCCCGCTATTTGTTGCAAACCAGATTGATTTTGCTCCCGAGCTATCCTCATACTCTATCATATCATATACCATATCGGACAATAATCCGTTGGCTGTGGTGTATTTTGTCCAATTACCCGAAACATCTCTTTTATACACCCCTCCGTTCCAGCCATTGTTTACCCATATATTACCTTCGCTATCAAAATACACTCTGTCACCGTTTGTTATATCCTTATTCAAAATATCAAATGCTTTTATCGAAGGGTTGTATTTGATAAATCCTGCTTCGGTTATAAGGTAAAGTTTTCCCCCTTTACCTATTCCGCCTTTTATCCTGTTCGCTTTACCGAATCTTCCGGGTTTAAAAAGGAACTTACCTCTTTCCTTGACCATTCTGTATATCTCTGTTTTAAGTTTGCCATCGGTTATCTTTCCCTGCCCGGAACTTATATCACTCTCTCCTTCAGGCTTTTCATTATCAAAATATTTTTTCTTATCTATCTTTGTTTTAAAGGAAAGGTTAACCCCTTTTATTATAATCTTATCATAGGCACTCTTTGTGATATTCGTGTTTTTCTCCGTAACTTTCCTTACTACAATATACTCCCCGTCCAATACCTCTTCCGGTATCTCAACCTCATGCTCAAAGCTCTCTCCCGCTTTTATCTCTTTTGTAAGGGAAAACTCCTTTATCCTCTTTCCTCTTATATCATAAACATAACCTTTTATCTCGAATATTCCGTTTTTTCCACCTATGTTTTCATAACCCAATTTTATCTTTTCTCCGGAATTTATCTCCTTTTTCCCCGGCTCCTTTATCAAAATATCAGAGGGAGGTATGTTAATCATAAAAGAACCTTCTTTTATGAGAATATTATTTGATTTTACTTCATAATTTAGTTTATTGTACCCCATTCCAATACCTTCGGGGATATCAATATTATATTCAAAAATATTTTCATCATCAGGCAGGATATTAATGCTCCTGCTTTCATCGATACCGAGCTCACTTGAATATACCCTGAGAGTTGCCGGAAGAGGAATAATAAAACCTGATACTCTTTTTATACCAAGTTTAAAACCTATCTTCTTTCCTTCCTGTGGAATTTCTTTATCAAAGGCTCCGCTTACGGATATATTCAATGATCTGGCAATAATTTTGATACGATCTTCACCTGTATTCCCAAAATCATCGGAGATATGAGTTTTTAAATTAAACACACTGGCAAATTCCCCTCCTCCGTATATTAACGGAATATCAAAGGATTCAACCGAAAAATAATTATTATTTTCATTTAATTCAACATCTCTTTCAATTTTTAATCCGAGTTCATTCGACTCAAGAATTACATGAATCTTTCCGGCTCCTCTCAGATCCACATATATTTTTGCTTTTTCAGGATACTGATATTCTTTTTTATCTTTTTTTAATGAACAGTAAATCGCGGAAGAATAATTCACATTATAAGGAATCTCTTCGGGTTTATCATATGTCTCATCTTCATATGTAAAATGAAATTTATATGTCTCTCCGATTTCGGGATTGTAAACAAATGTTCCTACAACCTCCGCCTCTTCCTTCGTTTTTATTTTAATGTCCTTTATCTCTTTTAGAAACATTTCCTTTCCTGTTCTGATGTTTTTCAATGAGAATTTTATCTTGCCATGCTCAACATCAATGGATCCTCTGTTTTTTAGAATGAATTTTATATTATATTCATTCCCCGGTAACAAAAAAGCTTTCCATCCCGAAGATGAATAAAAAGGGTAGATGGCGGGGCGTATATTTATCATAATTCGACTTTTTTCAATTTCAAAACTTCTGTATCTTACTTCTCTTGTCCCGTCAGGTTTTTCCACGGTAAATTTTAATCTGTAGTTTCCCGGCGTAAGCCCGGATGGCATAAAAGAACCCGAATCCTTAAAACTCTCTCTTCCCACCAGCTCTTTCTTTTTCGAATAAACAGTTTTAATAAAATTACATCCATCGAAGAAACATTCATTCACAATATCAACCCTGAGCCCAACATTCATCCCTCTGCTTAATTGATTTGTCGACTCCACCTTAAATGAAATCGGATTCCCGTATTTCTGATAATATCCTCCTTCTATTTTTACCGTGCTCTTTGTCTCGGGTCTCTTTATAAAAAATCCCTTTGATATCCTCTTATAATAATTGTGATGATCAGTAAGATACATCCAGTATCTTGTTACACGATTATTATGGTCAAAGGTTATTTTTTTCTCAACACTTCCGTGAGCCGGAACCATTATATTCCCGAAAGGTCTGGAACCATCATGGATATACTCATATCTGACATTCAAACTCTTTTCCTTATCAGTGTAATTTTTTATATGAAGTGTTAGCTCGGGTTTTTCATCCCACCATACCCGCTCATTCTTAATCGTAAGCCATGCATCAATCCCTCCCGAAGGGATATATTTATTTCTTGTCTTATACAATGAAAATCTTCCGCTCTCACTCTCCTCACTCATCTTAATCAAATTCCCTTCATTATCATAAAGCTCATATTCCGTATGCCATACACCGAGTGTTTTTACCATAGAATCGGTAAAATCAAACTCAAACGGGATATCAGCTTCACCCGCCTTTCCGCTCTCCTCATCCTTTTTCCCTATATTAACCGACACCTCTTTCTCAAACACAACCTTATCCCTCGAAGGGGTAAGAACCCTTATCTTTGCCTTCACAGCATCGTATTCAGTATCATTTCTGAGTTTTAAATTAAGCTTTATCTTCGGATTTTTTGTCTTAGTAAGATTATACATCGGTATTT